>JAWOKY010000132.1:0-37285 GCA_033853975.1 Thermodesulfovibrionales bacterium
CGGGGGAGCAGAGCTACAAGGTGTTGAGTTTCTTTTTCGACGGGGTCCCCAAACCCGTGAAGGAAAAGGCGGAGGTCAAGAATACGGCGGTCGCAGCCGCTGCCGACAGCTCGCCCAAGCACGCGGGGTCGGTGCACGGTCCTTATGCAGCTCGCTTCTGCTACGGCTGTCATAACACATTCAGTAATCAGCTTCTTCTGCCTGTCCGGGAGCTATGCTTCAAGTGTCACGTATTCAAGATGGACAAAAAATACATCCACGGACCGCTTGCGGCCGGAGGGTGTATTGTATGCCACGACCCCCACAGCTCGCCGAACCGGTTTATGCTTGTGTCCTCATCCGACAGTTTTTGCCTGTACTGTCATAGCAGCAAGGATATCGAGAAGAATCCCGTGCATAAGGATATGGAGCAGAAGTGTACGTCCTGTCATAACCCTCATATGTCAGACAAAAAGTATATGTTGAAATGAAAAATGGTGCATATTGAGAGACTGCGATTATCGGATGAAAAGGACGGGGGCATGCAGCCATTCCGCACCGGAAATATTTATGCGGGGGTAATGAAGTCTTTAGGGCTCCTTGTCCTCGCGGCCATGATGGTAGCGGGCGTTCCGTCAACCGGAATGGCCGCCTGGAGTGAATTTCTTCCGAAGATTTACGATTACGGGGCGGACCTGAAACTGACCTCATCGTATGAAAGCACGGACAACAAGGTGAACGGCAAAGGGAACAACTGGAACGATACCTTTATAAAGGAAACCATAGGCATGTACGTAGATGGCTTCAGTTATGATCCGAAGTTCGTCCAGTTCAGGCTGGCTGTTTCAGGTGGACTGAAGCAGGAGGATTTTTCTGCATCCTCCTTGAGCGACACGGAGAGGACCGGCTGGAGGACGGGAACTGCAAAGGAATATGACTTTACACTGTTCCTGCTTCCCGACCATCCGTATAATCTCAGACTGTTTTCCTACCACAGCGAGCCCCTCTTCAAGACCGAATTCGCTGTGTCAATCCCCATCTCGGAGGACGGTAAGGGAGCGGTCTTAAGGTACAAGAGAAAGCCCTTTTTCGTGAGTACGAGTTATACCACGGTCTCAAGCGAATCCGGTTCCAGTAGCAGCGATGTGGACAGCGTCACAGGGAACGTTACCTATCTGAAGGATTTCTCTCACCAGCGAAACCTCACTGTCGCCAGCTCTTACGACCACTCGAACTTTTCAGACAGCTCGGGGCTCACCGGTAACTCGAGTGACTATCAGCTTACGGGGAATCTGAGCCTTGGGATGATTAGTCTCAACGCTGGCGCTACCAAGAGCGACTATCAGCAGGAAAACGCGTCTTCGTCGAACAGTAATGACGCAACCGCCGTGCGCGGGGGACTCTTTGCCTCTCTTCCGCTGAATTTTGGCGCCGGGTTTTCATATGATTATTCAAAGAACACGAGCAATGTGGCAAGCCCAACCACACCCGCAACTGAGTCATCGAGCACAAGCAACGGGCTGGCATTCAGCATCACCCACAGACTCTTTAAAAGCCTCAACAGCTATTACACCTTCCAGAAAAATTCGCTCTCCGGTTCATTCGGCGAAACGGACACTACAAGCAACACCCTGACTTTTTCCTATAACAAGGTCATCCCCTGGGGAACGCTTGTTGCGGGTCTGACACTCGGCAGAAGCACCCTCGATAGCAAGGGGGCGGCTTCCGTTGTGAACGAACCTCATCTGCAGGTGCCTGTGCCGGTCCCGGGCTCCTTTCCTCTGAATCAGCTGGGAATAGACCCTGCGACGATAATTGTCTTCGTCAAAGACCCGGTGCCGCCCAATCAGCTCGTACAACTTAATGAAGGCATCAACTATGTATTGGACACCACGCCAAGTGGCTTTATCGAGATAACAAATATTACCCTTCCTTTGACCCCGGATTTTCCCGTGCCGGGATCGTACGACTTCTTTGTTACCTATTCTCTGAAGGCCGCCGACTTCAAGGTCCGTGAAGACACCATCGGTTATAACGCGAGCCTGAGCCTCTTTAATGGCATGGTGAACCCGTTTTTCAGTTATTCGAAGACCAGTTCGACTGTGGAGTCCGGGACCTTCCCGGAAGGAGAGCCCTTAAGCGCATCGAGCACAAGCGTCGGTCTGGTTTTTTACAGGGAGCCTTTCAGGGTCATAACCCAGTATACGGAGGTCTCTTCGAACCTCAATTCGTCGAAGATGTGGAAGGCGGAGGCCATGTACAGCAAGGCGATTAGCGAAACGACGCGGCTCTACACTTCCGCAACATATGCGGTCACGTCATACCCGCAGGGCACGTCGCTGGAGGGCGGGCCGGGATATGACCAGCAAAGCGGCAGTTTTTCCGCCAACCTCATGAAGAGGTTCCCGAGCAAGAACCTCTCGCTGAGCGGCGGCGGGACTTATTCATATGTGACCGCGGGTCCGACGAAATCGACCGCATACAGCTTTACCTCGAATCTTGCATGGAGGGTGGGGAAAGTATTTCTCAGTCTCGGCGCAAATATGATGTTTGCAGACAGCGAGGGTACGCAACAGCTGAAGACCGAATCGTTCCGTCAGTATTATTACCTGAACGTGAGGAGAAAACTCTTATGAATTTTTTTGTTGCAGGGAAAACGCAATCGGAGGTGGAAGAATGAAGAAGATTTTTTGTGCAGCTCTCCTGACAGTCTGCATCGGGCTTATGGACGGCCCTTTTGCCCGTGCCGGCCAGACTGCGGATGCCCTCATTTTCCAGACTCCGGAGACTCAGAAGGTTGTGCCTAATGTCGGCGGAGAACCACCGGCAATGCATTCTCATGGGGAAGGGAATAAAACTGTCGTTGCAAGCGTCAACGGCGTCTCCCTTACCTTGCCATCCCTCATCAGGATGATGGACACCATCAATGCCCGGCAAAAGCAGCCCGCACATACTGCAGAGGAGATGGCTGCGCTGAGAAAGAAGGCGCTCGACAGGCTTATATTCGAAGAACTCGCATACCAGGAGGCAGCGGGCAAAGGGATGAAGGCAGATCCCAAGGAAGTCGACAAGAAACTTGAAGATCTCAAGGCCAAACTCGGAGGGCCGGAGAAGTTCGCAGAGGCCATTACAGGGAAAGGCATGACAGAAGAGGAAGTTCGCGCTGAAATTGCGCGCGACAACGTGCTTCAGCGTATTTTTCAGCAGGAGATATATGACAAGGTCACTGTCTCTAAGAAGGAGGTCGAAAAGACATACGAAAAAGAGATGGACAAGTACCGCATTCCTGCCAAGGCGATCGTTGTTGATATCGTCTTCTTCCTGGATCCAGGAAAGGACGAATCCGTCCGTAAGGCGCAGACGGTCCTCGATAAACTGCGCAAGGACAGGGTTGCGGACCCTCACAGTCTTGTCCCGGATGGCACTTTTATCGTGACAGATGCCGAGTTGAGCGACAAGGAGCAGCCTGAATTATTTGAATATGCGAAGAAAATCAAGCCGGGTGAGTACTCTGATATTATCAGGGCGAGCGACAGCATCCATATCCTCCTGGTGAAGGAATACACCCCGGAAAATCGGTATCCCGTCAATGAGGTGAAAGGGTATCTGCAGGCGCGTATTGGAAGCGAGAAGCACCTGAAGAGGATGCATGAATGGGAAAGCGAGCTGAAAAAGGGCGCGGACATCAAGATAATGGACACTGGAGAGGCCGCCTCTTTGCTAGGGGGCGCGACCGGCACGCATGAACAACAAGGGCAGTAAGAGGAAAAGACGTTCCCTGCTGAAGAGGAGGTTCACGCTGCCGCGTCGGGAACGGAAATGGGCCAGCAGGTGCAGATGAACCGGTTTCTTGCGGCTGCAGTCTGTCTGTTGTCCCTCTGGGTAAGCGGATGCGCGTCTGAATGGACACTCTCCTCTGAAAAATCGGGCATAGAACTACAGTGGCCGTACCAGCCCAATACGGCAAAGGCCACCTATGTCATGGCCATCAGGGGGTTTAGGTTAAAAGGCGGTGCAGCATCACTGCTGAAGGCCGCTGTTTACGGGAAAGGCGGAAGCGACGAAGACGCCTTCAATACGCCGGTTGCAGTCGCAACCGGGAGGGATGGCCGGATGGCAGTGGCGGACACGGGCTGCAGGTGTGTCCACCTCTACATGCCGGCAGAGCACCGTTACATGCGGCTTTCGAGTGCTGCTTCGGAGGCATTGCTTTCCCCGGTTGGCGTTGTCTTTGATGACGACCTGAATCTTTATGTCTCTGATTCGGTTGAAGGAAGGGTCTTTGTCTTTGGCCGCGACGGCGCTTATCTTTCTTCCCTGGGGATACCGGATACCCAGAAACTCTTGAGACCTACGGGTCTTGCCTATAACACCCGCGACAAGCTCCTCTATGTGGCGGATACGCTCGCAAACAGGGTCTATGCCTTCGATTCAATAGGGAATGTCGTTTATTCCTTCGGAGAAAGGGGGACGGAGGCGGGCAGATTCAATTTCCCTACCCATATCTTCTGGTCTTCGGCAGGCGTCCTTTATGTGACGGATACGCTTAATTTCAGAATAGCGATGTTCGACAGCCGTGGCAAGTTCCTCGGCTCCTTTGGTCATCAGGGAGACGGCTCAGGGGATCTTGCGATGCCCAAAGGGGTAGCGGCAGACAGGGACGGCGTTATCTACGTAGTTGATGGCCTTTTCGATAATGTCCAGCTTTTCGACAATAAGGGCAAGTTTCTCCTCACCCTCGGAAGAAGGGGCACGGATTTCGGTGAGTTCTGGCTGCCTTCTGGCGAATTTATTGACGACAATGGTATACTTTACGTCTGTGATACCTATAACAGGCGGGTGCAGGTTTTTCGGATAACCGCCAATTACTCTGATGGGAAATTTTAGATCCACCGAGAGCCGCGCCGGTGGTATCACCGGCCTCAGATTATTTCTTGTGTGCTGCTTCTGCGTTCTCGTTTTCCCGGCAGCCGTCGATGCCATCGGCAACATCAACAACACAAAACACAACCTCTCTGCGTCGGGACCGGGTCCGCTCAAGTCACTTACGGAAACCCGCATCTGCGTTTTCTGTCACACGCCCCACAACGCCGCCGCTGATACGCCCCTGTGGAACAAGGAGATACAATCGCAGAACTATACCGTTTATACGAGTCCCACGTTGACGACTCCCCAGCCTCTTCCCCAGCCGTTTGGCCCCACGAAACTCTGCCTCAGCTGTCATGACGGCACTATTGCACTTGGAGCGACGGTAGGGGGCGGCAACCTGGATACATCCCTTGGCGCGATTCCCTCAGCCGGCCCAAATAGCGGCACTTATTTCGGCCTCGACCTTTCAATGCATCATCCCGTGTCATTTTCGTATCTTACGGCGTTTCCCAACGCGGAACTCGTACCCGCCCGGGAATTGCCGGGCAACCTTGATTTTGGCGGCAGCGATTTCGAGGTCCACTGTACGACCTGTCACGACCCCCATGACGATACGAATGGGAATTTCCTTGTCATGAACAACAGTTTTTCTGCGCTCTGCACAGTCTGTCACCAGATGACAGGATGGAGCCTCTCAGGCCACTCGACCTTGCAACAGGGGTGCGAGGTCTGTCATACGCCCCATTTTGCCGTGGCTGTGCCGCTTCTGAACTACACGTCTTCCGACTATTGCCTCACCTGTCACAGCCCGGTGCCTACGGCGCCGACGCCGCCCAGTCACGGAGAGACGATTGCCCTCAACAGGCCGCCGACGGTTCTTCAGGCAACGCCTGATTACGCTGCGCCCAGGGCGGACATCAAAAGTCAGATAGAGAAGGTTTCAAACCACAGGGAGCGCGCAGGCTTATCAAATAGTATTCTGAGCAACCTGAAGGCATCGGACCGGGCGCTGCTCGGTGACGTTACCTGTGCCGATTGCCATAATCCTCATGCAGCCAACAAGAAAAAGGCGGTTGCCCCCTATGCCTCGGGGATGGTTTTCGGCACAAGCGGTCTTGACAGAAACGGCAAGGAGGTATCGCCCGTTACATATGAATACGAAATCTGCTTCAAATGTCACGCCGACTATACAACTGATACCCAGTATATTCCCCGCGTAGTTGCTACAACCAATATGCGGCTTGCCTTTGACACTGCCAATCCTTCCTACCACCCTGTCGAAGGAATGGGCAGAAGCATGGCAATACCCAGTATTCCTTCACAACTTGAACCGGCCCTCAACGCGGCTGCCGTGATCTACTGCACCGCCTGCCACCGCGATGACGCCGGAGGTTCGAAGGGTCCGCACGGCTCTTCCTTTGCGCCCATTCTGCGGGAGAGATATGAAACAGCGGACGGTACCCTTGAGAGCTACGACAATTATGCCCTGTGTTACCGCTGCCACAATCGGACCAGTATCCTCGACGATGTGAGTTTCAGAAAAAAGATAAACAGAAAGACGGCATCGGGCGGAGGCCACAGCGGTCACCTGACAACGGGCGCACCATGTTCCGCCTGCCACGACCCTCATGGTATCAATGTTACACTGCCCATGAAAGTATCCGGAACAGGCTCGCACACCCACCTCATTAATTTCGACACGAGGATAGTGCTGCCGAAACCGGGCAGCCCCTATCCCATTTACAACGATACGGGCAATTTTTCCGGGAGCTGCACTTTGGTTTGCCACGGTGTTGTCCATGACAGTCTTTCTTACCCCTGAAGATTCTGCGGCCGTGAGACATCCGACAGGACAGGGCAGGCGAGACCGGCTTCCGCAGCTTCTGGCGATACTCCTTGTTTGCGTGGCGGTTTATGCCAACGCCCTTTCCAATGATTTCGTCTATGACGATTCCCCCCAGGTACTGAATAATCCCTGGATCAGGGATTTCAGATATCTTCCACAGATTTTTTCGAGCAATGCGTGGGGGTTCTACAATAAACTTGCAGTCACAAATTATTACAGGCCGCTGATGTACGTAATTTATTCGTTATGTTATCATCTCTTTGGTCTTGCGCCCTGGGGCTACCATCTGGTAAATGTATTGTTCCATGCCGGCAATTCCCTTCTGGTATTTATGGTGACATCAAGACTTCTGCGCATACCGGGCCTCAATCCATATCCAGGTTCGAAGGAGGGAGAGGGGGCATCGAGAATACTCCCCTTTATTGCCACCCTGTTGTTTGCCACTCACCCTATTCATGTGGAGGCGGTGACCTGGGTGGCGGGTCTGCCTGATCTTTCCTTTACTTTTTTTTCCCTGCTCTCATTCTATTACTTTCTCCGGTGGCGGGAAAAGGATGGCGGGTCCCTGAGATTTATCGTTCTGTCTGCAGGCACGTTTTTTCTCGCGTCACTTTGCAAGGAGACGGCCATGACGCTGCCTGCAATATTCCTTCTCTATGACATTGCTGCCGGAGGAGGGTGGAAAAACCGTGTGATGGAAAGGCTGAAGGCTTATCTCCCGTATATCGTTGTTGCGGCAGTATACATGGTCATAAGAATCCACGCCCTCGGCGGTTTTGCGCCGATGAAGAAGCACTCTGAATTGAATACCTATGAGGATGTTATCAACATTTTCCCTCTCTTTGCCCGTTATCTCGGGAAACTCTTCTTCCCGTTTGACCTGAATGCCTTTTATGTTTTGCATCCGGTTTATTCCATCTTCGAACCGAGGGAACTTATCTCCCTGTCTGTTGCGGTGATCTTTACGGTTGCCGCGATCATGACATGGAAGAAAAACAGATTGGCTTTTTTCTGCATGTCCCTGGCGGTACTGCCTCTCGGCCCTGTCTTGTATATCCCGGTAGTCGGAGAAAACAGTTTCGCCGAGAGGTATCTGTATCTGCCTTCCGTCGGATTCGCCATTCTGCTATCGATGCTGGTGTTATGGGCAGCAAGAGAAATCAGGCGTGAAAGACTGTTTGCGGCCGTTTCTGTTTTGCTTGCGCTCTACTGCTTCCTGACGGTGAACAGGAACAAGGTT
The DNA here is from genome assembly GCA_033853975.1 of Thermodesulfovibrionales bacterium. Taxonomy (GTDB): domain Bacteria; phylum Nitrospirota; class Thermodesulfovibrionia; order Thermodesulfovibrionales; family UBA6898; genus JAWOKY01. The sequence continues at coordinate 7,935 of JAWOKY010000132.1, forward strand.
TGGCACAGTGACTTCACGCTCTGGTCGGACACGGTGAACAAATCTCCTGATGCGGCCGTAGCTCACGATTTCATGGGCCTTGCCTGCGTAAGAAAAGGGATGATGAAAGAGGCTATTGATCATTTTCAGAAAGCGGTGGAGTTGGATCCCGACCTCGCCACTGCACATGATAATCTGGGGGAGAGCTATGTCCTGACGGGAGACACGGACAGGGGCATAGAACAGCTGCAGACGGCTGTCATGCTGAGTCCGGGCCTGGTCGACGCCCATATCAACCTGGGTATGGCATACTGGAAAAAAGGACGTTCAGCCGACGCCATAACCCAGTACGAGGCAGCGATTCGGCTGCAGCCCGATAACGCAGAGGCTTACAGCAGCCTCGGAAAGATTTACGACCGCTTAGGAAATGAAGATATGGCGATTGACTGTTTCAATGCCGCCGCGAGGCTGTCGCCTGAGGATGCGGGCTTACGCGCAGACCTGGCCGAGGCATACAGGAAAAAGGGGCTAAACAGACAATAAGCCCGGACGGGCAGATCTTTACGGCTGATGTGTGCTGCCAGCCGCAAATAATGGTCTCGGGTCCATGGCGCAGGAGAATATGATGAGAAATGTAAGCCGCAAAGCGCTGACAGAATCGACAGATCATCCCTCTATAACGGGCATATCCGCCTTTCCGACGAAAAGGATAGTCCTTTTTTTCGTGGCGGCTGTTGTTTTTGTTTCCCTCGTGGTTTATTTCAACGCCCTTTTCGACGGCTTTGCCTACGATGACAACTATCAGATCGTGCAGAACCACTGGATCGAGGACATAACGTATCTGCCGAAGATATTCTCCGAAGGCGTCTGGGGTTTCATGGGAGTCGACAAGGGCGGAAACTATTACAGGCCGTTGATGTATGTTTCCTATATGATTGACTACGCCCTCTTCGGGCGCAGACCATGGGCCTTTCATCTCACGAACATCCTCTTTCACTGCGGCGTTTCGGTCTTGGTGTTTCTGATAACTGCGAAACTGCTTCGGGAGTCCGGGATCGTCGATCAGTCATCCGAGGGAAAAAAGAGGTGGTGGATGTATTCACCGCTGATAGCCGCCCTGTTATTTGCCGCCCACCCTGTCCATACGGAAGCCGTCACATGGGCGGCGGGATTGCCGGAGCCGGCGTTTGCTTTTTTCGGTCTGCTCTCCCTCTATTTTTACATGAAGCGGGAGACAGGCCTTGACAGGAATATGGTACTGTCACTTTTTTGTTTCTCGGCGGCGCTGCTTTTCAAGGAAACTGCCATCATGCTGCCGCTTTTTCTTGTAGCGTACGACTATTCTTTCAAAAAAGGAAGGCTGTTGTCCACGGACAGTATTAAGAGGTACGCGCCATATCTAATTGTCTGCAGCGTTTACCTCATTGTCAGGGTTCATGCCCTCGGCGGACTCGCACCGGGGAAGAGGCGTATTGAGTTGACCTCATGGGAGTATTTCATCAATGTTTTCCCACTCTTTGTCAAGTACGTGGAAAAGCTCCTGGCACCGGTGAACCTCCATGGCTTCTATTTCTTCTATCCGATCCGTTCGCTTGCTGAGCCCAGAGGTATCATCTCTTTTGTTATGGCTGCTGCCTTTGTCGTTTTCATGGCGGTCACCATGAAGAAGGCAAGGCCTGCCTTCTTCGGCCTTGTGCTGTTTATCGTGCCGCTCCTCCCTGTTTTTTACATACGGGGGCTCGGGATAAATACCTTTGCCGAAAGATATCTTTATCTTCCGTCTTTCGGCTTTGTCTTTCTGGCGGCGCTGATACTCGAATGGGTGAAAAAGAAATACTCCAGGGCATCAGTCTTTCTGGGCCTGCTCTGTTTTGCCCTGGTCGGTCTTTATGCTGCAGGCACGATCGCGAGGAACCCCGCATGGAAGAACACCTATGTCTTCTACGATGACATTATCGCAAAAGAGCCGGCCTTTGCGTCCATGGCCATGGAAAATACGGTGATGGACGCCATGGATTATCTCGACAAGGGGCGACTGACTGATGCCGTAGCGGCGCTTCAGTATGTAACCCGGCTTAGACCCGATTATGCTGACGCGCATGACAAGCTCGGCATCGCCTATGAGAGGCTTGGACTGACGTATCCCGCCTCCGAAGAGTTCCGGATTGCCGCAAGGCTTCAGCCGGCGTCTGCCGATATCCGCATCAATCTGGGCAACGCCCTTTTTGCCGGGGGGCTTGTCGACGAGGCAATAGTGCAGTACCAGACCGCATTACAGCTGAATTCTTCCCTGGTCGAGGCCCATTATAACCTTGCCCTTGCCTACGAGCAGAAAGGGGCGGTTGACGAGGCGATACGGCATCTGGAAGCCGCGATTCGAATAACTCCGCAGAATCCCCTCTTCATCGATGAATTAAGGAAGGCGTATGTGTTGAAAGGGAAGGGAGGCTGATGCAGAGACGGCGCGCTGAATATTTTCTTGCGGGCATCGTTTCGCTGTTTGCATTTCTGGCATTTCTGCCTGCCCTTCACAACGGATTTGTGAACTGGGACGACATTGATTATGTCACGGGAAATCCGCATATCAGGACACTGAATCTGGAATTTTTCCGCTGGGCCTTCCTTGATTTCTATGCCGCCAACTGGCACCCGCTTACATGGATGACGCATGCCGCGGATTATGCCGTCTGGGGGCTGGATCCTCTTGGACATCACCTGAGCAGTGCAATTTTCCACGCGGTAAACGCCTTTCTCGTCGTTGTCCTCGTTGCAAGGCTGCTGGATGCGTGGAAAAGGACGGCGATCGAGGCCGATCGGCAGATGTTCAGGAACGGTCGGACGGGGCTTCTTGCGGCAGCAGTAACAGGGCTGTTGTTTAGTCTTCATCCCCTGCATGTCGAGTCAGTGGCATGGGTCTCCGAACGCAAGGACCTCCTGTGCGCTTTCTTTTTCCTGCCAAGCCTCCTGTCGTATATGTCCTATGGGTCCTGTAAGACCCACAGGGAAAAGCATTATTTCCTCTCTCTCTTTTTTTTCGTGCTCGCGCTGCTGAGCAAGCCTATGGCAGTCAGTCTTCCGGTTGTCCTTCTGCTGCTTGACTGGTATCCTCTCATGAGGATACAGACACTTCGGACATTTCTGTCTGTCCTGGTCGAAAAAATCCCCTTTGCCGCCCTCAGTCTCCTGTCATCAGGTATGACCGTCCTTGCCCAGAAATCCGGCGGGGCACTGGCCACAGAGGAGTTTGTACCGCTTTCGGCGAGATTGATCGCAGTACCCTATGCGCTTGTCGAGTATCTCAGAAAGATGATTCTGCCCACGGATCTTCTGCCTTTTTATGCGTACCCAAGGAACATGTCTGCATCCTCTCTCAGGTTTATTTTTCCGATTCTTCTTGTTGCGGGCATCACGCTGGCCTGCGTAGTGGCAGCAAGAAGACAGCGCCTTCTGGCGGCTGTCTGGTGCTATTATGTGGTTACACTTGTCCCTGTGCTTGGCATCGTCAAAGTAGGAAGTCAAATGATGGCAGACAGATATACCTACCTGCCAGCCATCGGTCCCTTCCTTCTTTTAGGTGTGTTTGCTGCGTGGATTTCAGAAAAGCTGAACGTGCCGGGACGGCGCGCTCTGCTTTTCAGGATTGGCGGTGGTGCAGCTGTTGCCTTGCTGGTTGCTTCCCTTTCGTATCTGACAATTGAGCAAACCCGCATCTGGAGGAACAGTCTGAGCTTGTGGAATTTCGCTGTCGAACGAGAACCGGAAGAAGTCTCTCTCGTTTACTATAACAGGGGATATGCCTTTGACGAACTGGGCATGACCGGTAAGGCGATGTCCGATTTTAACAGGGCTATTGCCTTAAACCCATCCGATTACAGGGCGTATATCAAGAGGGGGCTTATTTTTGACAGGGAAGGCCGGCTTGATGAGGCGATTTCGGACCTGGACACAGCAGTCCGTCTAAAGCCCCTTTCCAATCTGGCCCATGTAAGCCGCGGAATTCTATACGGCAAGGCAGGGCTTCCCGATAAAGCGGCAGATGATTTCAGCAAGTCTATCGAGATAGACCAGAGAAATTTCGCTGTTTACAACGATCGGGGGTTTTCATACTTTCTCGCCGGAAAATATGATCTTGCATTGCAGGATTTCAGCAGGGCCATCGAACTGAACCGTGATTATGCTTTTTCCTATCTGAACAGGGGAAACCTCTACTTCAGCATGGGCAGGGAAGGGCTTGCCAGATCAGATTTTCAAAATGCCTGCCGTTTGAAGAATCAGGAGGGATGCGCTGCACTGGAAAGGCTGTCTGATAGCGCAGGGGCTCCGCGTGGAAAGTGATGCATCCGGCACGGGAGGAAAAGATGATGAATCATGCTGAAGCTTTCGGGGGCCGGAAGCACAAATGGATTATTCTTACGTTGATCATGCTGTGGGCTTTTCTGGGGGTATTCATCAGAACAGCCGCTTTTCGGAACTTCATAAACCCTGGGGGCGGTTTCTACTTTTACAACGTAGATTCATACGACCATCTGAGGCGTGTTACGCTTGGCGTTCATTCATTTCCTCATGTGCCGATCTTCGATTCCTATGCAGGTTACCCCAGTGGAATGGGGCAGATATGGGCACCTCTCTATGATTATGTGCTCTCTGCGCTGTGCGTCTTGCTTGGCGGCTCGCGGGTGACGATAGAAACGGTCTGTTTTTTTGCGAATCCCTTTTATGCCGCCCTCACCATAGTCATGATTTTTCTTGTCGCAAAGAGGGCGTTTTCGAGTGATGTCGCCGGTCTGGCTGCCGCTTTTTTCCTTGCCGTTAATCCGGGACATATTTCTGGCAGCATCCCGATGAACTTCGGACATCATGTCTTCGAGCCCATTGTGATACTCATGCTCTTCGGACTGCCCTTTCTGGAAAGGGATGACAGGCTTCACCTGAAGGGGAAGCTGGTCGCCGCCCTTGTCCTTGTGCTTACCATATTCATGTGGAGGGGAAGCACTGTTTACTGGGGTATGGCCTTCGCCACGGTCCTTGTCCGCGCAGTTGTTTCACACAACAGGAAACTCTCGGTCGATTACGCAGCTGCATTTGCCCTTGCTTCGGCGATTATCGCCTCTTTTTGTCTGGTGAACCCATGGGGAACCGCAGGGGGCTTCAATTTTGCGGTCATATCGTGGTTCCATGTCACCGCGCTCGGCGTCTGTTCCGGAATACTCGCCTTTTTCGGCGGCCTCGGGGAGCGAAAAACCTTCCCCTATTACGCAACGGGGGCATGTGTCGCTTTCTTGTTGGCTCTTTTCCTTCCTCCTGTAAGAAGCATCCTGTCTCAGGTCTTAACAGGTATCACCTTCCTGCGCGGCGGAGGGGACCCCTGGCTTGAGTCGAATCGCGAAATGCACGGTGTTTTCTCACGTCATGATTTCCTTTTCAGCGCCGGGTATCTTACGGCTGCCTGGTTTGCTGTGCCTGTTTCGGCTGCCCTTGCATTTCTGAAATGGAACAGAGACGGAAGGAGGGACAGGTTCCTCATTACCCTCGTTATGTGGAGTCCGGTCATGCTGCTTGGCCTTGTCATCCGGTACGCAGTGATCGCCGCAGTGATCGCTTCTCTTGCCGGCGGATATCTTGTTTCACTTGCATGGCAGCGATGGAAGGGAAATGGACAAAGGGCTGCAACCATACTGCTGGTCCTGGCGTTTCTCGTTCCTTCGTATACCCACTACGCTATTACCCTGAAGGATGATCTCCCTCCATACATGAAATATGGACTTTTTGGCGGGACCGGGGTGCTTAACTGGATAAGGAACAATACGCCGAAGACATCTTACTACCTAAATCCTTACTCCCGCCCGGAGTATGGGATTCTCGCAAACTGGGACCTCGGCGCCCAGATATATCATGTTGCCCAGCGGCCGGCCATGGCGACGGCCTTCGGGTGGGAGGCACACGGATTTTATGAGGAGAATGCCTTCATGGCCACTCCAGATCAGGAGGCCGCCTTACAGATAGTGAAAGAAAACGGTATTCGCTATATCATGCTGAATTCCTTCATCAAGTTCAGGGGAATATACGCGATAGCACTCGACGGGGAAAGAAAGGGAAGACTGCGTCCCGGCATTTCGGGCAGCGGTGACCCGGAACAGTCTATGTATGAGAGACTCATGTATTATGACGGGTCGGCCCATAAGACGGGCAGCGGATTCGTTTCCGCCCTCAGAAACTATCGCCTTCTGTTCGAGACGGATTATGGCAGCATGGGATGGGCCGGCGGCAGGCTGAGCCATTACAAGGTATTTGAAGCGGTCGCAGGCGCAACAATAAGAGGTAAGGCTGAAGCCAACGGCAGGGTATTTGTCGATATGCCTGTCATTACCTCGGCAGGAAGGATTATGTATTTTCATGACGAGACGGCCGCTGACGGAAAAGGGGGTTTCAGCTTTACGGTTCCTTATGCGACGGGCACCGTTCAGGGGGGCTCCGCCGCTCTGGGCGCCTATACGGTCTCCGGAAGAGGGATGAACGAGCGGAAGGTGAGCATCAGCGAAGAGGACGTAAGGTCAGGCCGCACAATTAATCTGCCCTGATGCAAAGAGGCAGGGGGGGAGGGGCTTCCGTGGTGGGGTGGGGGAGGAAGCCCCTCATGGGGAAAATCAGAACTCTTTCTGTGAGGATCTCCTGAGGAACGCCGGAAGGTCGATCGTCTCCTCATAATTGAAAGCATCGTTATTCAACGCTGACGCCCCGATGCCGCCGCCGAGGCTCTTTGCCAGGATCCTTTCGGAGCCCTTGAAGCTCGTCGGCTCCTTCGCGGGCGCCCATTTCTTGATCTGAGGAAGCTCAACTTTTTCCCGTCTCTCATCGAAGCCTGTTGCTATGACGGTGACCCTTACCTCGTCATTTATGTCAGGATCGATGACGGCACCGAATATGACGTTTACATCTTCGTGGGCCGAATCGTATATGAGCGCCGTAGCCTCCTGCATTTCGCTCAGCGACAGTTCGAGCCCTCCCGTGATGTTGATGAGGATGCCTTTGGCGCCCTCTACCGAGGAGTCTTCGAGGAGAGGGTTCGATATCGCCTTCTTCGCAGCCTCGAAGGCCCCCCCTTCGCCCTTGCCGGTCCCCGTGCCCATCACGGCGCGGCCCATGTTCTCCATTATCGTTTTTACGTCGGCGAAGTCGACGTTTATCAGCCCCGGGACCAGGATTATGTCGGATATGCCCTGGACCGCCTGACGGAGCACGTCGTTTGCTATGGAAAAAGATTTGAGCATGGGGGTGCCCTTCTCAACGACAAGGCTGATACGGTCGTTAGGGATGACGATTATCGTATCGACATTTTTCGTGAGTTCCTTAATGCCTTCATCTGCGTTCATGAGCCTCTTTTTGCCCTCGTAAAAGAAGGGACGAGTCACTACGCCTACGGTCAGAACGCCGAGCTCTTTCGCGATGCCTGCGACGACCGGGGCCGCTCCGGTCCCTGTGCCGCCGCCCATGCCCGCCGTGATGAAGACCATATCGCAGCCGTCGAGGCTGTCCATGATCGCGGTCTTGTCTTCAAGTGCGGCCTGTCGCCCGATCTCAGGATTGGAGCCCGCGCCCAGCCCTCTTGTCAGCTCCTTGCCGATCTGGATCTTCAAAGGCGCCAGAGATGTCTCGAGCACCTGAAGGTCGGTGTTCATCGTCACGAACTCGACTCCATGAAGGTTCGAGGCGATCATGTTGTTTACGGCATTCCCGCCGGCACCGCCGACCCCGACGACTTTGATGCGTGCCTTCTGCCCCCTTACTTCTTCGATTTCAAACATAGTGCGCTCCCTTCCTTTCTGCTGTAGAATTTGAGATTTTCCGCATATCTTGATAAGCCTCTTGCCCAATCCTTCATCTTCTCCGCGACTCTGCCCGACCCTTCGGCATCAGCGGGCACGGCGGTCTCCGTATCCGTCTCCGGGGAGACGAGGCCGACGGCGGTCGCAAAAAATGGAGTCCTCACAGCCGGGTCCGAAGAGCCCAAACCCATCGGACAGCCAGTTCTCACCGGAAGTCCCAGCATTGCACCGGCGATCTTTTCGAATCCCGCAAGAAGGGAGGTGCCGCCGGTTACGACTACGCCACAGACCGCCGTCTCGTAACCTGAATTTCCCCTCAGTTCTTCTCTTACGAGTTCGAGCATCTCCTCGCATCTGGGCTGGATGATCTCTGCAAGATACCTTCTGGGGATGACGCCTTCTTCCTCGCCGGGCTGAGCCACCCTTGTCTGCTCGGAGTCCGCGACTATTGACGCTATTGCGCTCCCCTCTGCCCTTTTCAGTCTCTCTGCCTCCGGAAGGTTCACCCTGAGCCCAACCGCAAGATCGCTTGTGATGTGGCTTCCGCCTATGCCGAAGGACGCGACCCTGCGGACTGCTCCGTCTTTGAAGAGCGCGATGTCCGTGGTGCCTCCCCCGATGTCCGCGAGCAGGACCCCGCACTCTCTTTCGTCCTTTGTGAGCACGGAGCGGGCCGACGCGATGGGCGAAAAGACGATATCTGCGACTTCGAGTCCGGACTTCTCGCAGCACCGCAGCAGATTCTGCATCGGCGAGACCGCGCAGGTGACTATATGAACCCGCGCCTCCAATCGTACACCTGACATCCCAAGCGGGTCGGTGATTCCTTCCTGGCCGTCGAGCAGGAATTCCGTGGGTATTACATGGAGGACGTCCCGGTCGAGGGGGATGTAGACGGCCTTTGCCGAGTCAACAGCTCCTTCCCTGTCACGCTGACTGATCTCTTTTCCCCTGATCCCGACTGCACCTGTGCTGTCGAAGCCTTTTATATGTGCCCCGGAAATGCCTACTGCAGCCGATTTTATCCTGATCCCCGAGGATGCCTCCGCCTCTTTCAGGGCCTTCCTTATCGACTCTACTGCGGCGTCCATATTTATCACGACGCCTTTCTTCATGCCGGCGGAAGGTACGGCACCCATGCCGAGTATGCGAGTTCCTCTTTCGCTCGTCTCTGCTGCCACGACGCAGACCTTTGTCGTGCCTGCATCGAGCCCGACAGCGATATTTGGTCTCATTACCGTACCACCTCGTTGACCGGTTTTACGACCACCTTGTTTGCGAATCTCACGTCTATATAATCCACGGGTATATGTCGCTTCTGGATCTCGTTTTCAACCTGTATCAGTCTTTCGAGTTTTTCGCCGTAATCACCTGTCCCAACCTTTACCAGGATGCCGTCGAGGTTCGCCGAAAGTTCCTCCGGGCTGTTTGCGATGATTTCAATGTGGTCTTTTCTTGCCATGATCCCGGTGTCCTTGAACGCCTTCGCAAGGTGTATAGCCTCCGAGAAGACGTCCCTCCGGCTGAAGGGGTCTCCGGTTATGACAGGGAGAAAGGGGACAGCGCTTTCCTTCAGTTCTTCGAGCATCGTGCCGTTGTCGTCGACGAGAAAGAGGCGTCCCTTCATGTCCAGGAGGGCGAAGGGCTTGGCTTCCTTTACACGCATGATGATCTTGTCGGGCAGTTCCTTTCTTATCGAGACCGACCTTATCCATCGCGATTCAGCCATCCTGGCTGCAAGTCTGCGTTCCGAAATCGCAAGCATGTTTTCGCCGCCCCTGAGTCCCGAGACTGTCCTGAGTTCTTCGTCGGATAAACGGGTGTTTCCTGAAAAGGCGATCGTTCGAACGACGAAGGCGGATCTGAAGGCAACATCGAGTAGATAGACGACTCCTGCAATGACTGCAACCGCGGCAATGACGAAGAAGGCATTTCTCACCTTCCCTAGGGGATCGGCGAACCGGTTCTTTCTCATGGCGCCGTTTTTCCTTCCCCTCGTGTTCTTCACTTTATCGCTCCTGCGAGTATCTCCTCGATCAGGGAGAGAAAGTCGATGCCCGCATTGGCGGCGATCTTCGGCAGAAGACTCGTCTCGGTCATGCCGGGAATGGTATTTACCTCAAGGACGTAGGGGTTCCTGTCGCTGTCGACGATGAGATCCACCCTTGTCGCCCCGCAGCAGCCCAGTGCCCTGTGAGCGGCAAGGGCCGCCTCCTTCACCTTTGCGTACGTTTTCCTGTCGAGTCGCGGGGGAAATATGTATTCCGTCAGTCCGGATGTGTATTTCGCCTCGTAGTTGTAAAATTCGAGTGAGGGCTTTACTTCCACTCCTCCGAGAACCCGGTCGTTGAGAATGCCGATTTGCACTTCCTTGCCCTCGACGTATTTTTCGAGGATCACACGGTCGCCGTAGGAAAACGCCTGCCTGAGGGATCCTGAGAGGTCTGTATTTTTTTTCACGATCTCGACGCCGACACTGGAGCCTTCGGCAGCAGGTTTGACCACCAGGGGGAGCGGGAATGTCTTACGCACAGAGGGGGGCACCGCGCCCCTGCACAGGACTTTGAAGGGCGGCACAGGCACGCCTCCATACAGGAAGGCCTTCTTGGAGGCTTCCTTGTCCATTGCAAGTGCCGACGCGAGTATCCCCGAGCCGGTATAAGGGATCCCCAGTATCTCGAGCATGCCCTGCACTGCGCCGTTTTCGCCGTGGCCGCCGTGAAGCGCGATGAACGCCACGTCAAGCCTTTCCTTTTTCAGTATCTTGCAGAGGTCTCCCCGCGCATCGATCGGCGCCACGTTGTAATGCGCTGCCTTCAGCGTGTTATAGATCGCGCCGCCGCTTCGGAGCGAGACCTCTCTTTCGGATGAGGTGCCGCCCATCAGCACGCCTATCTTCTTCCGTTTAAGACTCTTAAGGTTCAACTCTCTCCTCCCTCTTCACTTTCTCCCCACCACTTTTATCTCCGGCTCAAGGGAGATGCCGAATCTCTTCTGCACGACGGCCACGACTTCATTCATCAGCGCGACATAATCGGAAGCCGTCCCTTTACCTCTGTTGATAAAAAAATTGGCGTGGACCGGACTCACCTCGATGTCGCCGATGCGCATCCCCTTGCATCCTGCCTCCTCGATGAGCCTCCCGGCGGATGTGCCTTCCGGGTTTTTGAATACGCATCCCGCGGATTTTGCGGAAATGGGCTGTCTCTTCGTCTTTTCCCGGAAGAAGTCCTCTGTCCGGGAAGATACCGCCCTCTGATCGTCCTTCCTCATCACGATATTCGCACTCAGGACGATGTCCGAGGCTGAAATGCCGGAAGTCCTGTAGCCGAAGCCGAGCCCCTCGGCCTTGAACCTTTCGAGTTTCGCCGACGAATCCATGATCGCAACAGAAGAGACTACGTCCTTCATCTCGCAGCCGAAGGACCCCGCGTTACCGAAGATAGCGCCGCCAACAGTGCCCGGAATACCGGTGAGCCCCTCGATACCCGAATATCCCTTGTCCCTGCAGAAGTTCACGAGTTTCTGAAGCGGGGTCCCGGCCTCTACAAAGAGTTCGACGCGGTCCTGCTTTTCGTGGAGCACCTCTGTCCTGTTAAAACCCTTAAGGGAGATGACTACGCCCTCTATCCCCTTGTCGCTAACGAGGATGTTGGAGCCGCCGCCCAAAATAAAAAAGGGGAACCCTTTTTGTTTGAGTACTGCAACGACGTTCCTGAGCGAAAGCGGGTCTCCCGGCGCCGCCAGCACATCGGCCTCTCCCCCTATCGAAAGACTGGTGTATCTCTTCATCGGCACGGTGAAGACGACCTCGCCCTGAAAGCCGCCTTCGAATGTCTCCCGCCATGTCTTTTCCTTAAGAAGCATCCAGGACCTCCAGGACTTTTTCGCCGAGTTTCCAGACATCGCCGGCCCCGAGGGTGAGCAGCAGATCTCCGCTTTTCATGCGGGAAAGCAGGTATCGCAGCGCCTCGTCCCGTCCCGGCTGATACACCACGTCAGCATGACCGTATCCCGTTATCTTTGTGAGCAGTGCCTGCGAGGTAACGCCCGCTATAGGTCGTTCCCCTGCTGCATAGATGTCAAGGAGGACGAGCGTATCTGCGGCTTCGAAGGCGCTTCCGAATTCGTCGATAAGGTCTGCGGTCCTCGTATACCGGTGCGGCTGGAACATGACGAAGAGTCTCGATTCGCCGCCAAGATACTTCATGTTCTCTTTTGCAGCCGCGATCGTCGCCCTGATCTCGGTCGGATGATGTCCGTAGTCGTCATATACCTTTATCCCTCTTGATTCGCCCTTTAGCTCGAACCTTCTCTGGATTCCGCTGAAGGAATCGAGGGCTGCCCGTATCGCGCCGACCTCCATCTTCAGTTCCAGGGCGACGCCGATGCAGGCGAGGGCGTTCAGGACATTGTGCATCCCGGGTATCGGGATCGCGAACCTTCCGATCGAGGTGTTTTTGTAAATCACGTCGAAGCTTGTGCCCATGAACCTCTTTTCGATCTCCGCCGCACGGATGTCAGGTGAACCGGAGAAACCGTAGGTCATGTACCGCCTGTGTATATGAGGCACAAGCTCCCTGATATGTTCGTTTTCGATGCAGATGAAAGAGACGCCGTAAAAGGGCACCTTGTTGATGAAAGAGAGAAACGCCTCTTTCAGCCTGTCCATGCTCTTGAAGAAGTCCATGTGCTCCCTGTCGATGTTCGTCACCACCGCGATGGTCGGGGACAGCTTCAGGAACGAGCCGTCGCTTTCGTCCGCCTCTGCAACGAGAAAATCTCCCCGTCCGAGCCTTGCGTTGCTCCCTATGCCCTTGAGCTTCCCGCCTATGATGATCGTGGGGTCGAGGCCTCCGTGGCCCAAAACCGTCGAGATCAGGGATGTTGTTGTCGTTTTTCCATGAGCGCCGGCCACGAGCACACCGTACTTGAGCCTCGCCAGTTCGGCCAGCATTTCTGCGCGCGGTATCACGGGGATCAGGAGCCTCTTTGCTGCCATTACCTCCGGGTTTTCGGGTCTTACCGCCGATGAAACCACGACAACATGGGCGCTGTCGATATTCTCTTCCCTGTGGCCTATCTGTATCTTGACTCCTCTGTCTCGGAGCCTCCTCGTCGTCTCCGACTCCTTCATGTCCGAACCGGTCACGTCGTAGCCGAGGTTTGAGAGAACCTCTGCTATGCCCGACATTCCCACGCCTCCGATACCGACGAAATGTATCACCTTGTATTTTTCAAACACTGGCTCTCCTGGTCATCCTTGAATTGCGTTGTTCCTTCGCGAGACTGAGGGCAATGTCCGCTATCCTGCCGCACGCGTCCGGTCTCCCCAGCCCGCGGCTTGCCTTCGCCATCTCGAGACGGGCTGCTTCGTTTTCGTACAGCTCCCGAATCTTCGCCGCGAGGCCCTCGCCCGTCATCTCATTTTCGAGCATCACATGGGCCGCGCCCATCTCCCCGAGTTTCATCGCGTTGAATTCCTGATGACGTCCGGCGGCGTAAGGGTAGGGGATGAGTATCGCCGGTTTCCCCAGGGCGGTAATCTCCGCAAGGGTGGTCGCCCCCGCCCTTGAGACGACTACGTCGGCGGCCGCATAGGCCTCGGACATCTGGTAGATGAAGGGCGCGACAGTGCCCTTTACCCCCGCTTTCCTGTACGCCTCGCGGATGTTCTCGAAGTCCTTGTCGCCTGTCTGGTGAAGGAACTGGACCTTGTCCTTAAGGTCGGAAAGATGGTTCAGTGAGTCCACCATCACCCTGTTTATCGCCCGTGCGCCTGAGCTTCCGCCGAAGACAAAAACTGTGAAGAGTTCTTTGTCGAGCGAAAAGAGCCGACACGCGGCCTCGCGGTCGCCCTTCATTATCTTCAGGCGGATGGGGTTCCCGGTGAGGAAGGTCTTCCCCAGAGGGAAGAAGGACAGACTTTCATGGTAGGTGACGCATACCCTCTTTACCACCCTGCCGAGCATCTTGTTTGTGAGACCGGGTACCGAATTCTGCTCGTGGATCATCGTAGGAACGGACTTCATCGCGGCGATCAGTACGATCGCCCCCGAGGCGTAGCCGCCGACGCCGATCACCATGTCGGGTTTGACCGCCTTGAGTATGCCGTATGAATCGATAACTGACAATATGGTTTTCGCGGCAGCCTTTATCTTGTGAAACGTCGATTTGCCGACGAATCCCTCTGACCTCACGAATCGTATCGGATATCCTTCCCTCGGGATGATCCGGGCCTCGATGCCCCGTTCGGTCCCAACGAAGATGACCTCGGTTTTTCTGTCGCGCCGCCTGAGCTCTTCCGCCAATGCAAGCCCGGGGAAGAGATGGCCGCCCGTTCCTCCTCCTGCGATGATGATCTTCATCGTGCGATGCCGCTCCTGCTGTAGATATTACGGCGGGCGATCTTCCTGGCCTTTATGTTTTGCAGCTCAGTCGTGTCCGGTTCCGTTTCTCCCTTCGATATCTTAAGGAGGATGCCAATGGCCGCCATGTTCACCAGCAGCGCGGAGCCCCCGTAGCTCATGAAGGGAAGGGGCAGTCCCTTTGTCGGCACAAGCCCGGTGACGACAGCGAAATTCACGAGCGCCTGAACGGATACCATGAGTGTGAGCCCGTATGCGAGATAAAAGACGAATTTGTCTTTCGAGCGCCGTGCGATTGATATCCCCCTCATAAAGAGGAAGACGAAAAGCGCGATCAGCACAGTGGCGCCGATAAGCCCAAGCTCTTCTCCTACGAGACAGAATATGAAATCCGTATGAGACGCCGGCAGAAAGGAAAGCTTCTGTCTGGATTCGCCCAGACCGATGCCCGTGAGTCCGCCGCTTCCGAGGGAGATGAAAGACTGCACAAGCTGAAACCCGCTTCCGAGGGGGTCTTTCCACGGGTCAAGGAACGATGTTATCCTTCTCATGCGGTAGGGTTCCCTGACGAGCTTTATCAGGACCGGCACCGCAAGCAGCATGACCGAGCCTATATATTTCAGCCGTATCCCCGATATGAAGAGCAGCGCAAAGGTCAGAAAGGCGAGACTCATCGTCGAGCCGAAATCGGGCTGCCTGAGAAACACCGCCTGAAAGAGCACCATCACACACAGGGGTTTTATGAAGGAAGCAAAACTTTCCGGGTTGTAGTCCGGCATCGAAAGATATTTCGCCAGAAATATGACCATTGCAAGTTTAACCAGTTCGGAGGGCTGAAAGGTCGTGGGCCAGAGGCGTATCCATCTCCGTGCGCCTCCCGCCGTCATCCCGATGTGGGGTACAAAGACGAGGAGAAGGAGGACGAAGGAAAAAACGAGCAGAGGAAAGGCATATCTCCTGAGGGAGGAAGGGTTGAGGCGGTACGTAAAGAACATTACCAGCCCCCCAAGCAGCACCGTGAAGAGATGCCGCTTGAAATAGTAGAACTGGGTGATCTTTTTCTTGGCGAGCAAGGGAGTGACGACCGAGGTCGAACTGTAGATCATGAGCGAGCCGAAGGCCAGAAGAAGGAGCATCACGACAAGCAGCAGCCTGTCGTACGTCTTGACCCCCGGTGCCTTTCTGCCGGCCGCCAGGCTATTCATTTTCTCCGAGCCCCATCACGATCTTTTTGAACTGTCTTCCCCTGTCTTCGAAATCCCTGAACATGTCGAAGCTTGCGCAGGCAGGGGACAGCAGCACCACATCCCCTCTTTCCGCCATTTTCCTGCAAGCCTTTACCGCCTCTTTAAGGTCCCGGGCCATGACCGTTGCGGCAACGCCACCGAGCGCGTCCTTTATCTTTCCGGCAGCTTCCCCTATAAGGACAAGCGCCTTCACCTTCCGGGACACGGCGTCTCTGAGTTCGGAGAAGTCGCCCGCCTTGTCTCTGCCGCCCGCGATCAGGATCAGTGGGTCTGAGAAGCTTTCGATCGACTTCATCACCGCCCCGACGTTTGTGCCCTTCGAGTCGTTTATGTAACGTACTCCCTCAAGAGTGCGCACGAACTCGAGCCTGTGCTCAAGCCCCTGGAATTCCCTGAGCGACTCAGCAACCGCCTTTGCGGGGCAGCCTGCAAGGAGAGCCATGGCCGAAGCGGCCATGGCATTCTCCAGGTTGTGGACTCCTTTTATGCCGATTTCCGCCGAACCTACGAGTGTAACGTCCGCATCGAGATGCGGCACATTGCAGAGGACAGTCCCCCCGGTGCAGTAGATGCCCTTCACCTTCTGCCTGCGGCTGAAATAGAATACCTCGGGGCCTTCTCTTCGTCCCTTAAGTTTCTCCTTTGCTATTGCCGTCGTTCCGGGGTCGTCGGCATTCAGCACGAGAAAATCACCTCCACGCTGGTTTTCGAATATCCTCGCCTTTGCATCCGCATATTCGGACAGCGAATGATACCTGTCCATGTGGTCGGGTGTTACGTTGAGAATGGCTGCAACGCGTGGTCTGAATGCAGTTATGGTTTCAAGCTGGAAACTTGAGACCTCGGCAACGACGAAGTCAGGGGAAGGTCCCTCGCCTGTCTGCAGTATCTCTTCGGTCAACGCATTGCCGATATTGCCGCCGAAGATGGAACGGAATCCCGCCTTCTTCACCATTTGGTCGAGGAGTGTGGTCGTTGTGGATTTGCCGTTGCTGCCCGTCACGGCCAGAAACGGCATTCCCGCTGCGTTTTCACGACGCCGGACTTCAAGCACATTGTAAGCGAGTTCGAGCTCGCCGATGACAGGAACACCTTTTCCCCTTGCCTTCGCCAGCGGACCGATCCCGAGGGGAATGCCGGGGCTTATAACGATCAGGTCGGCTGACGTAAAGATATCATCAGGGTGACCTCCGAGCGCGCGCCTGACTGAGGGGGAGAGTCTCATTATCTTGCCTGCCAGCTCCCCTTCGGTTTTTGTATCGGTTACAGTCACGTCTGCCCCTAATCCTGACAGGAGGTTTGCGGCGCCAACACCGCTTCGTGCCAGTCCTACTACCGTTATTTTCTTATCCCTGTACTGCATCTTCCTTCTTCGCAATCATCTTGCCCGTTTTCCTTTTTTTCGTCCTGTGTTTTGAATTTTTCGCATGCGGGGCGTCTTCATCCGTCTTGTTTGCAGCCAGCATATGGCCCTTCGGTCTGCGGTGTTTTGCTAGAAGCCTCTTGTGCCTCTTGTGCCTTAACCCGTGTTTTGCGAGTACCTTCCGGCCCCTCTTCGACTTTTTCGAGTATTTCACCCCGTCGGCGACGGGCTCATTCTCTTCGGTATATGACACGGTGCTCGCCTTCGCGGCGTATTCGTTTTTTGTCAGAAAGATGACCGGCTCTTCCGTCTTGTTCATCACCTTGGCGCCGAATGTCATCAACTCCTCGCTCTCTTTCCAGAGAAGATCCCGGTAAGGTTCGCCAAGGAGCGCGACGATGATTGTGTCATTGTCGCGCTCTCCGGCGCAGACAAAACAGTGGCGCGCGGCGCGGGTATAGCCGGTTTTGCCTCCCAGTACGTCATCGTCGGACCACAGGAGCTTGTTGGTGTTTCTGACGCGTATCTGTTTCCCCGTTTCGGTCGAGACGTCCGTGACCCTGGTACCTATGATCTCCTTCAGTACGGGGTATTTGATCGCCTGTCGCATGATCTTTGAAAGGTCATAGGCGGTGATGTACTGTCCCGGTTCCGGAAGGCCGTTGGCATTGACGAAATGGGTGTTGTATGCGCCTATGGCAGCAGCCTTTTGGTTCATCAGATCAACGAAGTGCTCTTCAGTGCCGCCGACAGCCTCCGCAAGTGCGACGGCTGCGTCATTTCCCGACTTCAGCAGCGCCCCGTACAAGAGGTTTTCGAGCGTGAATTTCTCGCCCGTCCTCAGACCGACGCGGGTGGCCGGCTGCCCTGCGGCCCTTTTGCTGACGGTGGTGACACTACCTAAATTCGCTCTTTCGACAACCACAAGAGCTGTCATCAGCTTCGTGGTGCTTGCTGGGAGGAGTCTTAGGTCAGGGTTTTTGGCATAGAGCACTCTGCCGGTTGCAGCATCCATGACCACCGCGGCCTTCGACTTTATCCCTTCGACGTCTGCCGCAGAAAGGTGCGGGAGAGCTGGAAAAAACAGGATGAAAAGCAGAAATGATAAAAGCGTCCGAAACCCCCGTGCTGACCTGCTCCCCCCCTTTT
Organism: Thermodesulfovibrionales bacterium; assembly: GCA_033853975.1. Classification (GTDB taxonomy): domain Bacteria; phylum Nitrospirota; class Thermodesulfovibrionia; order Thermodesulfovibrionales; family UBA6898; genus JAWOKY01. Next base: position 25,864 of record JAWOKY010000132.1, read on the forward strand.
TCCCCTGTCTGCGATTTTTCATAATCACCTCAATTTCAGCGTTGCAACGCTGAGCAACGCAAGCATTATTCCTACGATCCAGAACCTCACGATCACCTTCGACTCGTGCCAGCCCTTGAGCTCGAAGTGGTGGTGGATCGGTGCCATTCTGAAAATCCTCTTCCCTGTCAACTTAAACGACGCCACCTGAAATACAACAGAGAGCGTCTCTATCACGAATATCCCTCCAACGACTGCGAGGACTAATTCATGCTTTGTTATTATGGCCAGAGTGCCCAGGGCTCCGCCGAGACTGAGGGAGCCGACGTCGCCCATGAATATGTCCGCAGGATAGGAATTGAACCAGAGGAACCCCAGCGAAGCACCGAGCATCGCGCCGCAGACCACGGTGAGTTCGCCCGTCCCGGTGAGGTAGAGGACCTGCAGATACTGGGCGAATTTGGCGTTTCCCGATATGTAAACGAGTATCATGTTGGCAAGCAGGGCGATACCCACGAGTCCTATCGCGAGGCCGTCGATCCCGTCAGTGAGGTTTACCGCATTCGACGACCCGACGATCACGGCAACGGAAAAGGGGATATAGAATATGCCCAGGTCGAAGAGCCACCTCTTGAAAAAAGGAATGCCGAGTATGTCGCTGTAAGGGTCCTTGGGATTCAGATAGAGAAGGCAGCCTATGGCGACGGCAAGGAGGATCTGGGCGCCGAATTTATAGCATGCGCGGAGTCCCTTCGGGTTTTTCCTTATTACCTTCAGGTAATCGTCGAGGAGCCCTATCGCACCGTATCCCACTACGGAGATGATCATCGTCCACACATACATGTTTTCGAGATCGCCCCACAGCAGGAGGGCGAAGAGTATGGAGGCGATTATGATGATGCCCCCCATGGTCGGCGTCCCTGATTTCTTCAGATGAGTCTTGGGACCGTCGTCCCTTATCTGCTGTGTTATGCTGATCCTCTTCAGCCATGAGATGAGCGCCGGCCCCGTGGCAAGGGAGAAAAACATCGCTGTAATGATGGCAAGCGCAGTCCGGAATGTAATATACCTGAAGACGTTCAGCGGTGAAAACCAGGCGTGGAGGCTGTAGAGGATTTTATAGAGCATCTTTTGCCTCCTTTGCCGCGAGGATGCCGTCAAGGGCCTTTTCCATCTTCATACCCCTTGATCCCTTGATGAGTACGGTATCTCCCTTCCTCCATATTCCGGAGAGGACTGCACCGGCGGAGGAGGAATCTTCCACCGCATAACGGACTCCCCTGAATTCCGCCGAGGCCGACGTCATCTCCGGGCCAACTGCTATGAATATATCTATTTCTGCCTGCGATATCAGGGATACTATCTCCCTGTGTGCCTCTCCGGAATAGGCACCGAGCTCAAGCATATCGCCAAGTACCGCTATCTTACGGGCCTTCCCGAGCCTGACGAGTTCCTTTATCGCCTCTTCTACGGAGGCGGGATTAGCATTGTAGACGTCGCTTATAACGAGCACTCCGTCTATCTCTTTTATCTCGAGCCGCATCGGGACACCGCCGAACGTCTCGATCCCCTGCCGTATGCTCTCCAGCCCCACACCGCATTCATCGGCTATGGCAGCAGCGGCGAGGGTGTTCAATATGTTGAACCTCCCCGGCAATGAAAGATGAATGTCAATTCCCCTTCCACCGGGCAGGCAGAGCCTGAAACACGAACCCCTTTCTTCGGGCGTGATATCGACCGCAGTTACGTCCGCCTTGTTTATTATCCCGTAGGTTATTACCTTGCCTCTGAATTCTCCTATCCCCTCGAAAAGGAAACGGTCGTCGGCATTGATGCAGACCGTATTTGCGTAGTCCAGGATCTCAAGGTCGGTATTGCGCACCGTCTCGATGCTTCCGAAGCCTTCGAGGTGTGCAGGGCCGACATTCGTCACTACGGCGAAACCGGGGTGTGCGATGTCGCACAGTTCCCTGATGTCCCCGGAGGCGTTCGAGCCCATCTCGAGGACCATTACCCCTTCGTCTCCGTCCATTCCCGAAATGCAAAGGGGAAGGCCGATATGGTTATTCAGGTTCCCCCGGGTCTTGAGGACCTTCGTCTCCTGGCCGAAGATCGACGCGATCAGTTCCTTCGTCGTCGTCTTTCCGTTTGTCCCGGTCACTCCGATAACCGGCACATCCCGTCTGTCTCGGAGGTAACGCGCCACATCCTGGAGGGCAGTGAGTGTATCGGCGACCTGAATCAGTGTTTTGCCGCCAAGGTCTGCAGAAAGGAGCCGGTGAACGAGCCCGCCGGCGCACTTGGCCAGCGCATCGCTCAGGAAGTCGTGTCCGTCGAAGGTCGGACCTTTCAGCGCCACAAAGAGTTCGCCTTCCCGTATCGTCCTTGAATCCGTGGACAGACCGGTGAACTCGCCATGCGCCCTGCTGAGTACGTTTCCCCCGGTCGCCTTTATAATGTCGTCGAGTATCAATTTCCCCATCTTTCCTTTTCGACTGCTCTCCCCCACGGCGAACAGTCTATTTGTTTGCAATAAGCCGTCTAATCGACTTTTCCAGCACCTCCCTGTCGTTGAATGAGGACCTCCTGCCGTCGATCTCCTGGTACTTCTCATGCCCTTTGCCTGCCACGAGGACTATGTCGTTTTCTCCCGCAAGCAGCACGGCTCGCTTTATCGCCTCTTCCCTGTCGGGCTCGATCAGATAATTCCTTCTGACCGCACCGGCCTCAATCTCTCTTATGATATCGGCGGGTTTCTCCGACCTCGGGTTGTCGGAGGTTATGATCACAAAATCGCTCAGCCTTGTGGCAGCCTCGCCCATCCTCGGCCTCTTTCCCCTGTCTCTTTCTCCTCCGCAGCCAAAGACGGTAATCACCTTGCCCTTTGTAAGCCCCTTCGCGGTGTATATGAGCCGCTGGAGGGCATCTTCTGTATGGGCAAAGTCGACCACAGCGAGGAACTCCTGGCCCGCGTCTACCTTTTCAAAGCGGCCGGTTACGTTTCCGGATGTGCTGATACCTTCGAGTATCGCCTCCCACGGAACACCCAGCGCCCTTGCCGCGCCTGCGGCCGAGAGAATATTGTAAACGTTTGGCAGACCGACCAGCGGAGAGACCAGGGCACACGTCTTGCCTTCGGCGCTTATCTCGAACCTCAACCCTGCGAAGGAGGTGGTGATCCGGCCGGCACGAAGATCTGCGCCGGCCTCCAGACCGTAAGTCCGTACGCCCCGTCCAAGCCGCCTCAGATCGTTTGACAATCTCCTGCCATAAGGATCATCGAGATTTATCACCGACTGTCCGCCTGCGGAAAGAAGCTCGGTGAAGAGCCTTGTCTTGGCATGGTAATAATCTTCCATGGTCTTGTGAAAATCGAGGTGGTCCTGCGTGAGATTGGTGAAGACTGCGGCCCCGAAGTTCGTGCGGTCCACCCTCTTTTGCGCAAGTGCATGGGAGGAAACCTCGGACACGACATGACTGCAGCCTGCCGCGCGCATGTGTGAAAGCAGTTCCTGAAATTCGAGGGATTCAGGCGTCGTGTGCGTTGCTGCAAAGATCTCTTCGCCGATCATATACTGGATCGTGCCGACGAGACCGACCTTCTTTCCCCATGCCTCCAGTATCGACTTTATAAGATATGAAGTCGTCGTCTTGCCGTTTGTCCCGGTGATGCCTGTGACCGAGAGACTTGAGGAGGGGTCCGTGAAGAAGACGTTTGCCGCAGACGCAAGTGCAAGCCTGCTGTCCCTTACAAGGAGGAATGTCAAGGCGGAGAGGGCACCTGAAGAAAAATCGGAGGGGTGTCGCTCGCATATCACGGCAACCGCACCCCGTCTCGCAGCGTCTTTGATGTAGTCGTGTCCGTCTGCCTTCTCACCCCGCATCGCGACAAAGAGGCATCCCGGCATTACTTTTCTCGAATCATAGGCGATACCGGGGATATCCATCCCGGTGTCGCCTGTGACCCGTATGGTTTCAAGCCCGTTTATTATCTCTCGTAAAATCATTTTGATACCAGAAGAAGATTCCTTTCCTGACTGTCGTCCCTCGGCACGTTGAGATAGGAGAGCGCCTGATCCGCTATGTTCTTAAATACCGGCCCGGCCACGACGCCGCCGTATATGGCGCCCTTCGGTTCGTAGACGATAACGATCATCGCCAGCTTCGGGCGGTCCGCGGGCACGAAGCCGACAAAAGATGCGACAAACTTCTGATGCGAATATCTCTTTGTCGCAGGGTCGACAAGCTGCGCGGTGCCGGTTTTCCCTGCTACTTGGTTACCGTCGACTGCAGCCTCTGTGGCGGTCCCGCCGTCTTCAACAACCGTCTTGAGGATGTCCCTGAATACTGCTGCCGTCTTTTCCGAGATCACCCTTTTCTCTTTGTCCTGCCTGAACGTATATACCGGGTTGCCCTCCGGCGTCACTATCTCGGAGACGACATGGGGTTGAACAAGATACCCTCCATTTGCGATCGCCGAATAGGCGCGAAGCACCTGAAGCGGAGTTACGGCGACCTCCTGCCCTATCGGGATCGCGCCTATGGAGGTGGCTGACCACCTCTCCGGCTTTTTTATCCAACCCGAGACCTCTCCCGGAAGGTCTACGCCGGTGCGTTCGCCGAACCCGTATCTTTTTGCGTATTCATAGATCTTTTCCTTGCCGAGTCTCATTCCGACCATGATTGTTCCCACGTTCGAGGACTTCTGTATCACTTCCCTGAATGTGAGAACACCGTGTCTGTGGGCGTCATGAATGACCTTTCCTCCTACTTCGATGCTGCCCCTGCTGACGTCGAAGGTGGAATCGGGAGTGACTACCCTCTCCTCGAGCGCAGCGGTTCCGGTAACGACCTTGAATGTGGAGCCCGGCTCGTAGATGTCGGTGATCGCCCTGTCTCTTTTTTCATTTTCGCTGACCCTGCCGGAGTTGTTAAGGTCATAGGCGGGTCTGTTTGCGAGGGCGAGGATCTCGCCGGTGAAAGGATTCATCATGATTATCGATGCCGAGGCAGGCGTCCATTTTGCCATCGCCTTGTCGAGTTCCTTTTCGACAATATACTGCAGTCCTTCGTCTATGGTCAGAATGATATTGTCTCCCCTTGCCTCGGTATTCTCACCCGAAGACAGTATGTTGCCGGCGGCATCCCTCTCGAAATACACCTTTCCGCCGGCGGTCTTCAGATAGTTGTTGAATTTCAGCTCGATTCCTTCGAGGGGCTGGTTGTCAAGCCCGACAAAACCGATGATATGGGAGGCGAGCGTCCCCTGCGGGTAAAGCCTCCTTGCCTCCCGTACAAAGCCGAAGCCCTTTACCGCAGCATCCTTGCCCTTTTGTCCGATGTTGAGCATCTCCCTGATTTTCTCCGCCTTCTCCGGCGACAGTTTTCTGTCTACCCATTCGAACCTCTTATCAGTCCGGAACTTGGCCTGCATCGCCGCGGGCTGCATACCGAGAATCGCTGAAAGCTTCTGCACGTCAGCCTTGCCTATGACCACTTCTTTGGCGTCACAGTAGAGAGATTCGAGATCGACGTTCACCGCAAAGGGCCTGCCTTTCCTGTCATAGATATTGCCGCGTCTCACCTCTATGTTTTCGGCGGTTATCTGCTGTGATTTCGCCTTTTCGGCGAGGACCCGGTGATTGAGAATCATGAGGTCGGTGAGACGGAGAAAGATGGCAAAAAACCCGAATATGACCGCGGTGTTTAATATGATTGCCCTCTTCCTGTTCACCTCATCCTGTCCTCATGAATCAGTTCCTTCTCGCCGTGGTATAGGAAGCCTGATAGGGTTGAGGTCCCCTGCTTCCCGCTATATGGACCACCTTAGTCCTGTCGGGGAATACGTATTCGGTATATCCGCCTTCATCCTGTGAATTCGTCTGTAGCGACACGTCGATTTTTTCGAGAGACATCAGTCTTGCCCTCTCGGCAAGGAGGATCTTCTCGTTCTTGAGGGCCTCGCCCTTCTTATCTTCAAGATTCCGCAGATCGTATGCAACCGTTGTTACGCTGGAGCGAAGCCATATGAGTCCGAACAGCCCGAAAAGCAGGAAAGCCATACACAGCGGTTTGTAGAGTAATGATAACATATTCGAGTCTGTTTTGGTGCGCATCATATCCTTTCAGCCCCCCTTAATTTCGCGCTTCTTGATGAAGGATTTTCCCTCGCCTCAGCTGGGCCAGGGACAATCGGTTTTTTCGAAAGCGGCCTGAGCACTCCTTCCCTTGCGCGGTCCCTGATAAAGTTCTTTACGGCCCTGTCTTCGAGCGAATGATAGGAGATAACGCAGAGCCTTCCCCCCCTTTTTAATATCCTCAGAGACGAATCGAGTCCCCTCGTAAGTTCTCCTATCTCCCCGTTTACTTCTATCCTCAGGGCCTGAAAGGTCTTTGTGGCCGGGTGAGTCCTGCCCCTGCCGCCATAAACGGCTGAGACGATGTCGGCAAGCTCGGCGCATGTGTCGATCTTCTTTCTGCTCCTGTGAGCGGCGATCGCACGGGCGATTCTCGGTGCCCTGAACTCCTCCCCGTATTCCCTGAGTATCCTGACAAGGTCTTTTTCGGAATAGCTGTTTATCACATGCCAAGCCGTGAGCTCCTGTGACGTGTCCATCCTCATGTCGAGTCTTTCCACTGAGTGGAAACTGAAACCCCTTCCCGCGTCCTTAAGCTGCATCATGGACACGCCGAGGTCGAAGAGGACCCCGTCGACTTCATGCACGCCCTCGGAATGGACCACTTCTTCCATCTCTGAGAAACTCCCCCTTTTCAGTGTGACTCTGTCGTCCCGCAGCCTTTCGCGGGTCCTGTTCAGCGCTTCCCTGTCTTTGTCGATCCCGATGATCCGTCCATTGGGGCCGATCAACTTCAGTATCTCTGCGGAATGCCCCCCGAGGCCTATCGTTGCATCCACGTAAGTCCCGCCGGTGACGGGGGAAAGCAGCTCAATCACCTCCCCTGAAAGGACCGGGAGATGCCGGATTGTCATTTATAGCCCGTAGGCCGCAAGTTTTTCTTCTGCCGCGCGCCTGTCTATCTTCGAGGGGTCTACAACGAGATCCCACTCTTTTCTGTCCCAGAGCTCTATCTTTTCGATCTGGCCAACGATCACGATATCGGAAGTCAGTCCTGCGTCTTCTCTAAGCGCAGCAGGGACAAGGATGCGTCCCTGCTTGTCCACTTCGACTTCCTGGGCCGAGGCGATGACCCTTCTTTTGAAAAACTTCACTTCCTCGGTCATGCCCGGAAGCTGCCGTACCTTGTCTTCAAGCCTGATCCATTCTTCCTGGGGATAGATATGCAGACATTTATCGAACGCGGCATTGACAATATAGAGTTTAGGATTATAATTAGACGAAATTATTTCGCGGAAAGGAGCGGGTATGATTATTCTGCCCTTCGGATCGATGGTGTAATAGTACTTTCCTGAAAAAGCAGGCATCTTTCCTCCACTTATTTCCACTTTCTACCACTCAATATAAGGAAGAACGTTTTTTAAGTCAAGCAAAAAATAATGCTTATCTGTGTCCCCAAAATATTGTGTCCTCATAGCGACACGACTACAAGATGTTGAAAATCATTGAAGCGCCAAGGGAGAGAAAACCGTTTCTTTTAAAAAGGGAAAACTATAATAAATAAGAAGGAAATCCTGGGGCGGCTTAGACAAAGCTCCCAAAAGGGAACGTATGTACGGAAATTCGGGTTAATGAATATTCATCTTCTGTGCCTGCACAAAGAATAGAATAAAACTGTCTCCTTCCTTCATAATATAGATGTGAATGCGTTGAACAGGCTGGAAAGAAAATTCGGTCGTTACGCAATCAGAGACCTCATGGTCTACATTGTTGGGCTGAACGCGCTTGTATATGCGCTGTCGATCGTTTATCCTCAAAGTACGGCAGTAGAAAAACTTCTCCTCGATCCGGGGCTCATCATGCGCGGCGAGATATGGAGACTGGTTACCTATATATTCATCCCGCCCGCCGTCTCTCTTCTTTGGGTCTTTTTCGTCCTCTACTTCTATTACATGGTCGGAATCGGCCTTGAGCACGAATGGGGGAGTTTCAGATTCAATGTGTATTATTTCACGGGGGTGATCGCAACCGCCCTTGCGGCCTTTATCGCCGGACAGGGCGCAACGGCCCTTTACCTTAACCTGTCGTTGTTTTTTGCGTTTGCACATGTGTATCCCGACTTTGAGGTGCTCCTCTTCTTTATAATCCCGGTTAAAGTGAAATATCTGGCGTGGCTGAATTGGGCCTTCGTCGTCCTTACTGTCCTTACTGCGCCTCTTGGCAGCAAGGTAGCAGCTCTGGTATCGGTATCGAATTATTTCCTCTTTTTCGGACAGGACATTGTTTCAGGGATCAGGCATAACAGGTCAGCCTATCACAGGAGGAAACGGTTCAATGCGCTTCCTCAAAGGTCGACCATCCACAGGTGCACGGTATGCAACATGACTGAAAAAGACGATCCGCAGATGGAGTTCAGATATTGTTCCACATGTGCGGGCGATTATGAGTATTGCATGACTCATCTGAAAGCGCACGAGCACGTGAAGCCTGAAAAGGGCAGGGAGGAACCGTTGTCATGAGCGGCGTCGCGATCGAGAACAATTCAATCAGGTGCTCGACCGTCAGGATATCGTGCACGGGCGTCAGCCAGCTCGAGGGGGGCCGAGTGATTGCCACGGTGCCGAAGGATCAGATAAGAAAGATCACATTGTCGCATCTGACCAGCACCAAACGGCCGTTTCTCCAGTTTTTCGTCGGCTTTGTCTCCGTCTCGGTCGGCCTGATTCTGGGAATTACGTCCTTCCTTGTCGACGAGGGCAATTCGGCGCCCTCACAGCCGGGATCATTCGTGATCAAAATCCCGTTGATCACAATCGGCATGTGGATGTTGATGGGCCTGGGGCTTTGGCTTCTAGTCGGCATATTTCGTGGAAAGTATATTCTGATCGTCGAGACTGATCAGGGAAAGCAGCGGATATGCTTCGACAAAACCGCCCGCATAGGCGAGATCCTATGTTTTATCGAAAAGGCGGAGCAGGAATTCGGGTATGAAATAGGGGTCCCCACGCTCGAAGAACACGCCTCATCCTGATACCTTGCCGACCGGACGGGCCGACATTTTGGCATCGAGAACCACCGCCCCTTTTGGATAGAGGGCAACCGGGTTAAGATCGATCTCTTCAACGAGGCCGCTCGCCATGATCTCAGATACGACCCTGATCACGGTCAAAAGACTGTCTACGTCCATGGGAGGCCCGCCTCTGTACCCCTCAAGGAGTTTCACGCCTTTTACCTGTCTTACAAGTCTGAGCGCAGCTTCCGTTGTAAGGGGGGCGAGACCAAAGGCCACATCCCTGTATAACTCGACAAAGATGCCTCCCGGGCCGAACATGACGACCGGACCGAACTGAGGGTCGATCACGCCCCCGACTATTACCTCCGTCCCCTGAGGTGCCATCTCCTCGATCAGCACCCCTTCGGCATTTTCTATCTGAAGCAGTTCATCCACCGACTGCTTCAGTTCATCATAATTCCCAATCCCGAGCCTCACACCCCGTACGTCGCTCTTTCCGCTTATCCTTTCTGAGGACACCTTTGCTACAAGGGGATAGGCGAGCGCAATGTCATAGGAAAGCATATCTCCTTTTCGCAGATAACGGCCGCGGGGCACCGAAATGCCCGCGCCGGCCAGAAGCCCTTTCACCTCATGTTCGAGGAAGGTTGTCCTCCCCCTGTTCTTTTCAAAAAATGCCTTCAGTTCCATTGCGCTTTCTCAGGGAACATTATATCACGCAATACCAGGCAACATAGGGGAATCCACATCCGCTTGCAGATGAGTGATCAGGTGCAGGCATTTCAGGTCTGTTCTGGATTTCAATGAGATGAAATTGTTACCATTTTCTGTGGAAAAAGTACCAAACATGACGGACTATGAGAGGGAATACCGCAGGTTCGTTTTCAACATGCCTGCAAGGTTTTCTTTCCCGCTCGACGTCTTCGACAGGTGGGGTGACAGGCCCGCTCTTTTCTGGACCGACGGAAGTCGTGAGCGTCAATTCACTTTTCGCAAGCTCTCTGTCCTTTCGTCAAAGGGCGCTGGAAGTCTCAGAAGACTCGGGATCAAAGCCGGAGACAGGGTGCTTGTCATGCTCCCAAACATCCCGGAGTGGTGGGAGGCGATGCTCGCCCTGATGAGACTCAACGCAGTACCGATCCCTGCCACCACGCTCCTTTCACCAAAGGATATCGCTTACAGACTTTCAGAAGCAGACATAAAGGCGGTCATCACCACCGATGAAGACGCCCCCAAGGTCGAAGTCGCAATAGCCGGCATCCCGGACAAGGCGTTCATCCTTGTCTGCTGCGGTGAAGGTTCGTGCAGGCAGGGCTGGCACGATTATACAATGGAGCGCGACAGATCCGTGGCCTTTGAAGGGGAAAGGGCCGCATCAGACGATCCCGGGCTCATCTATTTTACGTCCGGGACCACAGGCCAGCCGAAGATGGTGCTCCATACGCAGGTTTCCTATCCCCTTGCACATATGCTCACGGGAAAATACTGGCTCGATCTCGGTCCTGACGACCTTCACTGGAACCTTTCCGACACCGGATGGGCCAAGGCAGCGTGGTCGAGCCTGTTTGGTCCCTGGAATATGGGAGCTGCAATTTTTTCGTTTTACAGGAAAGGGAAGTTCGATCCCTCCAACACAATGGAGATCATGCAGCGGTACCCGGTAACCACGTTCTGCGGACCACCCACAGCTTACAGGATGATGGTGAAGGAACTCTCTGCGCTGCCGAAATTCAGTTTTCGCTCGCTCAGGCATTTTGCCGCTGCAGGCGAGCCGCTGAACAGAGAGGTAATAGAGATATGGAAGGAAAAGGCGGGCGTGCCGATTTATGACGGCTATGGCCAGACGGAGACTGTAAATGTGCTTGCCAATTTCAGGTGCCTTCCTGTCAGGCCGGGTGCCATGGGCAGGCCGGTACCGGGATTTTTCGTTGCAGCGGTCGACGAAGAAGGAAAGCAGCAACCTGCGGGGATTGAAGGCGATATCGCCATCAGGGTCAGGCCGGAAAGACCCGTGGGGCTGTTCCGTGAATATCTCGGCAACCCGGAGGCGACGAGGCGCACGATGAGAGGACAATGGTATCTCACCGGAGACAGGGCATACACGGACGAAGCCGGATATTTCTGGTTCGTGGGCAGGGCCGATGATATAATCCTGTCATCAGGATACAGGATAGGGCCTTTCGAGATAGAGAGTATCCTCGTCGAGCATCCCGCGGTGAAGGAGTCAGCAGTCGTCGCAAGCCCCGACGAGATACGGGGCGAGGTGGTGAAGGCATTTATCGTGACGTCGAAGGACTTCTCACCGTCCGAGGCACTTGTAAAAGAGATACAGCAATTCGTAAAGGAGCGAACC
>JAWOKY010000133.1:0-4546 GCA_033853975.1 Thermodesulfovibrionales bacterium
AGCGAGATTGCGGCAATTGCAAAAATAGCGGCAGATTTCATCTTCTTCATCTAAAACCTCATGGTGATAAAAATGCTCGTGATAGCCCTCTTGTAATCAAACTCATCGATGTTCGACTTGTTACGGACATAGAACTGTCCCAGGACCAAACTGCATCTCTCAGAGAGTTTGTTTGCCAGAGTCAGAGAATAGGTGTGAATGATGTCATGCCTTACTGTTCCCGACAGGGGGCTTATACCGCTATAGTCCCTGTCATAGTACTCTCCGTAGAGATCTACAGAGAGCGTCTGCACAGGTTTGACTGTCAGACCCGCAAACCCCCTATTCCCATCATACGCCCAGAAGTCTTTTCTTGTGGAGTCCTTATCGAATGCATAGCCGAACCGGGCCTCGACCATCTTGCCCACGGAAATATGTTGGGTAATCCCCACAAGGTTGTTGCTCCCGGTCCTGTCGGAGTTATCCTGGAACAGGTCCGCATTGATAAAACGGGTCCATCGATAGCTGTAATAGACATCCGAGGAGAAACCCATGCCCTCATTTATGGTTAAAGACGGCCCGACCGTATGGGCATAATCATACCTGTCACTGCCCACCCAAACGTATTCAAAGGCATAGGCTCCTCTCAGCATCAATTGTTTTGAGAGTTCAAAGGAGGTATCCAGTCCGGCAACGTGCTGTGATATGTTGAAGTCAGAAAGCTTTGTATGGAGGCTCTGATAAACCGAGTAACTGACGGTACTTTTGAAAACCTGCGATGAGAGAAAATCATATTGGCCTTTTAGATAGAGCACTCCGCTCCAGTCCGCTTTTCTCGATATGCCCTCTGGAAGAGGCGCATTATCGGGCCCCAGGATAACGTTGCTGTCATACTGCATGCCTGCTGCGGCGTCGACTCTCCAGGGCTTCTCCGCCGCAGTCTTCGTCATCTTTTGCAGATATTTCGACGCCTCAACCGAATATTCAGAATTCGGGGCGAGCTCGATCGCGGTTTCGAAGTAGTCCTTCGCCTCGGGATATACAGACCTGTTATAATAGTAAATGCCGAGTTGCAGGTTTGTCTGAGGATCCTGCGGGTTCATGAGAAGTGCCTTCTTGAGATAACTCTGAGACTCTTTGTCTCCCTCCCTGTTCAGGACAATGCCGAGATAAAGTGTCGCCTTATAATCGTCGGGGCTTTCTTTCAAGGCGGCCCTGAAGGCTTCCTCGGCTGCTTTATAGTCTTTCTTTTCAAGATTTGACAGCCCAGAGGATATGTGCTGCTCATACATGCCCTGCGCCGCTCCGGATATGGGTAAGGCAAGAATAAAGACGAGAGTCAAGAAATGTCTGATGATTTTCACTGCGCCCCCTTGCTACTTGTCATCAGAAGAATATTTTTGACAGCTTATCACTAAGAAGATTTGATGTCAACAAAAAATTACGCGTTAAAGGTAGACGTAGGACGCTACTGGCATTCCCCTGAGGAAGAGTCCTCGTCACAGGGCACAACGGTGGCAAGGAGATTAAGGTGGTTAAGGACTTTCCCTTTACAAAGAAGCATCTTCTCTTTGCCGGTGGACGAATCTGAAATACGCACCCCTTTCTCGTTCACCACAGGCCTCATATCCCCCTCATAATCGCTGAACACGGAATACTCGTACTTGCCGTTTGTGAACCCCACTTCGGTCCTGTCGACACTGGCCCGGAAGTAATGTGAGTAGGTAAACTTACTTTGAGACCCTTCCCGGGAAGCAGGATACTCGAGCTCGATTTTCCCCGGTGTGCCAAACCGGTACTGAACATATCCCTCATCTTTCGTCAGCCGTTTGGATGCGCAGACTGAAAGCACTTTTGGCGAGTCCTTAATACCACAAGAGAAGATCGTCTGCTCATCCGGGGCACAATGATTGTCTGCCGCAAAAGCGGTGATGGCAGAAGAAACTGCAAAAATCAACAGGAAAGAATGTTTCACTATTCTGTTTGCTGTCATATTCGGTGACCGCACACGAAACCAAACTCAACATCGAGGCGCAGACGACCCGGCGCTGCAACGACATGACCTTCTTCATTGTAGTGAATTGCCTGTGCTTTTGGCAATTCGCTTCTTTCTTCTAAAGTATAACAGGGGAGGGCCACCTGGTTTGTGAGAGGTCGTCATTTTTTGCAAGAGAGAAATCAGGACTATGGTTGCATCCCGAAGGGGGTTGACTAAGCTGAAATATTCTGACATAGTTAATGAGATCTGTTAAGGCTGTTGTATATTACAACGCTGCTTCCGGAAAGGAGACTCAAAGAAAATGGGAAAGGGTTTTATGATGGCAGGTGTTTTTGTGGTTGCAATGCTCCTGGTCTGCCCGGCCATGGCCTTTTTTGAATCAGGGACGATAATGGTACCAGGGTACCTCGGAGACCCGGGCCTCGTGGTGTCGTCCGGTCAGAATGTGGGAGCTGCACAAATCTCGATCTCAACAATCTCCTTCTGCGACACTCAGTTTCTGGACGAGTTGCCGTGCTGGGTGATGGACACAACGGTTCTTGATTCAGGCGACACGTTCTTCACGAGCGAAGGGGTCGACTAAGAAACATAGAGAGAATCAAGAATAATTCAGGGCGGCGAAACCTATTCCACGACACAGATGGCGGTTCCTGCCCCGTGACTGATTATCCTGCTCGTAACGCTTCCCATGAGGACACGTTTCGCGGCGGTCAGGCCGCAGCGTCCCACCACAAGGGTCTGATAGGCGCCATCCCTCACTTCCTCAAGGATACTCCCGGCTATGTCGGTGGAATCAGAGATGGTCTTTGTTCCTATCTGCTCAGGACGGATCCCTCTCTTCGTGAGAATTTCCCTGGCTGTCCCGAAAAGGGGGTCCGCCTTTGTTTCCTGATTCTTCGCCCAGACCTCCACCACTTTTCTCCGCGCCTCCCTTTCCTGCCTGCTAAGGATGTGGCCGTCATCCCACAGGGAAGTGGCAAGATAGGGGAGGACGTGGAGAAGGGTTATCCTCAGGTCGTCCATCCCTGAAAACATCCTGCCCACGTAATCCACTGCCTTTGCCGCACATTTTGAGCCGTCAATGGCGATCGCTATCTTCCGCATCTCTCTGCCTCCTTATATGAGTGTTGGGAGAATTCCTGTCCCGTGAGTCCGTTCAGAGATCCTTTTGTATCCATTGTACTGGAAACCTCGTGTGTTGAGAAATTCATCTTCTTTCAAAAAGCGCGCGGACGTTGCACCTGAGCTGAACGTAATTAAGATAGTTAGAGCGCCTGTCAAGGGTCCGGAGTCGAGGCGTTTCGAGTCAGCGCTTATATTTCCCCGATGCCGGCACCGCCCGTCTATAGGCCCAGGCCTCGATCTTCTTGATCTGCTCCGCCATTGTTACAGAGAGAGGGACCGTGCGGGTGAAGGCGACCATCAAATCCTGCTGCACCATGGGACGATGCTCGGTAAGGGCCTCAAAGACGGCCGTCTGAACCGCCTGCTCGATCTCGGCGCCGGAGTACCCCTGAGTCACCTCGGCCGACAGCTGAATGTCCGCCGCATCGAGAGCTATCTTCTGCCTGGCCAGATGGATGCGGAAAATCTCTTCGCGCGCCTTTACGTCAGGAAGCCCCACGAAGAAAATCTCGTCGAATCGCCCCTTGCGGAGCACCTCAGCGGGAAGCATTTCTACGGCGTTGGCAGTGGCAGCCACGAAGACCGGCGCCTTTTTTTCCTGCATCCAGATGAGAAATGAGCCGAGGACCCGTGACGCAGCCCCCCCCTCTTCCTTAAAGCCTTGCGAGCTAATGCCCGCCTCTATCTCGTCGATCCAGAGCACGCACGGTGCGATCGCCTCGGCAGTCCTGAATGCCTTGCGCAGGCTCGATTCCGCGGAACCATAAACCCCCCCGTACACCGCCGCCATATCGAGGCGGATGAGAGGGAGCCGCCACCGGGAGGCTATGACCTTGACAAAGAGGGACTTGCCGCAGCCCGAGATTCCCATGATCAGAATCCCCTTTGGCAGGTTTGCGCCGGACGAGATGTTCTCCAGACCAAAAGCGCTCTCACGGCGCTCCATCCAGATCTTGAGGTTCTCCACACCTCCGAGCTGGTCCGGCCTTGTGTCATTGTCGACAAACTCCATGATACCGCTCTCCCTGATTATCATCTGCTTGGTCCGCAAGAGGGCCTGCACAATGGCCTCGCCCTTGGCATCGCCGGTCAGACGCAGGGCGCGTACCGCCCGATCGATGTCGGCCAGATCGAGTCCCTGAGCAGCCACTACCAGTCTGTCGAGCAGTTTCGGGTCAGCGTTACAGGCAGCGGCCAGGAGTGGCTCCCTTTTCCGCATTTGTGCCAGGTAGACGATAATTTCCCCGATGGGAGGAAGACCCTGATAAAGAATAGTCAGGTCTTCCCGGAGGGTCTCGGGGACCGTTTCGTCCCGTCCTGTAATCACGACCGCTTTCTGGCGGGCACGGACTGCAAAATCCTTAAGCTTTCGGATGACATAGGGGTTGTCGCGCCAAAACCAGGAGAGGTCCTTAAATAAGAATACGGCCGGTCCAGGCTCGC
>JAWOKY010000134.1:0-5657 GCA_033853975.1 Thermodesulfovibrionales bacterium
GTCCTGTTGCCATTGTGCTAAAGGAGGTGAAACGGGTCCTGGAGAGATTGAAGAAAGGCGCATGGTTGAGGTATCGGCGCGACAGAAACAATAAATCATCCCAATAGTCATGGGATGAGATTCTCAAGAAACAATCTTGAGAGGAGGTAATGAGATGTTGAGGCGGGTAGTGTTGTTGGCAGGGATGATCGCGGTTACTTTCGTTTTTCTGCTGAGTGGCTCGGCGCAGGCGGCAGACAAACAGAAGATCAAAATAGGATACCTTCTTGCAGACCAGCTGCACGAGTACTTATTTCCCATAGGCGTTGAAAAGGGCTATTTCGCCCAGGAAGGGCTGGAGGTGACAGGGCTCCAATATGTAAACGCAGGTGCGTTAATGCAAGGTTTCGCTGCGAACGAGATGGACTTCGCCACGACGGGTGTGTCCGGGGCCATGATCTCCAAAGCCAGAGGCCTCGATGAGGTTATTGTGGGCACTCAGAACTGGGCAGGCTCCTCACTCGTCGTGGATCCAAGCATTAATTCGTTTAAAGACCTTGCGGGCCAGCCGGTCGGTGACCCGGGCACAGCCACGAACCACCATACGCTGCTTTCCATGCTCGAAAAGAAATACAATACCCAGGTCAAAGTGGTCACCATAAAGCCCACAGACATGCCCACTTTCGCGAAGAACAAGGAGGTCAAGGGGCTGATATCTTACGAACCCTGGCCGACCCGCATAATCAAGTTCGCAGGGTTCAAGCGCATGCTCACCTCCAGCCAGATAGTGAAAGACCAGCAGTGCTGCGTGATCATAGCCTTGGGGAAAATGGTCAGGGAGCATCCTGACATAGTCACGAAAATCCTGCGCGTCAATGCAGAGGCAACCAGGTTCATGAGAGACCACAAGGCCGAAGCGCTGAAAATAATAAGTAAATACAACGGCGTGCCTGTGGATATCCTTGACGAAGCATACAGCACGAACATGATCTATCCATGGCCGCCGAGGGTCAACTCCGTATCCTCAAAAATCCTCCTGCAGGCCTTAATCGATGAAGGTCTCATCACAGAAAACCAGATGAAGCCCAGCATGGACGCCTGGTGGAACTCTCTGTATGACAGCTCCTTTGAGGAAGGGCTTGTTAAGAACGGGTATATCAAGTCGCTCGAAAAATAAAGAAAACTTGATCTCTTCGAGCCGCACCGCCCCGGGATAAGGGCGGTACGGCTCGAAGAGAATTAAATGGGAGAGAATATGAACGAGATTGTCCTTGATAAAAATGTCTCCTCTTTCCAAATAAGAAAGATATTGAAAGGAGACGCGGTCGCCAACGTAATCACGCTGATAGCCGGCCTGGTGGTCTGGGAGATACTCGCCCGGTGGATGAATTCAGTTTTCATCCCTACTCCGTCGAGCGTCTGGAGTGCGACGATCGCACTTATAAAGAACGGGGATGTGGACGGCTATACCCTTGCTGCGCATATTAAGACCAGCCTCATGCGGATCGTGGCGGGATTCGGCCTTGCCGTGGCTTTGGGGGTCCCTCTTGGCCTTCTTATGGGACTCTATCCCGCCATTTACCGCAAAAGCCGCATATTATTGGAGCCCATCAGGTTCATCCCGCCCATCGCGTGGATTCCCATGGCGATAGTGCTGCTTGTGGGTTTCCAGCGGTATGTGTTTCTCATCTGGCTTGGTGGCTTTTTTCCGATCTGGATAAACACCCTGGTGGGGGTAGGCAGGGTCAACCAGGTGCACATGAATGTGGCCAAGGTATTCGGGGCAGCCAAGTTTACCAGGATAAGACGGGTCGTGATACCTTCCGTCATGCCCGACATACTCTCGGGAATGAGGGTGGGCCTTGGCATGTGCTGGATGTGCATCGTGGCCGCGGAGATGATCGGCGGAGAGGCTGTTGGCGTTGGCAGGCTGATACTGAAATATGCGGAACTCCTCCTTCTTCCCCCCGTGGTCTCCGGGATGCTCATAATCGGGGTAGTCGGGTTTTTCATGAATGAGATCATTCTTGTGATCGAAAAGAAACTCTTCAAATGGCGTTGGGAAGTGAGCCTCTGATGGCCGAGAGAGAAAAAATACATATCAGCCGGATGGACAAGTGCTTCGGGGATTTCAAGGTACTGAATGAACTTGACTTCACGGTGGCTGAAAACGAATTTCTCTGCGTTACAGGCCCGAGCGGCTGCGGGAAAACCGTCTTTCTGGAAATTGTCGCCGGACTTTCCTCGCCGACCCGAGGCGGGATCACCATGGACGGTGAACCGATCGACCCCAAGAAGCACAGCATAGGATTTGTTTTTCAGCAGCCTTCGTGCTTCCCCTGGCAGACCCTCTGGGACGATGTAAAATTCGGGCTCGACATGAAGGGCATAAACGGTGAAGAGGCAGATACAAAGATCAGGAAGGCAATAGAGCTTGTGGGACTCACCGGTTTTGAAAACTATTATCCCCACCAGCTCTCAGGCGGAATGAAACAGAGAGTGGCCATTGCGAGAGCATTTGTCATTGACCCCGACTTGCTTCTTCTCGATGAGCCTTTCGGTCATCTTGACGCCCAGACCCGCTATTTCATGCAGATAGAGATCCTGAGGATATGGGAACAGATGAAAAAGACCATCATATTCGTTACTAACAATATCGAGGAGGCGGTACTTCTCGGTGACAGGGTGATAGTGCTTTCCTCTCTCCCCGCTTCGATTCGCGACGAAATCCCCGTGAAAGTCCAACGGCCCAGAGATCCTACTGACGGAGAGTTCCTCTCGATAAGGAAGAGAATCACGGAGCTCTATGAGGTGGGAAAATGATGCGATCGCTCGTCGAAAAGAAGGAAAAAATAAAATTCACAAATTTTTGTAAGTCCTTCGGAGACCTGCTCGTACTCGACAGGCTTAACTTCAGTGTGCCCGAAAATGCGTTTATCTGTATTGTCGGACCTACAGGATGCGGCAAAACGACACTCTGCAATGTCATCAGCACGCTTCTGACGCCGAGCGAAGGATGCATAGAAATAAATGGAGAGCCCGCGGACCCGCGAATACATAATATAAGCCTTGTTTTCCAGGAACCTTCTTGTCTGCCGTGGTGTAACGTTTGGGACAACATTAAATTCGGCCTTGACATGAAGAAAACCAAACGCTACTCCGGGTCAGAGGGCGTCATTCAGGACATTATCGAGATCACCGGCCTGAAGGGCTTCGAAAAATACTATCCGCACCAGATATCGGCGGGAATGCAACAGCGGGTCGCTATCGCGAGGGCCTTTGTTACCCAACCCGACCTTCTCCTGATGGACGAACCCTTCGGACAACTGGATATAAAGACGCGTTTTCACATGATGGACGAGGTGCTTCGGCTGTGGCAGGAAATCAAGGCGACGGTCCTCTACGTGACCCACAACCTTGAAGAGGCAGTTTACCTGGGGGAACAAATCCTTGTTATGACTCAGAAGCCTACTACCATCAAGAAGATTGTGCCGGTGGATTTGCCTCATCCGAGGGACTTTGCGGACCCGGAATTTGTAAATATCAGAAGAGAAATTACGGAACTGGTCAAGTGGTGGTAGATCATTTAAAACAGAGCGATTTCGCGAAAGCTATTCTCCTGACTCGCAGACGGTTGCGGAGGAAAGCATACTGAAGGCTTGGCATGGTTGCCTATTTTGAAAGGAAGGTAACGAGGTATGGAAAAGGCAGATCCAGGTAAATTATCCGATGTCGACCGTATCGAAAAGGCGGGGTATGAAGCCGCAGAAAATTACCGGACAGGTTGGACCTGAGGCGAGGCCATTCTCCTTAGTTTAAGAGAGAGCGGGTTTCTGGAGATATCGGATGAAGTGATAAGGGCCTCAATAACATTGGCAGCGGGGCTCGGCTTCAGCCTTAACATGTGCGGGGCACTTGCGGGAGCTTCGTTGGCCTTAGGCGTGAAATACGGGCGCTATAGTCTAAGCGAACAAGGGGGCCGAAAACCTTCGTGGAGCCGCGGAACCCGACTCGTAGAACGCTTTAAGGAGAAATATAAGACCGTGTCATGTGCAGAGATGACGTGGGGTTTCGGTGATTTCGCTTCTCGATACCGGATACAGCGCTGTATGGCAATCATCGATTTTACCACCTGTGAGGTGGCACGTCTTCTTTTCGATCCTGACGAGACATTCAGTGACCCCGAGAAAGAGAGTTATTTCAGCCGGAGGGAAATTAAGGACTGTCAGAAGCAATAGAGTGCGGCCGCGCCGCTTTTTTGATAACACCGCTCACAAGACGACAAGGAGGTAACAGTGAGGAAACTGGATGAGTTGGATGAATTGATCCGTGACTATGAAAAAGGAAAGATGAGCAGGAGGAGTTTCATCTCGAAGACGATGGTGATGGGCTTGACCCTTTCGAGCGTCAGCGCCTTTCTCTCTTCAAGCGGAAAGAGAGTTTCGAGCGCTTATGCCGCGCAGACGCCGCCTTCCGGCAAAGCCGCCAGGGTCACGTTCTGCTATACGACCCAGTGGATGGGCTCCTGGGCGACAATCTACGTTAAGCACAAGGAGCTCTGGAAGAACTACCTCCCGAAGGGGAGCGTAATGGAATGGGATGTCCAGGTAAATGGCCCAGCCATAGTGAATAATCTTATGGCGGATAAGGCCCAGATAGGCAATGTCGGCGACATGCCTGCGTTCGTGGCCTCGACCAAAAGGAATGTTGCTGATCTGAGAATCGTGAACTGTGACCTCTTCTCCGATACGGGACAGATGTGTTCCAACCTTCTCGTGAGAAGCGATGCCCCCCAGTTCAGGAGCAAGGAGGAAGCCGCCAAATGGCTTGACGGCAAGAAAATAGGCGTTGCCGGGAAGGGCTCCTGCGGAGACCGGTTTCTGCTTTTTCTGACGAAGAAGGCCAACATAAAACCGGAAATCCAGTACCTCGACCCTACGATAATAAAGACCGAGCTCGCGGCCAGAAAAATAGACGCAGCTCAAAGCTGGCAACCTCATGCTGCGCAGATCGTGGACCACGGGTTCGGGAGGCTGATGTTTTCGGGCACGTTTTGGGGTGCCGAAGACGGCAGCTTCAATCTGATGAGGAAAGACTTCATCGATAACTACCCCGAAGCTGCCAAGGGTTATTTGAAAGCCGAGATCGCGGGGCTTCAGGCCCTTATGACCAATCCTTACGATGCCGTCAAGACAATCGCTCCGGAACTCCCGGGTTTTACCACGAAGGATCTCTGGATGGCAATGTACGGGAAAAATCCGGAAGGCACTGGCTCCACGGGCCCTAAGGTTTATGCTCCTCTCGTCTTCGACAAGAAGATAACCGAATTCATAGATGATGGCTACAGGTTCCTGAACTCCAAAGGAGTGGTTGCAGTGGACAGGCCTCTGGCAGGCGCGGTCTTTCCGGACCTGATTAACGCCGCGGTGAAGGAGATGAACGTTAAGACGCCTATGGGACCGATAAACGTATACCCTCCGAACGAATTCAAGGGATAGGGTGAGGAAGGGGAAGCGCCTCAGGGGGCGTTTCCCCTCCACAGTTCTTTCTCTGCAAGTGTCGGGGTTTGTTTGTAATTGGCACAAAAAGTGCTTTACCTACTTTGTATAGGCGAGCAGCGCAGAATATCATAGAATAGTGAATTATAGACAGATCATGTCCCAGGAAGGGGGAAGTGA
>JAWOKY010000135.1:0-34579 GCA_033853975.1 Thermodesulfovibrionales bacterium
GGCAGCCTGCTACATGGGTGATTTTTCTCAAGCTCTTTCTTAACCAGGATATTATCTTCCCGAAGAAATCATAAGAAGAGCAAAAAGGGGAGAGGCGTTGGGCCAAAGGAGAACCGGATGAAAAGAACAACAAAGCTTCGGGAATTGATCCATGCTGCGGAAATCCTTCAAATGCCTTGTTGTCATGACGGTCTTTCAGCCAGGGTGCTCGAGCAGGCGGGCTTCAGGGCGATTGCGGCTGCCGGCTATGGTCTTTCGGGCAGTCTGCTCGGCATGCCGGACATAGGTGTCCTTACGGCCTCCGAGATGATCGCACAGTACAAAAACATCTGCAGCGTGGTGGATTTGCCGGTTTTAGTCGACATTGATACAGGCTTCGGCGACGTGAACAATGTCATTCGCGCGGTCAAGGACTGTCAGAAGGCCGGTGCGGCAGGGCTTTTCATCGAAGACCAGACATACCCCAAAAGGTGCGGCCACATGGAAGGCAAAGGTGTTGTCTCCGTGGATGAGTATCTGCCAAAACTGAAGGCAGCGCTTTGGGCCAGGGAAGATCCCGATTTTGTGATCATGGCACGCACGGATGCCTACGCGGTGCACGGGATCGAAGAAGCTCTGAACAGGGCCAGGCTCTATGCCGGTGCAGGGGCCGACATGGTTTTTGTCGAAGCGGTACGTTCCGTCGAGGATATGCGACGGGTCAATGCGGTTTTGGGCGAGCTAAACACGCCGAGCATGGCAAACATGATCGAAGGGGGAAAAACGCCGTTTCTGGGCGTTAAGGAACTGCAAGACCTGGGGTACAGCGTTGTTGCCTATCCCTGCGGGTCCGTCTTTGCCGCCGCCAAAGCCTTGATGCACTGGGCGCGCTTTCTCAAAGAACAGGGAACTACCGAGGGTTATCTTGATCATATGTTGACCTTTGATGAGTATTTTGAATTCATCGGGACTCGTGAGATAAGGGAACGGGAAAGGCAATTTACGGACAATCGGGGAAAGGCTGGGGGGACATGAGTTAGGGAAGGGATTCCTTGCCACGTACTGTTTTAGCTTGCTGCTTCCATCCTTTCCAGGCGGTCTTCCTTGCGTTGCCCGTTGAGTAAGCTTCTTCCTGTCGCATAATCAAAAAAACTGTGATAATCTGGTAAAAAGAGTATTGGTGCTTGTTGCAGCACCAGGAGAACGGCAACGATGTCTAATCTGGTGCATACGATTGTGCAGTGGCCGCTGAGCTTGAGCGTGTTCATCGTCGCGGCGTTGAGCGCGGTCGTGCCTTGGCTGGCGGTCCGTGTGATTCGTCACAAATGGCCGCATCCCACCTTTAAGGAAAACAACGAGCTGGTTGGTTTTACTTACGCCGTCTACGGCCTGATATACGGCGTGTTGCTGGCCTTCACCATCGTCGTCGCCTGGCAGCAGTATGCGGAAACAGAAAAGCTCGTTTTGCGTGAGACAACGGTTCTCAGCCAGCTCTGGCGAGATTCCGTAGTGTTTCGGCCCTGGGTCCGTGACTACATCCAGAAGAATTTGATCGCCTATGCTCAATCGGTAGAAGATGACGAATGGCCGGCGATGGCAGCATACGGCAAAGCCGCCCCAAAGACCGAAAAAGTCTATGAAGACTTATGGGCGATTACGTACGTCTTCGTGGCAAAAACACAGATCCGGGAACATTATATGGCCCACTATCTGGGGCTGATGAACGACCTCGGCGGCACCCGCAGCCTGCGGATCCTGCACAGCCGGATGGGAGTGCACAGCATCCTCTGGCTGGTGTTGCTGATCGGCGCGGTGCCGACCATTGCTTACCCCCTGCTCTTTTCCGCCAGGCACGCATGGGTTCAGATCGCGATTACGGGATGCATCATGCTGATTGTAATGCTGGGCCTGCTGGTCACGATCTCTCTTCAACAGCCCTTCAGCGGCGAGGTCAAAATCCAGCCTGAGGCCTTCCGGCAATTGATTGATTCCTTCCACCATCGCGCCCGCGTCCCCGTCAGTATCGGCCCGCCTGGCGGAGTGCCTGCTGACTCTCCCTGACCTCCAGGGTACATGTTTTGGTCACACATGGGATCAAATCGCCACCACGGCCCCCTCGGTGGAGGCTTGGTGCGAACGAAAAGATAAAGCTTACATAAGTGGTCCGCCGGCCGACTATTTTGGAGGTTCTGTCCGAATGCCGCGCGAGTCATACTCTTTAAAAGGGGCGCCAAGACGATATAATATTAGCAGAAGGCAAGATATATTATTTGCTGCTTCCTATTTCTCAATAGCCCCGGAGGTGAGACATGAGAGCTATCTGGAAGGGCCACATCCGATTCTCGCTTGTGACGATACCCGTCCTTGTATACAATGCCGTCGATACGGAGCAGGCGATAAGCTTTCACCTGCTTCACAGGGAAGACCACGGCACGGTCGGTTACGACAAGCGCTGCAGGAAATGCAGCAAGGTATTGTCGGCCGCAGAGATCGTCAAAGGGTACAAATATGAGCCGGAACGGTACGTGGTCGTTGAAAAGGACGATCTCGAAAAGATAAACCTCAAGAGCACAAGGATCATAGAGATCGAGGGTTTCATCGATGCAAAAGAGGTTCATCCCACACTGTATGAGGCCCCGTACTATGCCGGGCCTGACGGACCGGTAGCTGTCCAGGCATACGCTCTTCTGGCGGCCGCGCTCAGGGAAAGCGGAAAGGTCGGAATCGGAAAGGTCGTGCTTCACGACCGTGAGGATGTCGTGATGATCGCACCGTATGAGAACGCAGTGGTGCTGTACAAGCTCCGGTCGCCCGCAGAGATCAGAGGCATCAATGAGATCCCTCAGCTCGACGGAAAGCCCGCGGACAAGGAGGGACTCAGGCTCGCACGCAGCCTTGTCGATTCCATGAGCACTACGATTGACAAGATCGATCTGACAGACAGATATCACGATGCGCTCAGGGCGATGATCGAGGCAAAGATCGCGGGCAAGGAGATCGTAACGGTAAAAGAAGAAGCAAGGCCCGCAGTCGACATCATGACGGCCCTCAAGCAAAGCATCGAGCAGGCGAAGCTCCAGAAGAAGCCTATGGAAAAGGCAAAGGGAATGAAAAGGGCCGCCGCCACAAAAGAGGCAAAGGCCAGGTCAAAGACAAGCGGATAGTAGAAACCCGTATCGCAATGGACGGAAGGGCATCCTCAAAAGCCTTTCAAGGCAATATAATTTGACCGGGGCATGGCGTCGAGTGATCCGACCTTCACGTAATTGGCTATTCCGATCTGATATACAATGCGGCTTCCGATGCCATAAGGTATCGCTGCGAAAGGCTTTTCCGGCCGCCCTCCCGTCTCATGCTTATTTTTTGTCCAGCTCTAAGGTAAAGTAAAGCATGGGCGAGATTGTACAGTTCCCCTCAAGGCAGCCTTCGAAGTTCGGCTTCGAGCGGGTCAGAAAGCGCAGGAAGAATAATCCTGACCAGATGAACCTGTTTTCCCCGAAGCCCGGCGAGGTCCGACGCCTTCCAACCGGCATGGGCCCTTTTGAGGAGGCCCTGCTGCTGGACGAACGAGGCGACAGACTGGCCGAGGAATCATACCGGAAGGCGATCTCTGACGGAGATTTCGTTGCAGACGCCTACTGTAATCTGGGCATCATCGAGTCCGGGGCAGGCAGGATTGCAAAGGCCTTTGACTGCTTTACGAAGTCACTTGAGCACGATCCAAGGCATTTCGAATCACATTATAATCTCGGCAACCTCTTTTTCGGAGCTGATAACATGCGTCTTGCGAAGATGCATTATGAGCTTGCGGCAGAGATCGATCCCGAGTTCGCGAACCTCTATTTCAACCTGGGTCTCGTCCTCGCCCTTCTGGAGGAAAAGAGGGCAGCCCTCGAGGCCTTCGTCAGGTATCAGTTGCTGGCACCCCGGGAAGAGCGAAGAAACGCCGACGACCTGATAAGCGGATTAAGGAAATCTCTGGCCGCCTCGGGCGAAAATACCGCGCCGTAAGTCCCACCTGATCGGAACCATCGCCCCATTCTACAGGGAGCCGCCTTTCTTTGGGTCGCATACCCTCTTTGATGGGCAGTTCCCGGATGTGCAGCCACAGCAGTGCCCATTTTTTTTCCAGGTCGTGCGGTAGAGAAGATACAGCGCTCCGCCGATTATCAATGCCATCCAGATAAAATCAGTGAATCCCATGTCAGCCTCCGAGTCCGAGCAGTTTCCCGCCGCCGTGAATCAGAAATGCCACGCTCCAGGCAAGTACCATCTGATAGGCAAAAGCTATTCCGTACCATTTCCATGTGCCGAGTTCCTGCACCATCGCCACCGACGCGATTACGCAGGGCATATAAAGGAGGACGAACGTAAGAAAGGCATAGGCTGCCAGCGGCGAAAACTGGCTCCTGAGTACCCCGCGCAGAGGGGTCCTCTCGGCCGTCTCCTCCGCTGATTCTTCACTGGAGATGCTGGTAATCCCAAAGGTGGAAAAGACATTGCCAAGCGACTCCCTTGCCTCGCGGACAAAGGAAGAGCCTGCCTCCTTCAGGTCATCGGCAAACGCCGGCGCTTCTTTCTTCCTGTCTTCCTCCTTCGTCACGTATATTTCTCCCATCGTGCCTACCACGATTTCCTTGGCGACCAGTCCGGCAATCAGGGATGATGAGGCCTCCCATTTCCCGAAGCCCAGAGGCCCCAGGACAGGGGCAACGACCTGTCCGACCCTGCCGAGGTAGGAATCCTTTTTGTTTTCGACCCCCCATGGCAGATTAAGGAGGAACCATACGAGTACAGAGACCGCAAGAATATAGGTGCCGGCCTTGATCAGGAAGTGCTTCCCCTTTTCCCATGTATGGATCATGAGGCTCCTGAAGGAGGGCATCCTGTAAGGCGGAAGTTCCATGATGAACATCGGGGCCTCTCCTCTGAAGAGTGTCCGTTTGAAGAAGACGCCCATCATTATTGCAAGCGCTATTCCCATCACATACAAAGACCAGAGAACCGTGCCGGCATGGGCCGGGAAGAAGGCGCCGATAAAGACAACGTACACCGGCAGCCGCGCGCCGCACGACATCAGCGGGATGAGCAGGGCGGTAAGGGCCTTGTCTCTGGGGTTTTCGAGTGTGCGCGTCGCGTAAATCGCGGGGACATTGCACCCGAAGCCAAGGAGCATCGGAATGAAAGACTTGCCGTGCAGTCCTATCGAGTGCATGGCCCTGTCCATCACAAAGGCCGCCCTTGCCATGTACCCGCTGCCTTCGAGAAAGGTAATGAAAAACATCATCGCAAATATGACAGGAACGAAGACAAGGACATTGCCGACCCCCGCGATTATCCCGTCAGTTGCGAGTGAGGCCGTCCATGCAGGTGCATGGATAAAGCCGATAAGCGCCTCCGTCCACCGTTTGAAGGGGCCTGCCATCATCTCCCCGATCCAGTCGGAATAGGGCTTTGAGAGATCAAAGGTCAGTTTGAACATTAGCCACATCGCGACGAGGAAAATCGGGATCCCCAGGAACCTGTTCAGCGCCAACCTGTCGATCCTTTCTGTCAGCTCCATTTTCCTGACGTCGGGCCTCTTCATCACCTCGCGGGTGAGCCCTGATGCCTGGGCATAGCGGGCATCTGCCATGAGCGACTCGATGTCCTCTTCGTGAGCCTCCCGCAGGTGTCTGAGGGTCTCGTGCAGGAGGCCGCTTTCATCGAGGCCGGTCTCATCCAGAACGTGACTGTCTCCCTCCATCAGCTTGAAGACGAGCCAGCGGAGCGGGTAAGCAGCAGCAACGGCCGGATGGTCCTTCTGCAGATGATGGGCCAGTATAATGGCGACTGAATCGATGTCCTCGCCGTAATTGAGCTGTCGCGGCGCGCGGGAAGGCATCTCCTCTGCAAGGGAGATCGCCGATTTCAGAAGATCGCTCACTCCGGTTTTTCGCGTGGCCACGGTCCGGACCACGGTGACGCCGAGCATGCGCTCCATTGCCCCGGCGTCGATCCTGAATCCCTTCTTTTCGGCCTCATCGTATATGTTCAGTGCGATGACAACGGGGATACCGAGCTCCATTATCTGGATGGTAAGATAGAGGTTCCTTTCGAGGTTTGTGGCGTCTACCACGTTGATGATCACATCAGGCCTTTCCCGGACGAGATAGTCCCTCGCTATTATTTCTTCCTGTGTGTAGGGGCTCAGGCTGTATGTGCCCGGCAGATCGATGAGCCTTATGCGTTTACCTGCGTACTCAAGGGCCGCCTCTTTCTTCTCCACTGTGACGCCGGGCCAGTTTCCGACATGAAGGCGGGTTCCGGCTATTGCATTTATGAGTGTCGACTTTCCCGAGTTGGGATTGCCGGCAACCGCGATGGTAATGCCTTTTTGTTCCATGCCCTGTATTGGCATGGCCGCCACGCTTCTGCTCGCCGCCTCAGTGTTCATTTCACTACCTCCACCTGAATGCCCTGCGCCTCTTTCTTTCGGAGTGAGAGCCTATAGTTTTTTATTGCCACTTCTATCGGGTCTCCAAGGGGCGCAACCTTCTCCACCTTCACCTTTTCTCCAACGAGTATGCCCATATCCATAAGCCTTCTTTTCAGGGGGCCTACTGCGCCTATGTTTGTTATCGTCCCGCTTTCGCCGGGTTTCATCTTCGCCAGATCCATCAATCCTTCCTCCTCACCATTATCTTCATCGCAATGCCTCTTCCTATGGCGATCCTCGATTCATCGATCCTTATCAGCATTGCGCCTCTTCCCTCATTATTCAACATCTCTACAACCTTGCCCGCACGCAGCCCCATGTCCTCCATCCTGCACAACTGACCGGTATGTTCCGGCATGCACTTTCCGGAACGGCACGCCTCGGAATTGCCCTTATGCGCGCCCTCCCTTATTTCCATCACTTCAGCTTTTTCACCAACGCTCAAAAGTCCAAGAGGTAACATCTGTTTGCCCTTCCCCTTTCTAAAATCTGATTGTTATGCCCGCAAGGACGGAGTGATCCACCTCCGGCCGTGTCAGGCCGTATTTGTATCCCGCGTCTATATCGACGCTTTCGCTGATTGAATATATCAGGCCGCCGATGAGAAAGGCGGGATCAGTATGAGAACTCTTATCCGTATTTCTCTGCATTCCGGTATTGGCAACGAGCCTGAGCTTCCTAACCACCTCCACCTCTGAGGCAACTGAGGCATGCCAGAGGGAAACCCTCTGGTCGAGCCTGTTTTCGTTGGCGATATAGCCCAGATTCAGGTGCACTGCCCACGGCTTGATTTCTCTGGTTGTGACAACGAAGATGCTGTATGTGGTGCTGCCGGTGCCGAGCTGTTTGTGCCTGTCGCCCGTGGGAAAGGTGATGCCGGGCTTCAACGCAAAGCTCAGACCGCCTTTCTCGTAAAACCTCCACTTTGCTGCTATCGCCAGGTCTCCGACCCCGTTGAGACTTTTCCTCGAATCGGAATCCTCCGTCTCTACCCACTCATAAGGGGCGCCGATGCTCACATCCAGCGAATCATTCACCCCGCAGGTAAGCGTGGAGGCAGTCGGCGTTGTATGCTGGACCACCCCGTCATTGCTGTCTCGCCCGTACTCACCGTTGAGTTCGAGTTGAAACCTTCCCTTGCCCTGAGTTCCCGTGTCGTCGGTTATGAGCGGATGGGCGGCAAGCGCCGCCGACGCCCATACAAGAATCAGGAGTCCGGACAACTTCAGACTTCTAGGCACCTCTTCCTCCTTCTCCTTTCATTGTAATGATATGCATTATCACCATGACTGCAAAAAAAATTATCGGCAGGCCCTGCAAATACCATATATCTCCAGCTTGTGTCTTACGGGAATAAACTCATTCGCCTCCGCAAGCTTATCCTGGAGTCTTTCGATCTTACTGTCATTAACCTCGATAAAGCGCCCGCACTTGATACAGATGAGATGGTCGTGATGCTCCCGTCCGAATTTCGGTTCATATCGTGCCTTTTTCGTTCCTATCTTGATCTCGTCGGCCAGACCGCATTCACAGAGCAGACTTAAATTCCGGTGGACGGTTGCATACCCTATTTCGGGATTCTTCACCTTTATGATGTTGAAGAGTCCCTCGACGGTGATATGTTTGTCTGCAGAAAAGAACGTCTCGAGGATGATCTCCCTTTGTCTGGTATTGCGGAGTCCCTTTTCCCGCAGGTAGCTTCTGAAGATATCTCTTGCCTTCGTATTCATCGACCTTCACGCGATAATGATAACTGTTATCAACAGTAACAGATATCAGGCGACCTTGTCAACCCCTCCTCCTGATAACCCCTTTTTTCTTTTCCTCCGGTCAGGAAGGTCTTCCCACATCTCCCGCTACCCATCAGGGTTCATTAAGGATTATAATGAATCATATGAGGAGACGGGATGTTTGATACAGGAGAACTTCTGGTAATAGCTGTTGTGGCCTTTCTGGTCTTCGGACCCAAGAGGCTCCCCGAACTTGCGCGTACTTTTGGAAAGATCGTATATGAGATCAGGGAGGGGATGCGAAACGCCACCGTAGAGATAAAGAAAGAGTTCGAAGAGATCGACAAAAAGGAAGAAGGAGAGGCCGCCCGGCCCCCTCGGGGTGAAGACACGCAGCCGAAAGATACCGCCTCTCCCCCGGGGCCGAAGACAGAGGATAAGACCCCGTCCCCGTAGCGCCTGTCGTTCCCTCAGTGAGGCAGCTCCATATGCCGTATGATCTTCCCCTTGATCAGGTAGATGACCATTTCTGCGATATTGGTCGCGTGGTCTGCGAAGCGTTCGAGATACTGGGCAACGAAGCTGATCTTCATCGCCCGCGACACCGTTTCAGGGTCATGGGACATGAATAAAGCCAGCTCCTTCAGTACCTCGTGCTTGAGGTCGTCAACCTCGTCATCCCTCATGATCACGTCCATCGCGAGTCTTTCATCCCTGCGTACGAAGGCGTCGAGCGCGTCTCTTGCCATGCCGCCTGCGATCGCAGCCATCCTCGGGATGTCGATATAGGGCTTGAGAAGGGGTTCCTCGTTCAGTTCAAGCGCCCTTTCAGAGATATTCACGGCAAGGTCGCCCATGCGTTCGAGGTCGGTCGTGACCTTCATGGCGGTTGTGATAAAGCGAAGGTCGCTTGCCTTCGGCTGGCGAAGAGCTATCAGTCTGATCGCCTCCTCGTCGATCTCGACATCGAGGGCGTTCACCTGGTGGTCCCTTTCGATGACGCTCCTTGCAAGATCGCTGTCTCTCTCCACAAGGGAACGCACAGAATTCCTGAGCGCCTCCTCGACCATGGCGCCTATCTTCAGCACCTTCTCCTTCAACCGCATCAGCTCTTCGTCAAAGACAGACATTATCCGAACCTCCCCGTTATATAGTCCTCCGTCAGCTTTTCAGAGGGCGCAGTAAATATCCTGTCCGTCACGTCGAACTCGATCAGCTCGCCGAGCATCAGAAAACCGGTCCAGTCGGAGATCCTCGCGGCCTGCTGCATGTTATGGGTAACTATAATGATTGTAATCTCTTTTTTCAAGTTCACCGCAAGCTCTTCTATCTTGGCGGTCGATATAGGGTCCAGTGCGGACGTGGGCTCATCGAAGAGCAGCACCTCCGGATCCACCGCAAGGGCACGCGCGATGACGAGCCTCTGCTGCTGGCCTCCGGAAAGGTCATAGGCGCTTGCGCTAAGCTTGTCCTTCACCTCGTCCCAGAGGGCGGCATGCCGAAGGGCGTTTTCGACCCGTTCAGAAAGCGCGGCCCTCTTCTTTATCCCCTTGAGCCTGAGGCCGTAGGCGATGTTGTCGAAGATGGACATCGGAAAGGGGGTGGGCTTCTGAAAGACCATCCCGATGCGGCTTCTGAGGTCTATGCGGTCGGTCTCTTTCGAGAGTATGTTGCCCCCTTGAAAGAGGATCCGGCCTTCGTAGCGGTGTTTCGGGTAAAGGTCGTGCATCCTGTTGAAGCACCTCAGAAGGGTCGTCTTTCCGCAGCCCGACGGACCGATGAGCGCCGTGACCATGTTCTTTCGGACCTGGAGGTTGATCTTCTTCAGGGCATGGATATCGCCCGGATAGTAGAAGTCGAGGTCCTGCACCTCAAGCTCGATAGTGTCGCTCACTGCCTGTACCTCCACCTGATGATGAGTCTTCCGACAATCGTAATGACGAGTATGAATGCGGTAATAACGAGGGACGCGGCCCATGCCTGAGCATGCCAGTTGTCATACGGCCCCATGGCGTACTGGAATATGCTCACGGTGAGGGAAGCTATCGGGCCTTTCATGCTCATAGAGAAGAAGGAGTTGTTGAACGAGGTGAAAAGAAGTGGTGCGGTCTCGCCTGAAACGCGCGCGATCGAAAGAAGTATGCCGGTGAGTATGCCTGTTGCAGCCCCTCTGTAGACAACCTGGATGATGACCTTGTAGTAGGGGGCCCCGAGGGCGAATGCCGCCTCCCTGAGCGTCCACGGGACGAGCGAGAGCATATCCTCCGTGGTCCTGAGCACCACAGGTATCATGATGATGGCCAATGCGACCGCTCCGGCCCACCCGCTGAAGTGGCCGAGAGGCTTTACCATTATCGCATAGATGAATGTTCCTATAACGATGGATGGGACGCTGACCATGATGTCCGAGAGGATGCTCACGACCCTGGCGAGCTTTGTCCCGTGGGCGTATTCCGCAAGGAACGTCCCGCCAAGGACGCCGACCGGCACGCCTATCAGCGTCGCCAAGACCGTGATAAGAAGCTGGCCGATGAAGGCGTTTCTAAGTCCGCCTCCCTCCATGCCCGCAGGCACAGGATCGCCGGTAAAAAGAGAAGGAGTCAATGCCCTGATACCATGCACCAGAACGTCACCGAGTATGAAGACCAGCCAGAAAAGGCCAAGAAACGCGGCAAGTGTGCTTAGCGTGAGGGCTGCCGCGCCTTCGAGTTTTCTTATCCTCTCCCTCGTCATCTCGACTGCCTCCTCTCCGCCCTGAGGAGGAAAAACCTGGCCACCGCAAGTGTGATAAAACTCATCACAAAGAGCACAAGGGCAAGATAGAAGAGCGATGAGAGGTAGATGTCCTTGTCCGCCTCGGCAAACTCGTTTGCGAGGGTGACCGTAATCGTGGCGGCTGCGTCCAGGAACGATGAGGTTATCGTATGGTTATTGCCGAGGACGAAGGCGACCGCCATCGTCTCTCCGAGCGCCCTTCCAAGTGAAAGGACTATCCCGCCGAAGACACCGAGCTTCGAATAGGGAAGGACCACGTTTTTGACGACCTCCCATTTTGTTGCGCCAAGCGCGTACGCGGATTCCTTTACAACCGCCGGGGTGAGGTTGAAGGCGTCCCTCGAGATGCTCGCCGTAAAGGGGATGATCATTATGCTCAGGATTACGCTCGCTGTCAGGATGTCTATCCCCATGGGCGTGCCCCGAAATAAAAGGGAGACAAACGGGATATGGGCGGTGATCCTCTGAAGAAAGGGCTCGATGTATGTGCTCATGATCGGTGAAAGCGCAAACAGCCCCCACATGCCGTAGATGATGCTCGGAATTGCGGCAAGAAGCTCTATCGCAACGCCCACTGGTCCCTTAACGAAGTTTGGCGCGATCTCTGTGATAAAGATGGCGATGCCGATGGCGACAGGGATGGCAAAGAGAAGGGAAAGCGCTGTCGTGACGACGGTCCCGAATATGTTCGTTGCAGCGCCGAAAGACTCCTTCACAGGGTCCCAGTCAGTTGACGTAAGAAACTTCAGCAGGCCGAAGCGGTGGATCGCCAGGGAGGATTCAGAGATCAGGACAGAGAGAATTCCGGCGATCAAAAGGATCACGGTGAAAGACGCCATCGCGGTCACCCACGAAAAAACGAGATCAACCGGATCCTTCTTCGCAGTCCGCGCCAATCAGCCCTCTCTTTCAACAAGTAACAACTTAAACCTCGGGTGTCTTTCAAAAAGAGGCCGGCAGTTATCTCCGGCGGCCCTGTTGAGCCTCAGATTATGGACCTTTTCCATCACGTTCGCCTCTCTTTTACAGCTTTTATGCAACTGGGGCATAAGGTTGTCCGGCACCTACTGCAGACCGTTTGCCTTCCAGTAAGCCCTGATCTTGTCTTTCAGTGACTTCGGAAGGGGGACGTAGATGAGCCCCTTTGCGGTGCTGTCGCCGTTAGTGAACGCCCAGTTAAAGAAGGCCGTCACCTTGTTGTTGGATGCGGTCTTTTCCTTGGCCAGAAGGATGAAGGTGGCCCCGGCGATCGGCCAGGCCTGTTTTCCGGGGGCGTTTACGAGCCAGAGGTCGAAATCCTTTCTGGGGTCGAACTGCGCGGTGGCGGCGGCGTTTTCGAAGCTCTCAAAGCTCGGGGAAACAAAACTGCCGGCCGGGTTCTTCATGAGCACATAGGAAAGCTTGTTCTGCACCGCGTAGGCGAACTCGACATACCCGATAGAGTCGGCAGCCCTCTTCGTGTAATTCGATACGCCCTCGTTGCCCTTCCCGCCGATTCCTACAGGCCAGTTCACGGAAGTGCCGGCCCCGACCTTTTGTTTCCAGGCCGGACAGGCGCCGCTCAGATAGTTTGTAAAGATTGCGGTCGTCCCTGAGCCGTCCGACCTGTGGACGACCGTGATCTCATGATTGGGCAAAGCCACGCCTGGATTCAATGACCTGATCTTCGGGTCGCTCCAGTTTCTTATTTCGCCGAGGTATATCCTGCAGACCGCCTCGGAATCGAGCTTCAGCTGGCCTGCCCTTATCCCCGGGATATTCACCACAGGGACCACCCCGCCGATGACCGCGGGGAACTGGAGGAGCCTGTCTTTCCTGAGCTGCTGGGGAGCAAGGGGCGCGTCGGAGGCGCCGAAGTCAACGGTCCTGTCAGTGATCTGCCTGATGCCGCCGCCGGAACCTATCGACTGATAGTTCAGCTGTGCGCCCGTCACCCTGCTGTAATTGTATGCCCATGCCGAATACACCGGATAAGGGAACGTCGCCCCCGCGCCGTTTAAAATGGTCGCTGCCCCGGCATGTGAAAAGGGCATGATGAGCGCAACTGTAACGATCAGTTTGACTATGAACCCGACTGAATGCTTCATATTTTTTCTCCTTTGGAAGTCATGCTATTAGGATACTTATCCGAATGTTACAATTGTGTTACAACCGGGTTAAATTTCTCTGATCCCTATTTGCTCTCATCCTATCAACTTTTAAGACAGCGCGCAACGCGTCAGAAGCTGCGGGGAAAATTTCTTCTCAGTGTAATGAATGATCGCACCCTCCGCCTTCTCGCAGTGCGCGCCGAGCCTGATGACGTTGTAACCATCTTCTTCATTGAAGCTGAATTCCCCAGGACACCCCTTTGGTGTTAATTTCAGCCCGCTATTTCACAAACTGCGGAGACTCACATTAATCGAAATTACAAAATAGGAAACCATCCAGAGTTTTGTTACTTCTCCTAACTGACACTTGAGGAGTTATTGAAGCGGCTCAGTTATCGGCGAAAAAAGCCGCGTTCGGCGGCAGACGCCATTCAGACAACAGGAAGGTTTAGTCTAACGCCATTCTCTCAGCAGATGAATCGGCAAAACGTCCCTGGATCAAAAGAATCCACAATCTGTCAGTGTATTGACATCCGCTTTGCCAAAGCAAGGTTTCTTTTATAATTCAAATTGTCGGGATTAAGATTGGAGGCCTGTTCAAATTCAGCAATGGCCTTATCCAGCATACCCGTATTACCATACAGGGTACCCAGACAGCTATGGGCCTCGGCTAAATTAGCATCGCGCTGCACAGCCGCCTCACATGACAGGAAGGCACTGCCCACGTCGCCCTTGGACGCAAGCGCCTCGCCCAGATTGGTAAGCACAGGGGCAGAGTCCAAAGGCCTGCTTTGCAAAACAATCTTATACTCCCTGATAGCGTCGTCAAACCTCCCCTCTACCTGATAAGCTGCACCGAGATTAAAATGCGTTTCAATATTTTTATCGTCAACCGATAACGACTTCTCATATTCTCGTATAGCCTCCGGTATCCGATTCCGTGTATACAAAGAATACCCATAATACCTGTGAACGGTCGCATTATCCGGAGATTTTCTCACCGCATCACTCCAAAAAGTATAGTTATCCCTCCAGACGCCGGCTCTGCCAACTGTCCCTATGCAAGCCAAGGTCAATATAACTGCTAATACAGCGCTAATGGTTCCCTTTCCCACGCGGTTTGCAACCCGTGACAGGAAGAAGCCCGCCAACATCGCAAACCCCGCGGATGGCAGATAAAGATAACGCTCTGCTACAGGATTTTCTCCCAAGGCAGCTATATCCAGGGCGGGCATTAAGGTTAATAGCAAAAAGACGTTAGCAAAAAATATCGGAAGCTCTAACCCGGACCCATAAGATCTGACAGCCTTTCTGACGACGATAGGAATGTCCACGCCATTGAGCATCGGAAGGTCGTTGAGGCTGTCGCCGAGGGCAACGGTCGTTAAGGGCCCATACGCTTTCCTGTAGAATTCGGCCAGGATGGATACTGCCCTTCCCTTGTCGGAATTGCCGAGGACGTGAAAAAATCTGCCTTTTGTCCAGTGATGACCCAATGCCTCTATGTGAGCGACAAAGGGATTTTGACGAGGCGTTGATTGTTGCCGGCGGCGTGGAAGAAGAGCGCATACTTAGCACCTTGAAAGGCGAGCCAGAATGAGGGAAACTGAAGAAAACTGCTATAACACAAGTGCCCTCTCAAAGGAGGTAAAAGTGGAGGCGAGAAACCAGGTCTTTGAATTCAAGGAGTGCACCAGCATATTGAAGTCAACGGGCAAAAAGGCCGGGACTCTGCGCGAGCTGAGGGACATTACGGCCGTTGTGAGCGAAGACTCCATTTTTCACCACACCGTCCAGTACTTCCTTAATCAGCGCATAGTCGAATACACGAATGACTTCGCGCACTGGGCGGGAGAGAGTCTTGAAGAGAGGTCTTTAGCAGAACACCTCTCCAATATCGACCCCTACGCATTCGGATCGATCGGCGAGATCAGAGAGGAAATCGTAAGGGTGATTGACGACTATCTCGCGAATTTCCCTGAGCCGAGGGAGGCAATGGCAGGCGACGAATTCCATTTCAACGAGACGGTCACGCTCACCTTCCTTAGCGGTATTAGGGCAAAGAACCTCGCGGAATTTCTCTTCGGCATAAAATACGTTGATGCCGCCTCCATCTATCATCATTTCTACGAGGCAAGGATGAGACTTAAGGGCGCCGACGACTATTCTTCCTGGGCGGAGAACGCCCTCGGAAAAAAAGAGCTGGCCGACAGGATAAGGGCAATAGACCCCTTCATGCACACGCTTGAGGACATAAGACAGCACATCGTGGAAGCCGTTGAAAGAGAGGTCGAAAGAGAGATGGAGATTATGCCATGATCAGGCGATACGCAGGCATTGCCCCAAAAGGAGACCTGCTTCTGATCACGAAACTCAGCGAAAGGCTGAAGGGCAAATCCTTTCTGCACATCAATTCAACGCGGGCAGGCGGCGGAGTGGCCGAGATACTGCAAAGGATGATCCCGATCATCGAGAACCTCGGGATTCAGGCCAGATGGGAGGTCATCGAGGGAGATGAAAAGTTCTTCGCAATCACCAAGAGACTCCATAATACCCTTCAGGGACAACGTCAGACCGTGACCGACGATATGTGGAGTTATCACCTCGAGGTCAACAGAAGGAACGCGGAAAAGATCGACCTTGAAGCGGACGCCGTTTTGATCCACGATCCGCAGCCGGCCGCGCTCATAGAGTTCAGGAAGAAGGGGAAATGGATATGGCGATGCCATATAGACGTATCGAGCCCGGTTGCTGACGTATGGCGGTACCTCGAAGGATACTGCAAAAAATACGATGCCTCGGTCTTCTCCGTTTCGGGGTTTGCGAAGGCAATGGACATAGACGAGTTCATCGTGGCGCCATCGATAGATCCTCTGGCGGACAAAAACAGGGAACTCAGCCCCGAGGAAATAGCAGGCCTCATTACCCAGTTCGGCATACCGCCGGACAGAACAATGCTGCTTCAGGTCTCCCGGTTTGACAGGTTCAAGGATCCCCTCGGAGTGATAGAGGTGTACCGCAGCGTAAAGAAATACAACGACTGCATCCTCGTCCTTGCAGGAAGCCCGGCAACGGATGATCCCGAAGGGGAGGCGGTACTTGAGGAGGTGAGGAATTATGCTGCCGACGACCCGGACATCTACATCCTTCTTCTTCCTCCTTACAGCGACCTTGCGATCAACGCCCTTCAGAGGTCGGCAACGGTGATTCTCCAGAAATCCGTGAAGGAGGGCTTCGGGTTGACGGTCTCCGAGGCGATGTGGAAGGGGAAACCGGTCATCGGCGGGGCCGTGGGGGGCATCCCCCTTCAGATCATCCACGGAGTCAACGGATTCCTCGTGCATTCGGTCCAGGGCGCAGCCTTCAGGGTCAGGCAGCTTCTGAACAACAGGGAGATGGGAAAGGTGATGGGAGAAAAGGCACGCGAGTATGTAAGGACAAATTTTCTCATCACAAGGCAGCTCAGAGATTACCTTTCCATCTGGTATTACCTTGAACGCGAAAGACAAAACGTCATCGAGCTGTAAGGGGGGACATCTCATAACAGGCCCAGTCAAGAAAAGCGCAGACTTGATAAGAGCATGAACCGGATCGGAGCCCATTATCTCGAAGAAGGACGGTGCGAGTTCGTTGTCTGGGCACCTCTGCTCGGAGAAGTAGCGGTTAGACTCCTCGGAGACGGAGAAAGGCTCGTTCCTCTGCACCGCGCGGGCAAAGGCTACTGGAAGGCCTCCGTCGGACACGTGCGCCCCGGGGCGCTCTACATGTTCAGACTTGAAAACGGCAAAGACAGGCCGGATCCCGCATCCAGCTACCAGCCCGATGGCGTGCACGGCCCCTCCGAGGTGGTCGATCACTCCGCTTTTCAATGGGAGGACGCTGAGTGGCGCGGAGTTCCCCTCCCCCGGATGATCATCTACGAGTTACATGTCGGGACGTTCAGTCCCCGGGGGACGTTTGAAGCGATAATCTCACGCCTCGAAGACCTGGGCGAACTCGGGGTAAACGCCATAGAGCTGATGCCGGTCGCGCAATTTCCAGGGGACAGGAACTGGGGTTATGACGGTGTCTGCCCCTTTGCCGTACAGAAATCATACGGCGGGCCGTCGGGACTCAAGCGGCTTGTGAACGCATGCCACAAAAAAGGCATCTCGGTGATCGTCGATGTCGTCTACAACCATCTCGGCCCTGAGGGAAACTATCTCCAGGATTTCGGACCTTACTTTACGGACAGGTACAGGACGCCATGGGGATGGGCAATCAACTACGATGACACACACAGCAACGAGGTCAGAAACTACTTTATCTCAAACGCCATGCACTGGCTTGAAAACTACCATGTCGACGCCCTTCGCCTGGACGCCATACACGGCATAACGGACATGAGCGCAAGGCCCTTCCTCCTTGAACTGTCCGAAAGGGTCGAACAGCTTTCGATCACGAAAGGAAGGAGATTTTACCTTATCGCCGA
Organism: Thermodesulfovibrionales bacterium; assembly: GCA_033853975.1. GTDB lineage: Bacteria > Nitrospirota > Thermodesulfovibrionia > Thermodesulfovibrionales > UBA6898 > JAWOKY01. The sequence goes on from JAWOKY010000135.1 coordinate 17,524, forward strand.
AAGCGACCTGAACGATTCCAGGGTTATAAGACCGCGCGAGACAGGCGGGTTTGGGTTCGACGCCCAGTGGTCTGACGATTTTCAGCATTCAGTCCATGCGCTTCTGACAGGCGAACGGGCAGGCTATTATAGTGACTTCGGCAGGACAGGACAGGTCGCCAAGGCCGTCCGCGAGGGTTTCGTTTATTCAGGGCAGTACTCGGGCTACAGAACGAGAAATCACGGGAACTCTTCAAAGGACCTCCCCGGCTGCCGCTTCATCGTGTTTTCGCAGAACCACGATCAGACCGGAAACAGGATGCTCGGCGAAAGGCTGTCCGTCCTGGTATCCTTCGAATCGCTGAAGGTTGCAGCAGGCATCACGCTTCTTTCCCCTTCCATCCCTCTCCTCTTTATGGGCGAAGAATACGGAGAGGACAACCCTTTTCTCTACTTTGTCAGTCATTCGGATGCCGCACTTGCAGCAGCGGTCCGCGAAGGCAGAAAGAGAGAGTTCCGGAGATTTTCCTGGAAGGGGGAGACCCCCGACCCCTCCGACGAAGGGACATTTCTTGCATCGAAGATCGACTGGCAGAAGAGGAAGAAGGGACGCCACAGGATCCTGACAGACTTTTACGGGACGCTTATCCGATTGAGAAGGCAGATACCCTCACTGTCATCACCCGACAGGGACTCCTGCGATGTAAGCTGCCTTGAGGCGGACAGGACATTGACGATGACCCTCCGAAGGGGCGGCAGCCATTTCTTTTCCATCTTCAATTTCGGCAACAGAGAGGTAAAGATCAGAGTCGAAGGAGAATGGGAAAAGGTGCTCGATTCGGCCGAACAGCAATGGGAAGGACCGGGCTCACTGATCCCCGGGTCACTGAGCGGGAGCATCGAGATCATCGTGAGAGGACCGAGTTTCGCCGCCTTCATGTCGGCCGTTGAGGAGGGGAATGACTGATGGAAACAGATCTCCCCGCGCCCCGTATACCTTCCTCCACATACAGGCTCCAGTTCAACGCATCCTTTGGGTTTGAAGACGCTGCGAGGATAATTCCCTATCTTCACGACCTCGGGATCACCGATATCTATGCCTCGCCATACTTCAGGGCGAGAAAGGGAAGCCTGCACGGTTATGACATAATCGACCACTCCAGCCTAAACCCCGAGATCGGGACCGAGCAGCAGTACGATTTGATGGTCGGGGAGCTCCTCAAACGGGGAATGGGGCAGATGCTCGATATCGTCCCTAACCACATGTGCATAACGGACAGCGAAAACAGATGGTGGATGGACGTCCTCGAAAACGGCCCGAGCTCATTGTACGCGGATTTCTTTGACATAGACTGGGACCCTGTGAAGAAGGAGCTCAAAGACAAGGTCCTCTTTCCAATCCTCGGCGACCAGTACGGCAAGGTCCTTGAAACGGGCGAACTGAGACTCGCCTTCGAGGGAGGCGCATTTTTTGTGTACTATCATGAGCATAAATTCCCGATAATCCCGAAGACCTATGCCGACATACTGGGCTACCGCATGGACTGCCTCAGGGGGAACATTCCCGCCGAAGACGAGCACCTGGTCGAGTTCCTGAGCATAATTACCGCGCTTGACCACCTTCCGTCTTATCTCGAGAAAGACCCGGAGAAGGTGGCCGAAAGATACCGCGAGAAGGAGGTCGTCAAGAAAAGGCTCTCGACACTCTGCAGCGCAAGTCCGGTGATAAATGAATTCATCGGTGCAAACGTCGGTGCATTCAACGGCATCATCGGCTCTCCGGCCAGCTTTGACCTTCTCGACTATCTTCTCGGCAAACAGCCATACCGCCTTTCATACTGGAGCGTTGCAACGGACGAGATAAACTACAGGAGATTTTTTGACATCAACGAGCTGGCTGCCATCAAGGTCGAGAGGCCCGAGGTATTCAGAGAGACCCACAGTCTGATAATGAAGCTTGTCGCCGCCGGAAAGGTGACCGGCCTCAGGGTTGATCATGCCGATGGGCTGTACGATCCTTCTGCGTATTTCAGGAGGCTCCAGAAGGAATGCTTCATCAGGTTGAAGGCAGGCCGCGAGGACCCTGCCTCCGCAACCTTCCCGGAAACGGAGACATCCGCCGCATTTGAAGAGGTGACAGCCGCAGACCCCCGGTATATGCCTTTCTATATCGTCGGGGAAAAGATACTCGTGAAGGGAGAACGGATGCCGGAAGAATGGCCGATATTCAGTACGACGGGCTATACCTTCCTGAACTCCCTGACCGGGCTATTCATCCTGTCGAAGAATACGAAGGCCTTCGACAGGATATACAGGAGATTCAGCGGGATATTTTTCAACTACCAGGACATCGTCTATGAAGAAAAGAAACTCATACTCCAGGTTGCGATGTCAAGTGAGGTAAGCACGCTCGGACACTACCTGAACAGTATCTCCGAGAAAAACAGACATACAAGGGACTTCACGCTCAACAGCCTTAAAAATGCGCTTGTCGAGGTCATAGCCTTCTTCCCCGTTTACCGGACGTACGTAAACAGCCTTGAAGGGGCGACAGACAGGGACCGCCAGATAGTGGAATCCGCGGTTTCAAAGGCAAAGAAAAGAAACCCCGCGACAAGCGAATCCCTCTATGATTTCCTTAGAGACGTCCTCCTGCTTAGGTTCCCCGAGCAGCTTTCCGGACCCGACAGGCAGGAATGGCTCGAATTCACCATGAGGTTCCAGCAGATTACCGGGCCGGTCACGGCAAAGGGCGTTGAAGACACCGCCTTTTATATCTATAACAGGCTGGCCTCGCTGAACGAGGTCGGCGGCATGCCGGACCGTTTCGGCATCCCTGTCGATACATTTCACGGTCAGACCATAGAGAGGGCAAAGTCCTGGCCTCACGCCCTCATCACCACCTCGACACACGACACAAAAAGAAGCGAAGACATGAGGGCCCGGCTGAACGTCCTTTCCGAGGTGCCCGACGAATGGCGGCAATGCATCGTCCGCTGGGGCCGCATGAACAGGAAGAAACAGCAGATCGTGGATGCCAGGAGGGTTCCCGAGCGAAACGAGGAATATCTGCTCTATCAGACTCTGCTTGGTTCCTGGCCGGCGGGGCAGGCGGCAACAGAGGACCACTCCATCTACACGAAAAGGATCAGCGATTACATGCTGAAGGCGGTGAGGGAGGCAAAGGTGAATTCGAGCTGGATAAGTCCAAACGAAAGATACGAATCGGCCTTGCTCGCCTTTGTGGATGCCATTATGGACCGCAACGGAAGAAATGAATTCCTGAGGGATTTTCTCCGTTTTCAGGAGAAGATCGCTTTTTTTGGGATGTTGAATTCCCTATCGCAGACACTGTTTAAGATAACCTCCCCGGGGGTCCCCGATTTCTATCAGGGCACAGAGCTTTGGGACTTCCGGCTCGTCGACCCCGACAACAGGGGGCCCGTGGATTATGAAAGAAGAATTGCGATGATGGAGGATCTGACAAAAAGAGAGGCCGAGATGGGCAAGCTCGGTCTTGCGAAGGAATTGGCCAGGGATATGAACGACGGCGGAGTGAAGCTCTACCTCACCATGAAAGCGCTCAATCTGAGAAGGAAAAAGCAGGAGCTTTTCGAATCAGGCGAGTATCTCCCGCTTCAGGCGGAGGGCGACAGAAAGGAAAATATATGCGCCTTGGCAAGAAGGTCCGGCCGGCAAACCGCCATAACGGCCGTACCGAGATTCATGGTCGAACTCATCCCGTTTCCCGGGGGCCCTTCCGGATGGGGCGACATATGGCAGGGTTCCGACCTTATACTCCCCTTTTCTGAGCCTGAAGCGCGATACCGAAACGCCTTCACGGACGAGATCCTTGTCGCGGAAGATCGGCAGGGGGTACGTGTTCTGCCCTTATCGAGGATTTTTGATAACTTCCCTGTCGCACTTCTTACAGGCGGTGAAGATGAATTGTAGTCGCGACAGCTAGTCGAGTATCGTCTATGAAAAAAATATCTTGACCGTCGTCCCCTTGCCCTCGACGCTCTCTATCCTCATCTCCCATCCGTGGGCCTTCACAAGGTGTTTTACGATCGCAAGCCCAAGCCCCGTCCCGCCAAGCTTCCTGGAGCGCGCAGGGTCGACCCTGTAAAAACGCTCGCCGAGCCGTGGAAGGTGCCTTTTCGGAACACCGACCCCTGTGTCCTCTACAAAAAGATACCCCCTTCCCCCCTCTTCGGCTGAACCCGCCGTGATGCTGCCCGTCTCCGTGAACTTTATCGCGTTGTCGATGAGGTTGGTGAGGATCTGGGTCAGCCTGTTTTTGTCAGCAGAGATTTTTTTAAGAGACGGATCGACGGATATCCTCAGAGAAAGCTGTTTTGCCGCCGCTTTTTCATTCAGTGTGGCAGCGACGCTTCTCAGCGCATCCTCGATATCGACTTCAGCCTTCTCTATCACGATCACGCCGAGTTCGATCTTCGAGATCATCATCAGGTCGTCGGCAAGAGAGTTCATCCTCTCGCTGTTTGCCTTTATCGTCCGGAGGAACCTGACTGCGTTTTCCCGGTCATCGATCGCACCTTCCAGAAGAGTGTCGGCAAACCCCTGTATCGCGGTGATCGGTGTCTTGATCTCGTGCGAAACGTTTGCAACGAAGTCCTTTCTTATCTGTTCGAGCCTCTTCATCTGGGTGATGTCGTGAAAGATCGCAATAAAGCCCGATAGTTCCCCTTCCTTTCGGAAGAGGGGCGATACCTTTACCGACAGGTATTTTTCCTCAGGGTGATCGAGCCTGAATTCGGCCGTCCCGGGGACGAGCTTTTTTCTGACCTCGTCCATAAGGTCCGAAAATTCATAGCTCCTCACAGCCTCGAGAAACTGTTTTCCCGTAAATCCGACTTCTCCGAAGAAATCCCGCGAAGAGGTACTTGCAAGCTGTATCACACCCCTTGAGTCGATGATCAGGAGCGCATCCGGAACGCTCTTGAGGATTTCGTTGAGCCTCTTTCTTTCCTCTTCATTTCTGCCGATCATATCCTGCAGTTCCTCGGACATGGTGGTGAGGTTTTCGGAGATCTCGGTGAATTCGCCTGCATCTTTCAGAAAAAGCCGCTTGTCGATCTCCCCGCGGGCAAGGGAACGGGAGAACCCGGTTATCTGGTGAAGAAGCCGTCTCAGGTGGTCGATCCGGGAGACGGAAAAAATTCCCGTCGCCAGAAGCGCCACGATGACTATCATGATGATCTTCATTCTGAGGACATCGACGGCAGTGTCGACCTCTTTGAGCGGGATCGCAAACCTCACGAAACCCGCAGTATCGCCGTTTTTCATCACCCTCTTTGCGACATAGAGGAAATCGTATCCGAGCGTATGGCTGTGGCGGATAAAGGAGCCGGTGTCGTAAAGGAGAGATTGCTCGACCTCGGGCCTGTGGGCATGATTTTCCATCAACGAGGAGTCGGTGTTTGAGTCCCCTATGACAGTGCCGTCGGCCCTGATAATTGTCACCCTGGCCCCGGTCTTTTGCTTGAGCTGCCTGCAATAATCGTCGATATCCTTTTGGGCAAAGTCTATTCTTCCTGCTACAAGGCTGATCTCGACAGCGAGATTTTTTCTCAGGCCATCGAGGTAATTCTCCCTGACCATATCCGTGATATAAAATTCGGTGAAGAACACCGCAAGAAGCATTACGACCGCATAAAGCAGGAAGATCCTCCTGAAGATCCCTCTCTTCACAGCGACGACTCCACGTAGTATCCCACACCCCTTTTCGTCTTTATATACCGCGGGCTTGCCGGATCGTCCTCTATCTGAGTCCGAAGTCTCCTGATATGCACGTCAACCGTTCTTGGTTCGACGAAGGCCTCGTCCTTCCAGACCGCATCGAGGAGCTGTCCGCGGCTGAAGACCTTTCCCTTTCGCTCTACCAGATACAGGAGGAGCCTGAACTCGGTCGCGCTAAGGTCCAGAGGCTCCTCTTTCTTCGAGACAGAATAGGTCTCGGCGTCTATCAGGAGGTCTCCGATCCGGATGATCTTTGCGACGGGCTTTTTCCGGATCACCCTCCTCAGTACCGCCTTTACGCGGGCTGCAAGCTCGCGCGGACTGAAGGGCTTTGCGATATAGTCGTCTGCGCCGATTTCGAGTCCGAGCACCCTGTCCACCTCCCCGCCTTTTGCCGTGACCATGATTATCGGAAGGGCCTCGGTTTTGGGATCGTTTCTGAGGATTCTGCAAAGCTCCATGCCCTGGATGCCCGGAAGCATAAGATCGAGAATAGCAAGGTCGAAACTCTCCTGCCTTATTTTTTTTAACGCCTCTTCGCCGTCGAAGGCGGAGGCAACATCGAACCCCTCCTTCCTGAGGTTATAGGAGACAAGCTCCACAAGGTCAGGTTCGTCGTCTACGACGAGTATCTTCTTCCGGTCCACACTATACTTATATCATTTGAGGAAGCGATCGTGCAATCACGAATTGGGCACCCATCCGGGCGTACGGGAAGAAAGATTCCGGACAAGCCGGAATAACATGAAGACGGCTAGCCACTTTCCGTCATTCCGCAAGCGGAGTTCGCCGGGAATCCTTCTTCTGGCTTCATTGAAAACCCGTAACTGAATGGGTGCGATCGATAGACCGTCAGAGGCAGTTATGGTAGAGTCTAAGCATACATGATGAACGTGGCAACCAATGGGAGGCACTGAAAAATGAAGGTATATGAGATAAGGGCCTTTGGAATAGAGAATCTGGCCGTGACGGAGCGTCCCCGGCCCTCTCCGGGGCATGGGGAGGTGCTTGTAAGGGTCCATGCTGCATCGCTTAACTACCGCGACCTGCTTATAGTGAAAGGGCTTTACAACCCGAGGCTGCCCCTGCCCCGAGTACCTTTTTCAGACGGAGCAGGCGAAGTGGCCGAGGTCGGAAGCGGCGTTTCGAGGGTAAAGCAGGGCGACCGCGTCTCAGCAATCTTTGCGCAAAAGTGGCTTTCGGGAGAAATTACCGAGGCCGCTTCGAAATCAGCGCTCGGCGGCGAGATCGACGGCATGCTTTCAGAATATCTCGTGCTCTCGGAAGAAGGCCTGGTGCATATCCCCGATCATCTTTCCTATGAAGAGGCAGCGACACTGCCTTGCGCTGCGGTAACCGCATGGCATGCTGTCGTCGAAACAGGCGTGAGGCCCGGAGATACCGTTCTTATTCTCGGCACCGGAGGCGTATCGATCTTTGCGCTTCAGTTTGCGCGGCTTTCAGGCGCGCGTGTGATAGCCACATCAGGAAGCGACGAAAAACTGGCCAAGGTAATCAAACTCGGTGCGGCAGAGGGGATAAACTACAAGACAGTGCCGGACTGGGGGGAGAAGGTGCGAGAACTCACCGGAGGAAAGGGAGTCGACATCGTTGTAGAAGTCGGAGGCGCAGGAACACTTCCCGAGTCGATGAAGGCTGTGCGCAGAGGAGGTCGCATAAGCCTCATCGGAGTTCTGACGGGAAATCGAGGCGAGGTGAACCCGCTTCCGCTTGTCATGAAGAGGGTACGCCTGCAGGGCATCATGGTCGGCTCGCGGGAGATGTTCGAGTCTATGAACCGTGCGATAGGCATCCACCAGATGCATCCGGTGATCGACAGGGTCTTCTCCTTCGATCAGGTCAGCGAGGCACTCCGCCACATGGAAGGCGGCAGGCACTTCGGCAAGATCTGCGTACGGATTGGATGAAACCACGAATAAGGATCGGCACTTAGCAAATTATTACTGTAACTTATTGAAGAGCCGCAGTGTTACGCCGCTGCAACAACGTCTCGTGGTGCGATGTGCGTGAAACCGTCGGCGACGGCGACGGCATTTGTGAAACAGGTGAGACATGCGCATGTGTGACCGACCCTGTTGAGCTCTCGGTATTCAACGATGTCTTTGACAACTATTTCTGGAACATCATCAACGACGGCACTCGCAACGTTCAGGTAAGGCTTTATCCAATATCCGGCTAAGGGGATAAAGGATGAATCCGGGCAGGAGCCAGTCTCCCTCCGGGATTTAAAGGCTCTGGCAAGGGCAGGTCCCCCCCTGGGGATCTGCCTCTTTGAGAAGGGGCATTGCGGCTGTGCATCTGCAGCCTCTCGCAAGATGCGCTACGCCTTTTTCGTGGTGCTCCATTTCAGATTTTTTTGACGCGCTTAGGACGGAAAGGCCTTACTGCAAGCCGCTCGATTTATCAGATATTTTGTCCCTTTTAAAAAAAGGCTCTGGAAAAGACTTCAACCCGTTTCTCGTGGACAACTTCCTCGCTGCCATCGGAAGATGTGAATAGTCTCAGGCCTTGTTAGTCCCTATCCAACGGACCGGGTATCACCCTCCGCATTCTTGGGCCACTTCAGGATGATCTGACCAATTTCACGAACATATGCACATTCGCACTTTGCCGAGCAGGGCCGCAGGTCATCTTCGTGCAGACAGTATCGCTCGCACCCGTTCGTGCCGTTGAGCCTTTCGCTAAATATCGGTCCTTCATAGAGATCCCGAAAGTCGCCTGCCTCTATGGAAAAAGTGGTTCCGCAGATGTGGGTAAAGAGAAAGAACCCTGCCACGAGTTCTTCGAAGTTTGCCTGATAGCCGACAAGGCATAGCTGAGGGTCGCTGAGGAAAGACATCCTCTCAGGCCACACAAACCCGCATTTGGTGCATTTTTTGAATGATGTCCCCCGGTGTTTGTCCACCTCTTCACCTCACTCCGCTATATTTTATTATACGGCAAGCTGTAATCACTCCTCTAACCGAAAGCGTGCGCCCGCGATGATTTATCCGGTGGTAAGATAGTATCATGCTAAATCTCAAAGCACGGGCATGGCTCAGCCTCGTCGTCCTTGCAATCGTAATGGGCCTCCTGCTATTCATTCCCGCCGGGACCATCCACTACTGGCAGGCATGGGTCTACCTGTTGATCTTTTTGGGAGCGTCCCTCCTCATCACGCTCTACCTCATGAAAAATGACCCTGCGCTTCTTAATCGTCGCATGCGGGGCGGGCCGACTGCCGAAAAGCGGCGGACACAGAAACTCATAATGCTGTGTGCGTCAATCGGCTTCATCGCCCTTCTCGTCGTCCCTGCGCTCGACCACCGTTTCCGGTGGTCCGTGATGCCACTTCCCGGCGTTATAGTCGGGGACACTCTGGTTGCAACAGGTTTTTATTTCATTTTTCTCGTCTACAAGGAAAACACGTTCTCCTCAGCGACCATCGAAGTGGCCGAGGATCAGAAGGTGATCTCCACCGGGCCCTATGCCATTGTCCGCCACCCTATGTACGCAAGCGCATTGCTGTACCTTGCCGGCACCCCGCTTGCCCTGGGATCATTCTGGGGCCTCATCCCGCTTGTGATCGTGATTCCATTTCTGATCTGGCGGCTCTATGACGAGGAGAGATTTCTCGCAGAGAATCTGCCGGGATATACGGAATTCCGGAAAAAGGTCCGGTATCGTCTCGTTCCGCGCATTTGGTAAAAGAAAGATTCTTCATGAGGCACTGTCATCATTTCCCTTCCCCGGCGATGACCGGCTGCACGAGCTGATTTTCTCCTATACCTGCACCGGGGCTGAGCACCACCCTTTCTCCCGGCCTGAGCCCGGTGGAGATCTTCACAACCTTCCCATCGCTTTCAAGTATCGTGACCGGCCTGAAATCGACCAGTGAAGTTCGTATGACGGCTGAAACAAAAAAGGCAGGCGGAAAGAGGAATCAGAGCCAGAGGGGGATTATCAGGCCTTGTTCTTGTCCATGTAATATTTCGGGTAGAGTTTCTTTGCGCATTCGGGACAGTAGCCGTGGGTGAATTCCGTGTCCGACCGCTCCCGTATGTAGGTCTCGATGTTCTGCCAGTAGCCCTTGTCATCGCGTATCTTCTTGCAGGAGGCACAGATCGGGAGAAGGCCGCTAAGTGTCTTGACCCTGTCGAGAAGACCGAGGATGCGCTCGCCGGCCCGTATCCGCGCCCTGAGTTCATCCCATTCGAAGGGTTTTCTGATGTAGTCGTCGGCGCCCGCGTCGAGACCCTTGACCGCATCTTCCTTCCTGTCCTTGCCGGTGACGAGGATTACGTATACATAGGAGGCCCGCTCCGAACGGATCCTCCTGCAGAGTTCGAGGCCGTCCATGACCGGCATCATCCAGTCGGCAAGGAGAAACCTGAAGTCCTCGGTCTGCAGGACATCCCAGGCCTCCTGGCCGTTTTCGGTAATCCGGACCTCATGCCCCCAGAGTTCAAACTTCTTTTCGAGAAGCTGCCTCAGTATAGGGTCGTCTTCTGCGATGAGAATTTTCATGTCTTATTGTCTGGTCCTTCGGGGTCTGCAAAGCGGAGCATCATCCCGTGGAATATATAGCATTATACCATATTCGCCATACCAATCCTCTTTATGGCAGCTTGCTCAGCCCGTGTCTCATCTTCCACAGGAAGTATCTCTCGAATGACACCTTGAGCCATTTGGCCCAGATGCCCTTTTTCGTATAAGATTCCTGCCTCGGCGGGAGCACCGGGACCGCCTTCATAAGGGCTGCAGTATTGCCCATATCCATGAGGCATACAACATCTATATCGAGCATCGGCGGGGGGATCGTCCCCTTGATGTCGGAGAAGATCGCTGCTGCCGCGGTCTTCGCCATCTTCACCGTCATGAAACCCGTCTTCGGGACGCCAACAGGAACAGGCGTCGGCTCAGGAGGCGCGATAGCCATGGCTATGCCGACAGCAAAGATATTCCTGTATCTGGTATGCCGATAGTGCTTGTCGACAGGGATGAAGCCCCTCGGATTGCCAAGCGCCGAAACAGCGGCAACTCCCTTGAAAGGCGGTGCGATCATCGCAACTTTGAAGGGTATCTTCGAGCCGTCTTTGAGCCTTATCTCACCCGGGGCAACCTCCTCGATAGACTGGTTTACCAGCGGTTTTATGTCTCTCTCGGCGAATTCATCCTCCATACACCTCCTCGACTTCCCCAGGCCGCCAACTCCCATATGGCCAAGATAAGGCTCCGATGTCAGATAGAGGATCGGCACGCTGTGGCGCATCTTCCTTCTTCTGAGCTCGGCATCCATCTCGAAGGCCAGTTCATAGGAAGGACCAAAACAACTCACCATCTGGGCCGAGCCCACGACCACCGGACCGGGTTCTTCAATGATCTTTCGCCAGCTCTGCGCGGTCTTTACCGCATGATCCAGCGTAAAAGCACAGTCTGTATGCCCTTTGTCGGGTCCAAGCCCTGGTATCTCCTCGAACGAAAGATAGGGACCGGTGGAGATGACAAGGAAGTCGTAGGCGAGCTCTCTTGTTGCCGTCAGGACCTTGCCGGAATCGGGGTCCACCTGTCTTGCCGGCTCGTGGATGAAATCGATTCCCTTCGGCCTCAGTATCTCGCTTACTTTGAGTGTGATCTCCTCGGGCCTTCTCCATCCCATGATCAGCCAGGGAAGAGAAGGAAGGAATACAAACCTGTCATCGTCGCTGATGACTGTTACATCGGCCTCTCTGCCCAAAAGCCTCTTAAGCTCGAGGGCCGCCGTAAGCCCGCCAAAAGAACCTCCCAGCACAGCTATCTTCGCCATCGTCTCCCCCTTTCTTCACTCATCTGTCATTCCGGCTTGCCCGGAATCTTTCTTCGGGAAGGATTCCCGACGCCCTTCGCTTGCGGGAATGACAAATACGTTTTTATAACAGCCGTTATTTTTGTTTAGAACATCCCAACCACCTTGTCAGTTTCGGCCATGAGGTCGACAAGGCCGTCGTAGCTTATCATCGTAAGCCTTGCCTCACTCCCGCTGCCTTTCAGTCCTCTCAATTTCATATCGTCTTCGAGGACATAGGCAATATTGTAAAATCCCTCAAGCGCATCCTTGTTCAGAAAATACGCCCCGTTTTGCAAAAGAACAATGTCGGACGCAGTTGACTGGGCAAGCCTGAGGGCCCTCCTCCCCTCGGGTGTATCAGGCCCGCTTCTTATAATGATGATCATCGTTCCTCCTCTCCTGCTGCATTGAACTTCCGGAGCCTATATCCCTGAGGATCCGGACATGGTGGAATACGTCCATAGTCGGAAGCCCCTCAGATTCCCAGAACTAAGCGATAAGTCTGGCACGAAATACCCCGAGAAGTTATTTCTGCGGTCACGTGAATCAAAATTTTAATTGCCGATTCTATGGCGTTTTCCAGCATGCCGGGCCACCTCTGTATGGGTCCGTCTAAAATATCATCGTTGTGACAGCCTCCTTGAGTATCGCCGCCAGCTCCGCTTCTTCGACGACCTTCACTCCCTCGACCATGCTTTCCCTCTTCACACCGTAATCTATGAGAGACATGTGGTCCGCAAAGACCTCGACACCCATTTCGCAGCAGTCCCTCAATGTAGATTCCAGGTTCGTAAATCCGGTGCCGGTGTCGTCCTGTCCCTTGCGCGCAAGGAGGACGCCGCCGTCCACCATGATAAAAGAGACTTCGAGATCGCCTGAGACCGCCCCGAGGGCATGCCGTACGGCTTCCGCTGCATTTATGTCTCCGTAGGGAGGCTTCCTGAGTATCATCGCAATCTTTCCCATTTCATTCTCCTTGTATGCAACTTGGGCGTAATATTGCCTTTGAGCGGCTTATTTTGCCGATATTCAAAAGCACGAATACAATGTCAAGAGGCAAAATCCTCGGAGGTCGAAAGACCGAGAATGAGCGAAAAGGTAATATTATGCCCATCACATTAAGCACCTATGTTGAGCCAGATATCGCTTTCGCCCATTGTTTCAAAAAGACCCTTGAGCGCCCCGACCTCCACCCCGTCGAGAAAATCCTCTTTCGCTGCATGGCGAAAGTTCACGCACCCTCCTCAGAGATAGACCCTCAGCCCCTTCTGGATCAGCGCCGTGAATTCCTCTTCGGCGTTCGTTATTCCCTTCGCCTTCTGTTTCCTGAGAAAGCAGTAGATGCCGTCGGCCGATGCGATGAGGTTTACACTGTGGCCCTTCTTCAGGGCCGCCTCTGCCACCCGGACTGTCGTGAGCGTGTTTTCGTAAGAATAAGGGGATGTAGAGACAAAAAGAGTGAATGCCTTGCCCATAACCTTTCCTCCTTTCATACCCTTAGTGTCCTGTTGTTACCTGGTACCACATCCTGATGCCTGTTGCCGCGATAATGACGGCTATGCCCAACCTTAGATACCTGGTATTGACCATCTTGCTCAGCCTTCCGCCGAACTGTGCGCCGGGAATCGTGCCAACGACCAATGCGATCGCATAGGGCCAGATTATCTGCCCGGTGACCATCTTGCCGATTGTGCCCATGATCGCACCCATAAAAACGATCCCAAGCGTGCTGCCGATCACTATACGGGTCGGGATGTCCAGAAGATATATCATTACAGGCACGTAGATGAATGCGCCTGGGGCCCCCACCATGCCGCCAAAGCTCCCGATCGCAAGACTCGCAACAGACGCGGCGGGCTTGTTGTATGTAAGATCCTCGGGCGCAATGTCCTTGCCCTGTTCACGCTTCGGAATGAACATCACTACCGCTGCTATTACCGCCATGGTGGCAAATACGGCCAGCAGAAACACGCTTTTGGCATTTCTGGAAAGGAGAGAGCCCGCGAGGTTGCCGACGGCGTTGCAGGCTCCCATCGTTACTAGAAGCGATTTGCTTACGAAACGGTTCTTGTTATGGACAATCAATCCGGAGAGGGACGCGGCGAGCACCTGCACCATACTTATCGCGGCCACCTGTTTCATGTCGAGATGGGCGACGCCGAGAAGAGGAGGCACGTAGAGGAGCAGCGGTATCATGAAAATCGCTCCGCCCAAACCAAGGAGACCCGACAGAAATCCTCCGCCCAGGCCTAAGACAAGAAGGGTAAAAAGAAAAGAAATGTCCATGAAAACTCCTTTTTCACATTGCCTTGACTATTCTATCTTTCAGTTCCTCAAAAGAAACCGTGCCATTTATTGCGATAAAGCGGCCGTTCAATGCAACGGACGGGCAGGGAGGAGGGTCTTTTTCCATTGCATATTCTTTCGAAGTCTTACCGATCACAACAATTTCAGCTCCGAACTCTTCTTCCGCCCTCCGGGCAGACTCCATATTCATAAGTCAACGTTTGCCCATCGGCTCATTGACGTACAGCACAATGCGGTTCTTCTTCATCCCGTGTATCTCCTTTCGTCATTTACCGGTTTCATTGTATGGGCCAGTTCATCCTCTCAACATTCGGCGCCTTTCACGGGCACACTACGCCGCCGCTGTTTTTTGTCTGCCTCCCGGATACTTCCCCTTTTTCGTGACAGGGCAGCAGGCCGGCGCAGGCAACTGCTCTGAATACTCCTTTTTCAGTATCTCGATAAGGTCCGGGATGAAGGCATCCACCAGGAAATAGCATTTCAGCCTTCCGTCGACGTAATAATCGATGATGCCATACCGCCTTAGGAGTGCCAGGTGCTGTGAAACATTCGGCTGACTGATCTCAAGGAAATCCTGAAAGTCGCTTACGCATTTGACGCCCTTCATGAGTTCCTCAAGGATCTGTACCCTGACAGGATGTGCAATGACCTTCAACATCTCGATGCGGTGTCTGATGGATTCCATTTCAACTCCTTTGTATAAGATAATAAGAATATAACTATTCTTGCATGGTTTGTCAACGTGGAAATCCCACTTCGGGGAAGTGCAGGCCGATGGGAATTGCGGAGGCGGATTATCATGGTAGAATGGTTTTATCATGCGAGGAAAAGGCTTATGCTGAATGTTCCGATGCCGTTTGGGAAGCTGCAGACCTTCAAAAACTGGCTTGGGCTGAATGAGGCCGAACTGCGAAAGCTCGAACCGCTAAAGGACATATTGATAAGCCGGAAGGAGGACTTCGCCTCCCATTTCTTTCGCTTTTTCATGGAGATACCGGAGGCAAGGATCATCATAGAGCATGAAAGGAGGCCCGGCTATCTCCTTGAGGCCTGGGCCGAATGGTTCGAGGCTCTCTTTTCGAGGGGGCTGGACGAAGGGTTCCTGAATTACCTCTGGAGCGTGGGGGTAAAGCACGTTGAGATACGTCTTGACAAGCGGTTTTCCAACATGGGTTTTTCAGTCGTGCGACAGTTCTGCCAGGAAGTGGCGCTTTCGGAATTGCCTCCGGAAAGCGCTGCCGGGGCGCTTCTGGTGATAGACAAACTCGTCGACTTCTGCCTGCTTGTGGAAACGGATGCATACCTTGAGACGACAACGCGGTGCGACACCGAGATAATCAAGGGAATCGCCGACAGGATAAGAAACCCTGTCACGATAATAGGGGGAAACGTAAGCAGACTGCTCAAGCAGGTGGCCGCCACCGACCCGGCATATCCGGTATATCAATTCATCTATGCCCAGAGCTCCAAGTGCGACCGGCTGGTGCGTGATATCAAGACATACATGGAGGTCTTCGAAAGAGAACCTCTTTTCGAAAAGATATCCCTCACGAAACTGCTTGATGACGTCCTCGAAAAACTCTTCGCCGGCGGTCGGTATGCGAGACCCCGCATCGACAGGGACATCAAACCTGAAGCCGACTATATCCTTGCAGACCGCCGCGACATGGAGGCGCTTTTTTCCCACCTTCTTGAAAACGCAATCGAGGCCCTTGCAGGGGAGGACGCACGGATACGGATCGCTTCGAATGCCGAAGGTCTGCGGCCCCACAGTCTCACCGTCGCCATATTCAATACAGGCGCACCCATAAAGGAAGACGAGATCCTGAAGCTTCTTTCCCCCTTTTACTCAACAAAGCCAAACGGCACCGGCTTCGGCCTCGCCATCGCAAGACAGGCGGCAAGGAACAAAATGGGGTGGATGAGACTCGAGGCAGTAAAGGGAGAGGGAACGCAGGTTGTGCTTTCACTTCCCCGCTACGAATAGAAGCAGTGCTCATCCCTGCATTTGCATGATCGACAAGAAAACAACACGGGTTTTATTTGCATTCCCTTGCGCTGCTCAGGAGGTACTGCCGTGCAGCCATCGCAGCCTTAGCTCCCTCACCCGATGCGATAATGATCCTCTTTCCAAAGGCATTCGTAACATCTCCCGCTGCGAACAGCCCCGGGCATGAAGTGCTGCAATCGGGACCAATCATGATCTCCCCGCGATCGTTGGATTTAACAAGGTGTGCAACCGGAAAGATATTCGGCTGCAGACCTATCGATATGAACGCCCCCCTGACAGGAATGTTCCTTGTCTCTTCTTCGCCTGTCTTCCGTATTGTGATGCCCGAAAGGGAACTGTCGCCAACCATTTCGAGCACCTTGAATCCCTCGTAGATATGAAGATTTTCGAAGCATTTCACCCTTTCTACGATCACGGGGTCGCCCGTGAGCTCACCGAGAGATACGAGGTGGATCTCCTTAGCCACAGCACGTAGGTTTTCTGCCATCTGAAGCGCCGAATTCCCGCCCCCTATAACGGCAACAGAGGAGTCATGGACAAAGGAAAAATCCTGGATATTACCGTAAAAAACCCCTCTCCTCTGAAACGTTTCCTCGCCGGGCACGTCCAGCTTCCTTCTGGTCATGCCAGTCGCAACGATCACGGTTTTCGCGAAATAGTGCACCAGTTCCGCCGTTATCACGTTAAAGCCGCCTTCAACAGCATCGACCCTATCCACTTCGCCGATAAGATGGTCGATGTAGTGGGAGTGAATGAGCTGATACTGGAATTTTTCGACGAGTTCAGGGCCTCTGATGAAGTCATAGCCCATATAATTTTCGATCTTGGTGCTGTCGACCGCCTGCCCGCCGAGGTCCTTTCCTATGAGGAAGGCGTCTACGCGGAGCGTTGCGGCGTATACGCCGGCGGTCAGCCCTGCAGGGCCGGCGCCGACTATTATAAGATCATAAGACCTGCGGGGCACTTTGCAGACCCGCTCATTGAGGAACTTGTCCCTGCATCCCTCTGAGCAGAAATAGAAGACCTCGCCGTTACACTCCGCAGTGACCGCATTTTCCTCGCGTACCTCCATATTGCATACGGGATCTCTTTTCATTAAAGGCTTTTCTCCATCAATTGTCTTCACTCCTTTGACAGATCTTTCTCCAAATTATCACAAAAAGGACATG
>JAWOKY010000136.1:0-10111 GCA_033853975.1 Thermodesulfovibrionales bacterium
TGAAGAAAAGGGAACCTGCCATGTCGGCAGATTGGCCGTTCATCCGGCAATGCATAATCAAGGAATCGGTGCCGCCCTCATGCGGGAAATTGAGAAAAACTTTGCTTCAAAACGCTTCGAACTGTTCGTCGGCTCAAGGAGCGACAATAACATTCATCTTTATAAGAAGCTTGGCTATCAGATTTTCAGAAAAGCAGGGTATGAATGCGGCCATATTGAAATCTATTACATGGAAAAGATTCTCGAAGATGTCCGATGAGCGCCCTGCGTCAAGACCTTTCAGGAATTCCTGGCCACCACCAGACAGCTGCTCCCGAAACTCATCGATTTGCCTTTTCTGAGCTTCCCGATTTCCGAATTCAGGGAGAAACTCAGGATGCGGCGCATCATCCCGCCTTTCACAGCGTGATTGCGCGCGGCCTTCTCAGTCTTATATCGGGATAAACCTAACCGGTAGGGAAGCGTTCTGGAGAGAAAAATGGGAATAGACAGAAAGCGGAAAATGTAGGTTGAAAATTCACACTTTAAATCCTGCGGATTCGATTACCCTGCAGATACTGTTTAGCGTATACCTTCTGAAATGCCCCGCCGCGGCATCCTTTTTCTCTGACCACAATAAGGGATATGCGGGCACTGTCAGATAAAGGCGTCCCCCCCGTTTTATCAGGCTTTTGCAATCGATCAGAAAAGACAGATCATCTGCATCGCGGCATTTGCAAGGTATACTTTCAGAAAGGCAACATTTGAATGCTGAGTATTAAAATCTATTATATGAAAAGATTGGCGAGGAAGTGTGAGAGATTCGTCCCGCGATTTTAACAGTCAAGGTGAGATAGGCAGGAGGACCGTCCGCAGGATATCGTACCGGCTGGTCCCTTTTTTGTTTATCCTCTATATCGTTGCCTACATCGATCGCGTAAACGTGGGCTTCGCCGCGCTTCAGATGAATGCCGCTCTCGGGCTGAGCCCTGCGGTGTTTGGGCTGGGAAGTGGAATCTTCTTCGTCGGTTACTTTCTCTTTGAGATCCCGAGCAACCTCATCCTCGCTCGCGTGGGCGCGAGGCTCTGGATAGCAAGAATCATGATCACCTGGGGCGCAGCCGCCTGCGTAACGGCCTTCGTACAGGGGCCAAGGACTTTCTATCTCGTAAGGTTTCTTCTGGGGCTTTCCGAGGCGGGCTTTTTCCCGGGAATGATACTCTATCTTACCTACTGGCTGCCGGCACGATATCGGGCCAGGACGATCGCCCTTTTTATGACCGCAACGGCCGTATCCGGGGTCATAGGCGGCCCGATTTCGGGGATGCTTCTGACGATGCACACGGCTGGTCTTTCAGGATGGCAGTGGCTATTCATCCTGGAGGGCGCGCCTGCAGTTGCGCTCGGGATAATCGTCCTGATCTTTTTGACGGACTCTCCCGAACAGGCGAAATGGCTTTCCTCTGAAGAGCGAAGCTGGCTTTTAGAGGAGCTTAAAAACGAGGCGCACGTTACAGAGCGGCACGGCATAAGGTACCTCTCCCAGGCGGCCCGAAGCGGCAGGGTATGGCTTCTTGCCCTGATCTATTTTTCGATTGTCATCGCGATGTACGGCACAGGCCTCTGGCTGCCGCAGATCATAAAGGAGATGTCGCGGCTGAGTGAAGTGGGGATCGGGATCGTTTCTGCGGTCCCATACCTTTGCGCTGCAATAGGGATGACGTTTGTCGGTCTTAGTTCTGACAGGACCGGCGAGAGGCGGCTTCATACCGCAGGAGGAGCGCTGCTTGCCTCAGCCGGTCTTATGTGGGCGGCATACACGCAGACACCGGTGGCGAAGATTGCCGGGGTATCGCTTGCCGCGCTGGGAATATGGGGAAGTCTCGGGCCCTTCTGGGCACTGTCAACGTCTTTTCTTTGCGGCTCAGCCGCCCCGGGAGGAATAGCCCTCATAAACTCCATCGGCAATCTGGGCGGTTTTCTCGGCCCCTATCTCGTCGGGATCATCAAGGACATGACAGGCGCTTTCAAGTACGGGATGATGGCGCTTTCGCTCATCGCCCTTCTTGGCGCTTCTTTGGCATTGGCGGCAGGCGCCCGCCCAGGCGATGTCGGCGGGCGTCGTGACCGAGACAGAGAACCGGAGGCTGATTGATATCAATACAGCCGGTTCCTCGATCCACGCCGATTCTTGACGTAAAACATGTCCCTTCCGCAGAAAAAAAAGATTGACAGAAATCAGCCGTGGGGGAATCATAAAATAGAACTGAAAGACCGCAGCACAAGGAGAGAGGATTTTCGATGAACGCCGTGACTCTCGTTTTCTCAGCACTCATGATCTTTGCGATCGCCTACAGGCTTTACGGACTCTTCATCGCCGACAGGATGCTCGTCCTCAGGGCCGACAGGCCAACGCCTGCAGTGACGATGGCGGACGGCCACGACTACCATAAGACCAACAGGTACGTACTCTTCGGACACCACTTCGCCGCAATCGCGGCCGCAGGACCCCTTCTCGGGCCGGTTCTGGCGGCCCAGTTCGGGTACCTCCCGGGCGCCCTCTGGATCCTGATAGGCGCGGTTTTGGCAGGCGGCGTCCATGACATGATCGTGCTTTTTGCCTCCGTGCGACACAAGGGACATAGCCTCTCGAAGATCGCCGAAAACGAGATAGGGACGGCCGCGGGAGCGGTCGCCTCTTTCGCCTTTCTCTTCATCCTGATCCTCACCCTTGCCGGGCTTTCGATCGCGGTTGTTAACGCGATGTTCGAAAGCGTATGGGGGACCTTCACCGTCTTTGCAACGATGCCGATAGCTTTTTTCATGGGCATATGGATGTACAAGATAAGACCCGGCGACATCAGAGGCGGAAGCATCATCGGCGTTGTCCTTCTCTTCCTTGCGATACTGGCGGGGCCCTATGTTGTGGCAAGCCCCGTGCTTTCTTCGATATTTTCACTTTCGAAAAAACAGATATCCCTGATCATCCCTGCATACGGCTTTATCGCATCGGTCCTTCCTGTCTGGCTCCTCCTTTGCCCGAGGGACTATCTTTCGACATATCTGAAGATAGGTACGATCGCAATGCTCACAGCGGGGATCTTTATTGTGCGGCCTGAATTCAATATGCCCGCGATCACCGGCTATGTAAGTGGCGGAGGACCGGTGATACCCGGGAAGGTCTTCCCGTTTATCTTCATCACGATCGCCTGCGGAGCCTTGTCGGGATTTCACGCAATCATCGGCACAGGGACAACACCCAAGATGGTCGGAAACGAAAGGGACATCCTCTTTATCGGCTACGGCGCGATGCTTGTAGAGGGCTTTGTGGCGATAATGGCGCTGGTTGCCGCATGCGTTTTGGTGCCCGCAGACTACTTCGCGATCAATGCCACCCCTGCGGTATTCCATAAGCTCGGCATGACAGTCGTGAACCTCCCTCAACTTTCCGTCGCGGTGGGGGAAAAGATCCAGGGGAGGCCCGGCGGAGCCGTCTCGCTTGCGGTCGGGATGGCCTATATATTCTCGTCAGTTCCCCTCATGAAGGGTCTTATGTCCTACTGGTACCACTTTGCGATAATGTTCGAGGCCGTCTTCATCCTCACGGCGGTCGATACAGGAACGAGGGTGGGGAGGTTCCTCCTCCAGGAGATGGCAGGGAAGCTGTATCCGAAATTCATTGAAAAGGGATGGCTGCCCGGAATATTCATCACGAGCGTGGTCTTTACCGCTTCCTGGGGCTATCTGGTCTATACAGGAAATATCGCAACGATCTGGCCCCTCTTTGGCATGAGCAATCAGCTGCTTGCCTCAAGCGCACTGATCATAGGAACGACGATGCTTCTGAGGATGGGGAGGCTTAAGTACATCTGGATTACCGCGGCGCCGGGCATCTTCATGACCTTTGTCACGATGTACGCGGGCTACCTGAACGTCACGGAGAACTATCTTCCAAAAGGCAACTATCTTCTGGCTGTCATGTCGATCGTGATCATGGCGCTTACGGCAATAGTCCTTGTGGCAGCCATCAGGCGCTGTCACGCGCTTCTAAGGACGAAAAAAAGCGTTATGGACAGCCACGGTGACCTTGTGCTTGATCTTGTGGAGGAATAAGACTCAGGCCCGAGGGCTGCTGCCGGCCTTTTTTATCCCGGCTGGCCTGTTTTGAGTCCCTGACTCCGGCCAGACCTTAGCAGCAGAAAAAGTACTTCATCCATCTCATCGATCAGTTCCTTGAACAACCCTCCGTGGCTCTTTGAATTCGAAAAGAGTCTCGTTCTTAGCTCAACGATCTCGGGGACATCGCACCTGTCATAGGTGATGTGTCCGTTTTGCATCGCAAGACGCTCCCTCACAAGCAGTCGCGCGGCGTCATCGACAAAGGTGTTGAGAAGAGCCCGTATGCGGTCGATGCGGTCTCTGATGTCAGCTTCAGCCCCTGCCCTTATCATCCCGGCGATTTCCTTCGTCATGACATGGAGTGTGCAGTACTCAAGCCCTCTGACGCCCCGGCGCCACTGAAGGAGCATCGGGTTTCTCCAGAACCAGAGAAAATTCCTGATCCCAAGAGAGATCAATTCGCCGACCCTGGCCTCAAGCCCGGAGACTGCTTCAAGCAGGTCAATACCTGCGGATCCCTTTTCGGTCAGATCTGAGGCTTCCCGATGTTCGATTCCTCCCAGATACCGCCAGAGGTTCCGCAAGACCGCATGCCCGTCCCGGTCTCCCGGGGTGTCGAAGTGAAGGAGAGAAAGGATGACCTTTCCTTTTCCGTATCTTCCCTCGACCACCGCGGGATCGTTAAGAAGACGGGTTGGGTCGAGGTTTATGCCGTAGAGTTTTTCGAGGCCGGCCCAGTTGCCGTTTGTGGATGTATCGCCGACATTAAGGTCTGAACTGAATGAATCAGAAAGAGCATCGCCGTAAGAGGCGAGCACATCTATCCCCTGATCGACTACAAACTGTGAAGGCCACCAGGCATGAAAAACTGCAGGGCTATCAGATCCGATCTCCCCAGCAGGGAGGCCGTTCCATATCGGGTGCTCCCTGATGTCTAAGCGTATCCTTCCGCTGAAGCTCGGGACCCTCTCCCTTGTAGGCTTTCTCCTGACATCGAGAAGACCTATTCCGTCGAGTGTCGCAAGGCCCGCGCCCCCGCAGAAACCCAGATAGCTTCCGCCATCTTCAACGAACCTTCTTATCTCGGCTGCTGCGGTCTCCCCGAGTGATTTTATCTTGTTTGAGGCCCATCCCCCGGGCACAAAGAGCATAGCGTACCCATTGAGGGCGCCATTTTTTATATCCTCTGACCGGAGGAGATCGAAAGAAAGGTTGTTTTCACGTAGCGCCTTGTATGACATGAGTCCCCAGAGAAAGGACTCGTCCCAGAAGAAGGCCGTCCTTCCCGGGGCGACGGGCTCAGGACCTGAGTTTCTTTTCATATCCACTCGGCGTTATCATGAGGTCGTTCCAGAGGAAGGTCTTTGAGTTGCCGATGATCACGGTGGTCTGCATATCGATCTCCTGGCCGGCCATATTTGAGAGGTCCGTAAGGACGATCCTTTCATCATCTCTCATCGCACCCTTTACGATGCCGACCGGCGTGCCGGGCGACCGGTGTCTGAGGATGATCTCCCCCGCCCTTCCGATATGTCCGGCCCTTCCCCTGCTTTTTGGGTTATAGAGGACGATCACAAAGTCGGCTCTGGCGGCGGCATCGAGCCTGCGCTCTATCAGGTCCCAGGGGGTGAGCCTGTCTGAGAGGCTGATCGATGCGAAGTCATGCATGAGAGGCGCACCGAGCCTCGCTGCGCATGCGTTCAGCGCAGATATGCCGGGCACAACCTCGACATCAATTTTGAGGTCATTGCCTGCAATGCCCCTGCAGATCTCAAAGACAAGCCCTGCCATCGCATATATCCCCGGGTCTCCGCCGCTAATCACAGAAACGGTCTTTCCTTCCATCGCAAGCTCGACGGCCTTCCTGCATCTGTCTATCTCCTGGGTCATGCCGGTGGAGAAGACCTCCTTTTCCCTTGTCAGTTCCCTGATGAGGTCGATGTATGTGCCGTAACCCACGATGGCATCCGATTGAGCGATAGCCCGTCTGGCATAGGGGGTGATATGCCCGACTGAACCCGGCCCGGTTCCCACTACATAGAGCTTTCCGGCCTTTTTCTGAGGAGCACCTCGGCCGGTCAGTTCCGCCACGGCGACTGTCACGTTGCCCGCCTTCTGTTTCGGCACGAGAAGCCTTTCGGCTCCTGCCGCAAGAAGCGCAGCCGGCTCGGCCACGGCATTGGCGCCTGTTGCCCTGAATGCAGCCTCTGATTTCGATATTCCATCGACACCGTTCAGCTCTTCCGGGGTAAATGAAATAAGATCGAGTGAATGCCTCCTGCAGAAGACTACGATCCCGGGCTCTTCTGCCTTGATATCAATAGTTGCCACCGATCGGACCGAAGCAAAGGCGACGTCGTGCCCTGCAAGGGCCTTTCTGACGGCATCCTCGATTTCCTCTGGAGATGTCCCTCTGTTACAGCCGATGCCAAGGACAAGGTCCCGCGGCCTGAGAGTGAGGGTCATCGGATTCTCGTCGTTACAGGAGGAAACCAGAATCCTGTGTGTAACGATGAGGTCCGCCGAGGCAGGCTCATCGACCCTGACATACCCTTCAGGCATCGGAAGTTCGCACTCTGTGTAGACCGACAGCCTCCCATTGTTGATAAGGCGCGTCCCGATGCGAGGGAGAAGCTCCCAGTCTTCAATCACAAGGTCGTTGTCCTGTGCCCAGAGGTCGATCGGCGCAAGGTCATTGACGTCGGATGCGGTAGTGATGACCGCCTGTCCTCCGAGGAAGTCAGCAACCTCCCTTGCGAGGTCGTTTGCTCCCCCAAGGTGGCCGCTCAGGAGACTTATCGCGTGTCTTCCCTTTTCATCGAGCACCACAACGGCAGGGTCGCTTTTCTTGTCCTCTATAAGAGAGGCTATCGTCCGGACAACGATCCCTGCTGCCATGATAAAGATGAACCTTTCGTATTCCCCCCATATACTTTGGGTCTTCCCCTTTGAAAACCTGATGATATCGAGGTCAGGATAATGTTCCCTCAGTCTCTCTGCGAGCCGATGGCCCCTCTCTGTTATGTAAAAAACGGCCGTCTTATTTTCGGTATTCATGGTTGAAGTCCCTGTGGTAGAGTTTCGATTCCTTTCCTGTCGGCCCTTCCGATGCCCTGAGGGAATCTCCGACATAGATGAGCGCCGTCTTCCTTATGCCTGCGTCCTTCACGGCCTCGGCGATCTCCTTCAGTCTTCCCCTCACCACCTTCTGGCCCGGCCACGATGCCCTCTCGATGACGGCAAAAGGCGTCTCCCCGTCGTAGGCCTTGAGCAGTTCATCCCTCACCTTTTCGATCATGCCTACGCTGAGAAAGATCACCATCGTCGATCCGTGGCCCGCAAGCGAGGCGAGTCTCTCGGACTCAGGGACAGGGGTTCTCCCCTCTATCCTCGTGAATATCACCGTCTGGCTGATCTCGGGTATTGTGAGTTCCTGTCCGAGCACAGCGGCCCCCGCCATCGCCGAAGATACGCCCGGGACCACCTCATAGTCTATGCCGAGTCCCCTCAGTCTTTCGATCTGCTCGGATATCGCGCTGTAAAAAGCGGTATCTCCGGTATGAAGCCTCACCACCATCTTTCCCTTTTTTGCGGCGCTGTCGATCACCTCGATGATCTCGTCGAGGTTCATCTTTGCAGAATCGAATATCTCGGCCCTTATGCCCCTGAGGAGTTCGGGGTTAACGAGACTTCCTGCATAGATCACGACATCGGCTTCATCAAGGAGCCTCCTGCCCCTGAGTGTTATCAGCTCGGGATCTCCGGGTCCTGCACCAACGAAATAGACGGCCGTCTTTGCGCTCATCTTCTTACTATCACCATCGAAAAGTAGTTCATGTCCTCTTCCTTTATCTGCCTGATGTCCCTGTATATCTTTTCGTCTTCCATCCCTGCCCTCGAGACGCATACGGCACGCGATGTGAGATCCAGATCGTCAAGCGCAGCAAGGACCCTCCCGAATACCCGGTGGACCTTCATGAGAACGACCGTATCGAAGGTCTCGAGGATCTCCCTCAGGTTTTCGGCATAGGTCGCGGGGAGGACCGCTATCTTTTCGTCGGCGAGTCCGAGGGAAATCTGCGCCCGCGCAGCAGATGCGTTGATCGAAGAGACGCCCGGCACGATCTCGATATCAAGACCCGGCATCGTTTCGAGCAGCCTGTCATGCAGATAGAAGAAGGTGCTGTAGATCGTCGGATCTCCTATCGTGATGAAGGCGATGTCGATGCCGTTTTTGAGCCTTTCAGACACCGTTTTGACCGTCTCGTCCCACTTTGCATCGAGCTCTTTTCCACTGCCTGGGCCTTTTGTCTTTCTCATCGGGAAGTGGGCCTCAATGATTTCCCTGCCGCCGAGGTCAACGATCCTTCTTACGATCGAAAGCGCCAGGCTGCTTCCTTCCTCCCTTCCCTTTGGCACGCAGATGCAGGAGACGCTCTTTAGGATCCGCATCCCCTTTACCGTCAGAAGTTCAGGGTCGCCGGGACCTACGCCGACGACATAGAGTTTTCCCGTATTCATTTCCTCTCCCCTCTTATCACGAAGACCGGGTTCAGAGGGGACAGATGCCTCTGACCTTTCAGTATCCTAGACCTTGATACGGAGACCTGCGACACCTCCGGCTCGAAACCGTTGTTTTCAAGAAGCAGCAGGGCCTCGTTGAGGGTCTCAAGCGTCACCGCGTTGATTACGACGATCCCCCTTGGCATCCTCTCGCGGATCCGCCGGATGATTCCAGAAAGCTCGCCGCCGCTTCCGCCGACGAAGACCCTGTCAGGAGAGGGAAGGTCACCCAACACCTGAGGGGCCTCTCCGGATGTGATCGCGATATTCGAGAGGTTGAACCTCAGCTTGTTCTCCTCAATGTTTGCGAGCTGTTCGTCGTTTCTTTCGATCGCATAGATCCTGAGCCCCGGAGAAAGCCGCGCGGCCTCGATCGATACAGAGCCTGATCCTGCGCCTATGTCCCACAGCACGCCCTTCCGGGGCAGTCTCAGACTGTGGAGAGATACCGCCCGCACCTCGTCTTTGGTGATCAGCCCCCGCGCATGTGAAATCTCGTCTTCGGTCAGACCGAAAACGGGCCCCCCTTCTTTCGTGATGCTTTCTGCTTCTGCACTTCCGTGCTTCCGCACTCCCGCGCTCTTCAGGAGGATCACAACGTTTGGGTCGGAGAAGGTCATCCCCGCGATTTCAGCCGGAGCGCCGGAGGTGATCTTTTCATCAGGGTAGCCGAGCCTTTCGCAGACGTATATCGACAGTTCTTCGGGATTCTTCGCCCCTTGAGAGTTCAAAAAGGAAGCTATGGCAGAGGGGTTATTCTCCCTGTCTGTCAGGACGGCGATCTTGTAATGCGCATCTAAAAGGGAAGGGATATCTTTGATTTCATAAGGGAGCCTCCTTCGCTTTGACGGATCAGGTCCTCCGTGGAGGCTGATCAAAAACGCGTCGTCCCAGGGCTCTTTTATCTTCGAGAAGGCGACCTGGATGCTCGAAAGATCAGGGAGCATCTCGACGCGCTCAGCTCCGAATTCATCAAGGACCTTCCTGCCGATACCGAAAAAAAGTGGATCGCCCGAGGCCAGAAGCACGACCGACTGTTTGCCGATATTAACGCGCATGTACTCCATCAGTTCATCTATCTTGTTTATCACCAGGACCTTCCCCTTTACCTGCTCAAACTCCTCGTACGCCCTGAAGACCTCAAAGAGCCGGTTGGAGGCGAGGATGCTGTCTGAGGCAAGAAGGGCCTCCCTCGCCTTTTTGTCGAAGGGCCTGTACCCTATGCCTATTACCCGGATTTTATTCACTGTCTACTATTATATCCCCATCGTATGATACGAGGTGTGTTGTAACAGGGATCCCTTCAGTGATGCCCTCTGCATACTGCTTTCCTTTAAAGCAGACCTTCCGGAAAACCGGAATGCAGCTGCCGCATGTCCCAACCAGATGATCATAGATCTCACGCGCTGTGTTGAAGTCGCGATCTTCCGGTACTGCTATTCCCATGCCG
>JAWOKY010000137.1:0-26315 GCA_033853975.1 Thermodesulfovibrionales bacterium
TGGGCGATGTTGTGAAATGCACGGTCATGCTGGCGGACATGTCTGAGTATGCGACATTCAATGAAGTCTACAGGTCCTTTTTCACGAAGCCGTATCCGGCCCGGAGCGCCTTGGGGGCAAACGGCCTAGCGTTCGGCGCGCGGGTAGAAGTTGAATGCATCGCAGCGAAAGGTAACTGAAGAGGGCTAACAAATCAATCAAGGCGACGGGTGATAGCCCCGTCGTCTTTTCGGGAAGGTGGTTGCCACGGCGGCTCATTGTCGTCGTTGTATGCAATAAAGTGAGGCAAATTTAGATAACTACATGGGCAGAATACTAATCGGTCTTGTGGTGCTAGCATACGCACTTCGGATGTCGCGAAACATTTATCGGGATATTAAGAGAACGGAAAGCGGAAATGAGACAAGATATTT
The DNA here is from genome assembly GCA_033853975.1 of Thermodesulfovibrionales bacterium. GTDB lineage: Bacteria > Nitrospirota > Thermodesulfovibrionia > Thermodesulfovibrionales > UBA6898 > JAWOKY01. Next base: position 414 of record JAWOKY010000137.1, read on the forward strand.
TTTCGGAATAAAAACAGAGATATGGAAAGACCCGATACCGAAGGAGAAACGAATAATCGTTCTACTCACGTTAGTGCCGCTTATTTTGCTCGTATATTTGCTGGCCGCTGTCTTCTTATTCAACATCGACCCGTCCGCTCTATTGCCCTTTCTCCATCGGGGGAAATAGAGAAATGAAATCTAGGCAGCATACAACAAAGGCATCGAGACCGACGGCGAATAGCGGCAGTCATTTTTCCGATAAGCTCTGTGCCGGCGCGGCTCACGCCCCTCGTTGTGTGTAAGATAAATGACCACAATAACTTACGACGAGAGGGAATAGAAATGGAAATTAAAAATAAGTCCACAAGTTCTGAGGAAGAATGTCTTTGCCCAATATGCGGAAGAGTTCTTCAAGACTCCTCATTTTCCGACGGAGGGTGGACATGCAATTGCGGTGAATTTGTGCCAGAAGGTCTGCATTCGAGTCCTCGTCTTAGACCGACAGGGGGCAAAAAATTTACGGTCGAAATTGAATCTGCAATAAGACAGGGGTCACCTGCCCCAAGAAGAAGACAGGAATAACAAAAAAATGGTCAAAGCCACAAAGAACGGGATCAACACGAGTGTATTCAACGAACACAAAAAACAGGACATCTCCGGAGACACCATACTGATTAATTGAGAAAAGAGAGAGTGGCTTGATAAACATTGGCGGGACCAACAGAATTCGTTTACCTAGGGTGTATTGCAGTTTCTCGATAACTTTCGAAGCCATTTCCGCCTTTCGCCCGGGAGATGCCGGATCAGTAATATTAAAGACTGCAGGGAACCTGCTACATACTGCCGGGATAAGAGGCGTCCTCCCATTGACGTTCACTAAATATGGCATTTACTCTCGATAAGATAGTCCCCTGGGGCCGTTCGTTTGATGAATACGCGGCGATGTTTGCATTGACGGAAGACGATCTTGCCAAAGACATTGTCGGCTGCGGTGATGGTCCGTCGAGTTTTAACTCTGTTCTCACCGTGCGGGGCGGACATGTAATCTCGGTTGATCCCCTTTACCATTTCAGTGCCGACGAAATAGATAGCCGGATCAATGAAACATATGAGGAGGTCTTAGATCAAACTAGAAAGAACAGACATGAATTTGTTTGGGAACATATTTCTTCGGTTGAGGAACTCGGCAGGGTCCGAATGGAGGCGATGAAGGCATTTCTTGCGGATTACCCGGCAGGGCGAAGGGCGGGTCGTTATATCGAAGCGAGCCTGCCGAATCTGCCATTCAAAGACGGCACGTTCGACATTGCCTTATGTTCCCACTTTCTCTTTCTCTATAGCGGGCAGCTTTCCGAAGACTTTCATGTCGAATCGATAAAAGAGCTCTGCAGGGTTTCATCCGAGGCAAGGATATTCCCTATCATGGAGCTGGGGGCAAGGAAGTCGCGGTATCTCGAGAGTGTCACAGCCAGACTCGCTAAAGACGGTCTTGCCGCCGGCATAGAAAAAGTGGCCTATGAGTTTCAAAAAGGCGGAAATGAAATGATGAGGGTCAAACGCCCGCAATAATCATGGCAGCCGGAATCATCGGGACAGGTCATGGATATGCCGCCGCTGGTGGTCTTCATCCGGTTGGTCATTGAAGAGAATTCACCCTTGATGTGTCCGTCAGGAAGGCTGAGGCAGGACAAACTTGAAGGGGCATCCGGTGCGGATGCCCCTTAATCATTTCCTATTTTCTTAGTCCATTGGGTCCATGTCCTCAGTCATCTTCCCGCGTTCGCCGTCAGGCGCGGCCATTGGAGCGCGGCCATGGGCCCCTCGCCAGGGCCTTCCTGGTCCCCGGTATTTCTCGAAATTCTCCCTGAGCTTCTTCCTCTGCTTGGGCGTAAGCAGGGCCTTGATGTCCTCCATCGCCTTTATATGCGAGAAACGTATATCGGCCTGCACAGTTGCTATCTCTTTTAGTTTGTCCCCCACCGCGTGCATATCAACCGGGTCTTTTGCAAGGATCTCTCTGAGCTCTATCCTTTTGATCCGGACATCGGCAGTCTTCGTAATGACATCCTTCATGGATGCGTCCCAGATCTCACGTGCCTCTGCCCTTTGTTTTTCATCGAGGCCGAGCCTCCTTAGTTGCGCCCACATGCCGGGTCCCCGCATCCACATGTCCCGATGTCTCATTCTTTCCATCATGGGCATGCCCTCTCCATGCATGCCCGCGCCGGCGCAGCCGCAAGTCTCCCCGTAAGAACGGTATGGGGCGACTGTGAGAAAAAGAACACCCATGAGTAAACCAGCCAGAATCTTTTTCATACTAACCTCCTTTTTTCATATCAGCGGAAACATCGTTCCGGGCAGATATCGATTACATCCACCGTCTTCATCATAGAAGAAAATCCCTTAAGTGTGGGTTAAGACCGAAGAAAAAAGAGTAAAGATTTGTAAATTCTGGCGGCGCCTCATCTCGATTTTTTCAGGTCGTCTTCGTGGGGTCCCTCTGAGGGGGAGTAATTTTTTTTCTTCGCGGAGTTGACAGCCCTTTTTTTTTGTGTATAAATAGAAAGTAACAACTCAGACATATCTGCCATTAAAATCAGGCCGGCGTATCAAGCATTTTCCATAAATTCCAAGCGGCGTTCACTATGTCGCCGTCCATTCCATGGTTTATGACGGCGGATCTTTAGGAGGTGCACATGATTGGAAACAGGATAAAGAACAGGTTGAAAGGAAGCCTAAGGCAGGCAGCGCTGATACGGTATATCCTTGCGGGGTTCATCGCAGCAGTCGGCCTTACTGTTTCATACAGGGCAGTGACACCGTTTGAAAGTTCGAACGCAGGTTATCTGCTGTCTGCGCATCAGAGGGTCAGTGATTTCAGGGAGGCCACGAGGAGGGCGGTCATCAAATGGATGGAGGAAAATTCCCACATGCCGCAGCAGGTCCTTTCCAGCGTGTACGGTGCTGCGTTGAAGAGCGTCAACCCTGACCTTGTCCTAGCTATCTGTCTTGTGGAGTCAAACTTCAATCCGCGCGCGGAAAGCGACAAAGGGGCAGTAGGGCTCATGGGCGTCGTGCCGGACGTCTGGCTCGACGAGTTGAAGGAGCACGGTATTGTGAGAGCAAGGGAAGATCTTTATTCGATTTCAGACAATATCGCCTCCGGGGGATACGTGCTTGAGAGATATATTGCCGCCTCGGGAAACCTGAGGGAGGCGCTCCTCAGATATTCGGGCGGAGATTCCGAGTATGCGGGCAAGGTAATGAGGGCGTTCGGGAAGATCTCTATGGCCCGCCGCCAGGATGAAAGCATCCCTGTCAACAGTGTGAGGAACTGAAGTCTAAAAACAGATCTCCGTATTTCTGTCTTGGCGGACCGTTCAGGGATATTGAAAAGAAAGGCATTATTCCTGTTATAATGAACGGGATCACAGGGGGAGCCGGTGGTATGCTGGTAAAGGGAAAAAAAGGGGCATCGGGGGTTTGGCGGAACGGGCCTTCATTTCGGGGTTCCGGCGAACTAAAGACGGGTTCTGCGAAAAGACGGGGGGGAAAACAATCCGGCCGGCAGTCCGATCATTCCATGGAGATCATCCGTTTTGCCCCTGACGTGATCATTGCGGTCGGCGTCGACGGCCGCATCATCGAGTTCAACATGGCGGCCGGGCGGATCTTCGGCTATGATTCATCGGAGGTGGTTGGCAGGGACGCGGGCCTTCTCTTCAGTCATCCGGATGAGGCGAGGACCATCCATGAAATGGTCGAAAAGACCTCGCGTTTTACCGGTGAGGTCACAAACAGGAGGAAGGATGGAAGCACCTTCCGGTCTTTCCTCTCCGCTTCGGTGCTGAAGGACTCCCGGGGGGCTGTCATGGGCTATGTCGGTATTTCGAGGAAGATCACGGAATGCAGTGTCCATGAAGAGACCCTTATAAGATCCGAGAAGTTTCTGAATACGATCTTCGACAGCATAAAAGACCCCTTCAGCATCATCGACAGCAGCTTCAGGATCGTGCGTGCCAATGATGCCTACGCTGACATGCGAAAGAGACGGTGCGATGAACTCATCGGCAGGAGGTGTTTTGAAGTGCTGCATCGCAGGACCTCATGCTGTGATGAATGCGTTGTCGAAAAGACCTTCCATTCGGCGGACCCATGCGCAAAGGACAAACTCCTCACCCTGCCCGGAGGCGGAGAGGCCTGGGTTGAAATATACACCTATCCAATAATGGACGAAGAAGGGCGCGTATCGCATGTCATAGAATATACGAGGGACATTACAAGCCGCCGGAAGTCGGAAGAGGACAGGAAGAAGCTGATAGAACGCCTTGAGTATCTGTCGAACACGGATGTCCTCACGGGTCTGCTCAACAGAAGGGCGCTGCTCGAAAGGCTCAGGTACGAGGTGGAGAGGGCGGTGCGGTACAGGTCCGAACTTTCACTGGTCCTCTGCGACATCGATTATTTCAAGGAGATCAACGATTCATACGGTCACACTTCGGGCGACAGCGCATTAAAGGCGATAGCCTCCGCCCTGAGGCATTCCCTGAGATCCGCCGATATTCTCGGCAGGTACGGCGGGGACGAGTTCATGCTGATCCTGCCGGAGACAGCGGCGCAGGGCGCGATCGAGTTCGCCGAAAGAATGCGGACCTACCCCAGGGTCAGGATAAGGGGAGGGAAAACGGTCAGGATGTCCCTCAGCCTGGGCGTGGCCTCTCTGCTTTATCAAAGGGGCGGTGCGGAGGTCGACGGCCTTATCAGCCGGGCCGACACCGCCTTGTACCTGGCCAAACGGACCGGAAGAGACAGGGTCTGCTTCTACGAGCCTGAGCAGTTCACCAGTCGTCTCCCTGGCCTGTGATGTCGTCGTTTTCCTCTTCGTCCCTGTAATTCTTCATCCGTCTCCTGAGCCTGAGGTACCCGATGAAGGTGATCAGGGCGGCCGCAAAGAAGAGCACCCAGTAGATGTGGTCTGAGGCGTAGGCAGGCCATGAATATCTTCTGACGAGGTTTTCCAGCCATTTTTTTTCGATGACGTTTGCATCTTCCGGCAGAACCTCGGAGAAGGCCTCCTGGATCGCCTTGCCCTTTGCCATTTCACGCAGAAGTTCCCGGAGTCTGCCTGCCCCGTATTCATGTACGATGAAGTCTATGAAGCTTCTGGATTCCTCATAGGCCAGTATCATGTCCCTCGGCTGGGCGGGAAAGGCCGAAAAGAGGTCCCCAAGCGGGATGACGCGGCCTGACAGGACCGCCTGTTTCAGGATGTCTTTTTCTCCGGGGTTGATGATGTCTGCAATCCCGCCGCTTGCCCACTGTGCCACGCCCTCGTCAAGCCAGCGCGGGATGCCGGAAGAGATCTTACGGTGAAGGAGAAGGTGACAGAGCTCGTGCTCGGTCGTGGCCTGAAGATCCAGAGGTGTACGCTCCATCTTTGCATAATCGATAACGATCAGGTCCTCTCCCGGCACCGCGTAGGCCGTGACGATGTCACTGCCCGCTGTCTGCAGGAAGACCCTGTTTTGGCGGATCAGAACGACCTCGGGAGTGAAGTCGACAATCCAGCCGGTTTTCGCCTCGAGGTCTGCTCTTATCCCGGGGTAGAGGGCGGCAAGTCCTGCGGCGGCGTTATGCATGGGACGTTCGTACCGGATGACGACGCCCGGACCTTTATACGCGGCGAACCCGGAGCCGCATGCCGGCCGGGCGGCGATGACGGACAGTAGCAGCAGGACGAACGCGGCGAGGCGCATTCATTTCTCGATATAGTCGAGATCTTTGTCGATCGTCTCTTCGAGCCCCGAGAGGGCGTAAAAGGCGATAGCGAGGCAGGCCGCACCGACGACCGCAGCGGAGTTGATGATGCCGACTCGCCCCTTGAGGAACTGAAACGCAAAGGTTATCGGTATAACGGTCCCTCTGATGAAGTTCGGCGCGGTCGAGGCCACAGTGGCCCTGAGGTTCGTTCCGAACTGCTCCGCAGCTACCGTGACGAAGATGGCCCAGTATCCTACCGCAAAACCGATGATGCCGCAGTGCAGATAGAAGAACGTCGGACTCACCCCGCGGAGCATGAAGTATGACGCTACCGAAGCCAGGGTGAGGAACTGAAAGAGCAGGACGATCTTCTTCCTGCTGCCGAAGTACTGGCTGAGAAAGCCGCTTGTGAAGTCGCCGAAGACAAGTCCGATATAACACGACATCACCGCCTCGCCGGCGTTGATCTGTCCCGCCACGCCGAGCGACCTGGCAAACTCCGGAGAAAAAGTGATCAGGATGCCTACCGCAAACCAGATGGGCAGGCCTATCATTATGGACCTCATATACTTCAGGAAACGCCCGCGCTGAGTGAAGAGGCTCATGAAGTCGCCCCTGCTGATCTTCCGCTGCTCCATCTCCCTGTACATGCCGGACTCAAAGGCGCCGATCCGCATCACAAGAAGCAGCAGTCCGAGGCCTCCGCCGATGAAGTAGGCTGCCCTCCAGTCGAAATGATTTGCAACAAAGTTTGCAAGCACCGCTCCCGTGACGCCGACCGAGGCTACGATCATCGTGCCGTAACCGCGCGAGCTCGCCGGAAGGTTCTCGAGCACAAGTGTGATGCCGGCCCCCAGTTCACCGGCAAGACCCACGCCTGCGACGAAGCGCCAGGCTGCGTAACCCGCGACTGAATGAACGAAACCGTTTGCGATATTGGCAGCAGAGTAAAGGAAGATCGACCCAAAGAGTATCTTCAGTCTCCCCTTCTTGTCACCGAGAATCCCCCATATTATCCCCCCGATCAGCATCCCGCCCATCTGCATGTTCAGGAGGAATACCCCCTGATCGAGAAGTTCCTTTCCCTGAAGCCCGATAGCCCTGAGGCTCGGGACCCTCACGATGCTGAAGAGGATGAGATCGTAGATATCCACGAAGTACCCCAGCGAGGCGACGATGACCGGGACCGAGAGGAGGTCTTTCAGCCCGACGCCGGAGGACCTGATCTGAATCGACTCTGTTTTCTCCATATCCCTCCGAAAAAAGATCCCGGTTTCTTAAAAATGAATCCCGGTTGTTCTTCAGAAATACTATAACATAATGATTGAAGGCCGTATTGTCAGACCGAAATCCGGAAAGAGCGTACCATGTGGTGCGGTTGTTCAGCAACAGTTGCCATAACAAGGGCAATTAAAGTCATAGACAGCAACGCGCAATAATTCAATAATGCAATTAACAGAACCTGACTATGATGCTGAGAGGGTAAGCCGACGGGTTGGCGACCCTGTCCCGGTCCGGAAACAGGGCTGGGGGTGAAAGACCTCCGTAAGAGTTGACATATCGTCAACAAGGCTAAGGAGGCTCCTCTCAGAAGAATAGTCGGAGAAAAAAATGGATCTGCATGGAGTGCCGTGACTGTATCCATTTTTTTTGATCCTGGCGATCTCTGGGAAGCATTCGACTTCTATTTGGGCAAAGGGGGGACTGACATGGTTTTCAATGTAGCGGGTCAGGAATATCGGCTTTCAAAAGAAGAAGTAGAAGCGGTCATGGGAGGAGTTCAACCCTTCAGAGGAAGGTCCTGCTTTGTTGTCGTAAACGGAGAAAAATATCCTCCCAACCAGGTTCTGTACTTTTCGCTGAGGAGGCAGTGCATCGGTCTCTCCCTTGCTGACTTCAATAACGACACGGCCAAGAATATTCTCGGGCAGATGGGGTTTGATCTGGTCACTGACGTCAGCAGCGCCGGGCGTGCCTTGCAACAGCCCATGGATTCATAATACCATTCCTGGATGGGAAAAACCTGGCGGCTGATAGATGCCGGCCCCTGCGGTGCATATCACAATATGGCTTTTGATGAGGCCATAGCCACCTCTGTACGAAGCGCGAAAGAGCCTCCGACTCTCAGGCTTTACGGCTGGGACAGGCCTTCGGTCACACTGGGGTGTTTTCAGCAGGCCTCGGACATAGATAGAGCGTACTGTGCCTCCCGGGGCATCCCGATCGTCAGGAGGCCGACAGGCGGCAGGGCCATCCTCCACCACAGGGAACTTACCTACAGTTTCTCCATCAGGACCGACAGCGGCCCCTTTGCAAACGGGCTCCTTGAAAGCTATGGCGCAATAGCAGCCGCCTTCCATCTGGCCTTTCGGAAGGCTGGCATCCCCGCCGAGTCGAAGAAACAGAGGGAGAAAGGGCGCGTACTCGCCGGAAGCCCGCTCTGTTTTCAGTCGAGCTCCTATGGCGAGATCCTGGTGGACAACAGGAAGGCTGCGGGTTCTGCCCAGAAGCGCTGGTCCGACGGACTTCTCCAGCAGGGCTCGGTTCCATACTCATACGATGCGGCCGAAATCATGAGGATCTTCGGCGCGGAAAACTTCACGGCACTGGGGAGCGCAATGACATGCCTTGAGGAGGTCATGCCGGGTCTGGGTGAAGAAGAATTCAGGGAGTTGCTGAAGACCTCTTTCGAAGAGACCTTCGGTGTCAGCCTTCTTCTTTGTCGTCCTTCCCCGGAGGAAGAGGCTCTGACTCGGGACCTTGAGGAGTCGAAGTACTCTCTTGGGTCGTGGAACTTTCGGCGGTGAGGTCCTGAGGCTGTGCGGGGGACGTCTCAGGCGAAGCTGCCGCCGCCTCTTTGATCTCGGCCTCGTAGTAATAATTGAAGACCACGGCGAATATGACCAGCCCGAGATATCCCTGCACCACATAGGAGAGGACCTGAAAGGGAAAGGAGATGATCGTCCCGATGATCGGGATGAGGTTGAACGGGTAGACGACGAGCATGACGATGAAGCTCGCCACGATGTAACCCAGAAAGAGAACGACATAGAGCCAGAAGCCGCTCTGATGCTTCCACAAAAACCTTGCCGCCGTCTTGAAGGAAGAGATCGCCCCCTCTCTCCTGAAAAAGAGAACAGCCACGCCAAAGACCGTGGCTGCAAGCGTGCTGAGGATAAGGGAGAGGCCGATGAGTGCGAGGACCAGGGAAAAGAATATCCCCAGGAAAAGGGCGAGCGTCGAATCCTGGCCCTTTGCTGTCGAGACGATCGCGGCAATGCCTCCGCCGAAGATCCCCAGAACAAACGCGATTGCGATAAACACCAGCGCGACAAAGAGCGTAAACCACATAAGCGGGAAAAAGAGCTTCTTTGCCTCTGCAAAGAAGGCCCGCATGCTGAATTTCTGAGAAGGGTCGATGATGCACCTGCCGATGAACCCGACCGAGCCGCTGAACACATAGAGTCCTATCGTCGTCACCATCACGATGTAAAGCAGGAAGCTCGTGAGAACGACCAGGACGAGCCCGAAGTACTTTGAAAGCAGCTCTGCAGGATTGTGGAAAAGGGCCAGGACGTCCTTCATCTGGGTGAGGCCGGTAAGGTCAAGCCCGAAGATGACAAAGGCTATGCCCAGGGGGATTCCCACGAGGATGAAAAACCCGATGCAGTTGAGGACCATCATTGCCGCCTGCACCGCAACGAGCTGCCATCTGCTGTTGATCAGTCTGAAACCGTTTTTTATCGCCTGCGAATATGTCATGGATTTTATCCTCTAAGAGAATAGAAGATTCGCACCCCGAATGCAACTAAAAAGTTTCGCATCTGCAGTGCGGGTCCGGCCGGAGCCGGGTTTCTATTATACATCCTCTACCGTGATCTCATCAAAACATCCCCTCGGAAGTTCCCGCAGGAACCGCGAGGGCCTCAGAAACCCAAGCCCCTGCCAATCCTCCGAGGAAAGCTGATAGCAGAGATAAAGCGTCTCTTTTGCGCGTGTGGCTGCCACGTAAAAGAGTCTTCGCTCCTCTTCTTCCCCGTCTCCCCTGAGTGATTTTGCGGAGGGGAACCTGCCCTCGTTCATGCCGATGAGAAAGACGGCCTCCCATTCGAGTCCCTTGGCCTGGTGGACCGTGGAGAGTACGACTTTCCCTGCGGACAGGGCGCTGTCTTCGTCTCGTGCGTCGGCCACGCCCTGAAGCGCAAGGTCGCTCAGGAAGGTCTCCGGCGAATCATACCTCAGAGCGAAAAGCGACATCTGCTGTATGTCCTCGATCCTTATCTCCGCATCGGGATAGACGCTGTAGAGGTAGTCCTCATAGCCGTTGCCGAGTACGCAGTCGACTGCCGAGGAGGGAGCAGACCGGTTTTTTTCCTCCTTAAGAAGCGCGATGAGGTCCAGGAAGCGGCCGAACCCTTCGGCCGCCTTCTTCGGAACGAGTCCCGACGCATCGAATATCCGCTCGAGAGGGCTCCCGGCGGCGGCAAGATGGTCCCATATCCTGGCAGCGGTCATGTTTCCGATGCCGCGTATCAGTTTCAGGATGCGCTTCCAGCCTATCTCGTCTGAGGGGTTTACGATCACCTTCAGGTAGGAGAGCACATCCTTTATATGCGCCTGCTCGAAGAACTTCAGGCCCGACCTCACCTCGAAGGGTATCCCCCTGCGCTGAAGCTCCATCTGAGTCTGCATCGACTGGAAGTGAGACCTGTAAAGCACGGCGGTCCTGTCGAAGGGCCTGCCTTCAGAGTACATGTCGGTCAGGACGGATGCGACGAAGGCCGCCTCCTCGAAGGCGTCCCTGAGCGGAACAACATTCGGCGCCTCCCCTTTCCGTGAGACTGCGCAGAGTTCCTTCCGGAACTGCCTGCTGTTGTTTGAGATGATCCCGTTTGCCAGGGCGAGTATCTCGGGGGTCGACCTGTAGTTCGTCGTCAGCCTGTATACCGCGGCCCCCCTGTATGTTTCGGGAAACCTCAGGATGTTTTCGAAGTCTGCGCCCCTGAACGAATAGATCGACTGGGCGTCGTCGCCCACGGCAAAAAGATTGCCCTCCTCCGCCGAGACGAGCCTGATGATTTCCGACTGGAGCCTGTTGGTGTCCTGATACTCGTCAACGAGGATATGCCTGAACTTAAGCGAATAATACTCACGGATGCGTCCGTCTTGCTCGAATACCTTCTTCCAGTTTACAAGAAGGTCGTCGAAGTCCATCAGGTTCAGCGCCAGCTTCTTCCTTTCGTACAGTGCGGCGACCCTCTCGACCGACTCCAGTCTTTCGACGAAGTGCGGATACCTGCCGGTCACGATCTCTTCAAGCGAAGAGCATGTATTTTTCGCGAGGCCCGATATCGCGGAAAAGACGGTCCCCTTGGGAAGAAGCGGGTCTTTCCCTGCGACCTCGGCAATGCAGGTCTCGAAGAGTTCCTTCGCGTCTTCCCTGTCGAGGATCGAAAAACCCTGTTTATAGCCGGCAAGAAGGCAGTGTTGCCGAAGCAGCAGGTTTGCGACGTGGTGGAAGGTCCCGCCGAAGAGCCCTGCGACATTTCTCCCGACTAGTTCTTCGACCCTCCTCATCATCTCCCTGGCCGCCTTGTTCGTGAATGTAAGAAGCAGGATGTTTTCGGGTCGCGTCCCGGACCCGATAAGCCTGGCCACCCTGTAGGTGACGACCCTTGTCTTCCCGGTGCCTGCCCCGGCAAGCACGAGCGCCGGCCCTGTTTCATGCATTACTGCGCAATACTGCTCCGGGTTGAGGTCTTTTTCACAATCGAGTTTCGGGGAATGATCAGCCCTGCGGAGATAATACTTCTTCATCAGCTATTTTAACAGACCAGGGCAGGGGAAAAGGCCGGTGTTACTTCATGATCAACCACGTTGACTTGCGAAGGAGCCTGCACCGTTTGTGGACCCATTTTTGTCGTTCCCGTGCCTTGATAAAAAGATTATAAAGAAGGTATATTATGTAACTTCAACTATTCGGGAGGTGGCGGATGTTCACAGATCTGGCGTACGCTATGGGGCCCAACCCTCAGGGGGCACAGGGACAGGGGGGCGGATTACTCAGCTTCCTTCCGCTTATTTTTATCTTCGTCATTTTCTATTTTCTTCTGATAAGGCCTCAGCAGAAGAGGGCAAAGGAACACAGACAGATGCTCGACAACGTCAAGAAGGGGGACAAGGTGATCCTCTCCGGAGGCGAGTACGGCGTGGTCGAGGAGGTCAAGCAGAATACCGTCGTAGTCAAGATCGCGGAAAACGTGAAGGTCAAATACGGCAAGGGCTATATCGCCGCTATCAGGGAGCAGGACGAGGATTAGTGTTTTCCTCTGAGATTTCCGTTTCCGATGAAGAGTCAGGTTGCAATCAATTATATTCAGGTGAGTTAACGGAGGTTCGATGAAAAAAAACGTTCTCTGGAGGATCCTGTTCATAGGGTTCACCGTTCTTGTTGCCGTAGTATTCTTTCTTCCGAATACGCCCTTGTTTTCTTCCATGCCCGACTGGTGGCAGAAGACGATGCCCGGCAAGGGAATAGTCCTTGGGCTTGACCTTCAGGGCGGTCTCCATCTTGTCTACGAGGTGGAGGGGCAGAAGGCGGTCGAAACCTCGACCGACCGGTATGTCTCCCTCATCAGGGACAATCTGGCAAAGAGAAAGATACAGGCCGACGTAAAGAGAAACGGGCTCGAAATCCAGATCACGCCGGGCACCCAGGAGGTCTCCGACATCCTCAAGACCAGTTATCCGTTTCTCGATACGAGTTCTTCAGGCCAGAGCATCGTTGCCAGGATAGACGGCAAGGAGGCCACTAAAATAGAGGACAACGCCGTTGATCAGGCACTTGAGACGATCAGAAACAGGGTGGACCAGTTCGGTGTTGCCGAGCCGACCATCGTCCGGCAGGGAGACAGGGACATCGTTGTGGAACTCCCGGGCGTGAAAGACCCAAGGCGTGCCATAGATCTCATCGGAAAGACTGCTCAGCTTGAGTTCAAGATCGTGGACGATGAAACACCGGTTGCCGCGCAGCTTCCCTCGTCGATCCAGCCGGGCGACGAAGAGAGCATCCTGCGGCAGTTCCAGGACAAGGTCCCTGCCGACGACGAGGTCCTCTTCGAAAGGAAGGTCAACAGAGAGACCGGCGTGGTGTCGATCGCCCCGCTTCTTTTGAAGAAACAGGCCGCCCTCACCGGCAGCCTCCTGAGCGAAGCGAAGGTCTCCCTCGACAACCTGGCCCAGCCTTACGTCTCGATATCCTTCAACGCAGAAGGCGCAAAGCTCTTCGATGAGGTGACAGCGGCGAACGTGAAAAAGCGGATGGCCATTATCCTCGACAACAACGTATACTCCGCGCCTGTGATCCAGGAGAGGATCTCCGGCGGAAACGCCCAGATCACCGGCAGTTTTTCGATGGATGAGGCGAAGGACCTTGCGATCGTGCTCAGGGCAGGTGCGCTTCCCGCCCCTCTCAAGATGCTCCAGAACGTGACGGTCGGGCCTTCGCTGGGTTCTGATTCGATCCACGCCGGTCTGCTTGCCGGCATCATGGGTACGATCGCGGTCATTGTGTTTATGATCATCTATTACAGGCTTTCGGGGGTGGTCGCGGACTTCGCGCTCGTCCTGAATATAGTGATCCTCTTCGGTGCGATGGCGTCTCTCAATTCGACCCTTTCTCTGCCCGGTATCGCCGGTATCATCCTCGCAATCGGGATGGCGGTCGATTCGAATGTGCTTATGTTCGAGAGGATCAGGGACGAGATACGGTCCGGAAAGACGCCCAGGTCTGCCGTCGATTCCGGATACCACAAGGCATTCTGGACGATCTTTGACTCGCACGTGACGACGCTGATCACCGCTGCGGTGCTCTTTCAGTTCGGAACAGGACCGATCAAGGGATTTGCGGTGACCCTGAGCCTCGGTGTCCTCATCAACCTCTATACCGCTCTCATAGGTACCAAGACGATTTTCGATCTTATCAATTCCAGACGCGACGTCAAGAAGCTGAGCATATAGGAGGCAGGATGTTAGAGATTATCAGGAACACAAAAATAGATTTCATGGGAAAAAGGAAGTTCGCCTTCATGTTTTCCGGGATCCTCGCGATCATCGGGATCATCGCGATCGTCCAGATAGCCAACGGAAGGGCGAACCTCGGCATCGACTTCGCCGGAGGGACGGCCATACAGCTGAAGTTCGAAAAACCGGTGAACATCGGGGCGGTCAGGAAGGCGCTCGAAGAAGGCGGCGTGAGGGACTTCGACCTGCAGGAGTTCTCCTCGGTGAACAAGATCCTCATCCGGGCGAAGGCCAGCGAGCAGAACCTCGGGCAGGTCGCCGACGCAATCACCGGTGTGATCAGCCAGAGGCTTCCGGACAACAGGTACGTTGTGGACTCGACCACCTCGATAGGCCCGAAGGTCGGCAGCAGGCTGAGGGGGGACGCCGCACAGGCGATCGCGTTTGCCACGCTCGGCATACTGATCTATATCGCGATCCGTTTCAGGTTCAATTTTGCCGTAGGGGCCACCATCGCCACATTCCATGACGTCCTCGCCGTGCTCGGCATCTTCTTTCTGCTTGGCCGTGAGATCAACCTCATCCTTGTGACCGCCCTCCTCACCATCGCCGGATATTCGCTTACCGACACAGTCGTCGTTTTCGACAGGATAAGGGAGAACCTCAAGACGAGGCTGAAGGACCCTGTCGCGGATGTCATGAACCTCAGCATCAACGAGGTCCTTTCAAGGACGATCGTTACGTCACTGACGGTCCTCTTTACCTCGATTGCACTCTTTTTCTTCGGCGGTGAGGTGATCCATGACTTCGCACTGGCGATGATCATGGGCGTGATCGTCGGCACCTACTCATCGATTTTTGTGGCAAGCCCGGTCGTACTGCTCTGGGGGAGCAAAAAGCCCCTCGGGAAAAAATAGATGACGGAGGGAAGACTGAAGAAGGACCTTTCACTTCCGCGGTCTTCTTCTGGTCGCGTGCCGGAACCTCCGCTTTGATGTGCGCAGGCGCTGGTTCATAAGCCGGACAAACCCGGATCTCGTCGAGCACCTCTCAAAAACGGCTTCCGTATCTCCTATCCTTGCAAGACTCCTCATCAACAGGGGCATCAAAACCGCCTCCGAGGTCCGCGATTTCCTTGCCCCCGGGACTTCCGGTCTCTCCGACCCCTTCGGTCTGCCGGGCATGAAACAGGCGGTCGAGCGGCTATGGCATGCCCGGGTCCGAAACGAAAGGGTTCTTGTCCACGGGGATTACGACACTGACGGGCTGACCGCCACCGTGATCATGGTGCAGGCCCTCAGGATGTCAGGACTCGATGTCAGCCATTTTATTCCGAACAGGGCTGTCCACGGCTACGGCTTCAACGCCGCCGCGGTTGTCGAGGCAAAGAGAAAGGGAATCAGCCTCATCATCACCGTCGACTGCGGGATCACGTCCTTCGATGCGGCTGAGGCTGCGGCTGCCGAAGGGATCGATGTGATCATCACGGACCATCACGAGCCTGCCGCCCGGGACGCAAACGGGTCTTCCGAGGGTCGCGGATTTTTGGTGCCCGAGGCCCTTGCCGTGGTGAACCCCAAGCTTCTTTCGGATGGCTCCGACCTTGAGTTCCTCTCCGGCGCGGGTGTTTCCCTTAAGGTTGCCCAGGCTGTTGCCTCGGACGAGAGGCTTCCCTTTACACATGATGATGCGCTGTCGCTTGCAGACCTCGCCGCGCTTGGCACGCTTGCGGATGTTGTCCCGCTCAGGGGCGAAAACCGGCATATACTCAAGAAGGGGCTGCAACTGCTCTGCGATGCGGAGAGACCGGGCGTCCGGGCATTGAAGGAGGTCTGCGGCCTCAGCAAAAAGACGCTGAAGGCCGGACTCCTGGCATTTACCGTTGTGCCAAGAATAAACGCCGCCGGAAGGATCTCGGATGCCGCAGACGTGGTTCGTCTCCTTCTTTCAGGGGACCACGAAGAGGCTGCCGGCCTTTCGGCGTGGCTCAATGGCCTGAATGCCGAAAGGCAGAGGATCGAGGAAGAGGTCTATCAGCAGGCGCTGGCGAAACTCGACGAGACCGGGATAGCGACAGATGCCGCCATCGTTTTGGCGGCGGAGGGCTGGCACGAGGGCGTTCTCGGGATCGTTGCTTCGCGGCTTGCGGAGAGGTTTTACAGACCTGTCTTTGTCTTTACCGTGGGCAAGGGGGTTGCGAAGGGTTCGGCAAGGAGCATCCCCGGCTTCGACCTCTGCGCAGGACTTACGGAATGCCGTGATCTTCTCCTTGCCTACGGAGGCCACAAGCAGGCCGCGGGCGTCCGGCTCAAGGAGGAAAACATCGGCGGTTTCGAAGAGGCGATAAAGGAGATCACGCGTCAGAGTCTGGGCGAGGACAATCCGGTCCCTTCCCTCCGGATCGATGCAGAGATCGAGCTTCGCCAGATTACGCATTCCCTGGTGCGAGAACTCGAGATGCTCGAACCTTTCGGCTGCGGTAACGAAGAACCCCTCTTTGGTGCAAAGGGCCTTGAGGTGATGGCCCCGAAGACTGTCGGGAACAACCATCTCAAGATGCGGCTAAGGAAGGGTCAGCAGTCCTTTGACGCCATCGGGTTCGGGTTGGTACCGCTCTTCGAGGACCTCGGACGTCCCGGCAGCATAGACGCAGCGTTTGTCCCGTCTGTCAATGAATGGAACGGCGGCAGGCATCTTCAGCTTGTGCTGAGGGACATGAGACCCGGCGGGTAGTTCGACAGATGTTTTCCGACGAACTCCGTCGTCTGCAGGCTGAGGGCCTCCTTCGGTCGCTTCTGTCGAGGCAGTCTGCCCAGGGGCCAAGGGTCCGGATCGAAGGAAAGAGTTATCTGAATTTCTCCTCAAACGACTACCTTGGACTTGCCAACCACCCGGAAATGATCGCCTCTGTAACAAGCGCGGCTTCGGTGTTCGGGACCGGTTCAGGCGCATCGAGGCTCATAGCAGGCGGCACGGAAATCCACCGCAGGCTCGAAGAAGAGGTCCGCCGGTTCAAGTCCTGCGAAGCGGCGCTGCTCTTTGATTCAGGCTATGCCGCAAACACGGGAATCATTCCTTCTATCGCCTCCGCAGGCGATGTGATCTTCAGCGACGAACTGAACCACGCAAGCATCATAGACGGCTGCAGGCTTGGCAGGGCAAAGACGGTGGTCTTCCGCCACAGGGACATGCATGACCTCGAAAAGCAGTTGCGCAGCGCGGAGGCAAGAAGAAGGGTGGTGGTCACCGATTCCGTCTTCAGCATGGACGGCGATATCGCCCCGCTTCCGGAGATCCGCGAGCTATGTCTGAAATATGACTGCCTGCTCTACGTCGACGACGCGCACGCGACAGGGGTCCTCGGAAATGGCAGGGGGTCCCTGGCGCATTTCGGCATCGATCCCGGAGAGTGGGTGATCCAGATGGGGACCTTTTCGAAGGCCCTCGGCTCCTTCGGCGGCTTCACGGCAGGAACCTCTGACGCGATCGCCTGGATCACGAATACGGCGCGGAGCTTCATTTTTTCGACCGCGCTCCCCGCGCATGTTGTCGCCGCATCTCTCAGTGCTATCAGGATAATAAAGAAAGACAGGAGTCTCCTTCGCAGACTCTGGAGAAACAGGGAGAGGCTTGCGGAGGGGCTCAAGGGGATTGGCCATGGCATCGGTGAAAGCGCGACACCCATTCTGCCGGTAAAAATGCCGGATGTAAAGGAAGCTCTGAGGTTGTCCGGTTTCCTGTATAAAAGAGGGATCTACGTGCCTGCCATAAGACCGCCTTCGGTGAGGGAACCAAGGATAAGGATAACGGTGAGCGCAGCACACGCTGATGATGATATAGACAGGCTGATCGAGGCCTTAGACGATTATCGCGAAGAAGCAAAAAAAAGAGGCCGGCGCAAGAAGTAACAGGGCAGTTTCACTTCATTGCCGGGTATTCAATAGATGAGAGTTCATCTTACGGTTTCATAAATCATTGCGCCACACCCGGCTGCGAAGCTGCCTGAAAAGCCTTTTCGCAGCGATTCCTTCCGTCATGTCGGACAACCCGTACGTGACATTCGATGAAGTTTCATAACGTTCAGTAAATTGACAATACCCCATAGGCATTGTAAATTCTATTTAACCCATGATTATTGGTGGTTTGAGGAAATACAGGATCTCTCTCATCATTTGTGTGCTGTGGTTCTTTGCGCCTGCGCACGATGCGCAGGCCTACGAAGGTCAGAACCTTATCCACCACGAAATCGAAGCCAAAATCCGCCCTAAAGAACACAGGATCACCGTGCAGGACGAGATAACCGTTCCCCGGGGAAACCCACGGGAGTTCACGTTTCGGCTGCATAAGGGTCTCAATCCATCCGCGTTGACGAAGGGCGTAAAGGTCTGGAAAGAGCCTTCCGGAGGAGACTCGATTGCGAATTCTTACATGGCTGCATTACCATCGGGGATTTCGACTTTTGTGATCAGCTATGGCGGCGTCATCGACCATCCATTGAAACCGGTGGGCAAGGAGCAGGCGCGTGGGTTTAGCGATACACCCGGGATTATATCTGAAGAAGGCGTTTATCTCTCTAAAGACTCTTTCTGGTATCCGGTCATTAAAGATACCTTCGTCAGCTTCTCTCTTAAGGCGGAATTGCCGGCCGGATGGGACCTGGTGAGCCAGGGAAAACGGGTTGTCCAAAGTGCAGGAAAGACCTGGTCTTCTGCGGGATGGAATTCCCCTGAACCACAGGAAGGGATCTTCGCAATTGCGGGCAGATTCACAGAATATGACAAGCAAGCCGGCCATCTTACAGCGATGGTCTTTTTGAGAGAGCCGGATGAAGCCCTGGCCCGAAAGTATCTGGAGGCCACAATCCGCTATATCGCCATGTATGAGAAACTCATCGGCCCTTACCCCTATGAAAAATTCGCCCTCGTGGAAAATTTCTGGGAAACGGGCTTTGGAATGCCTTCTTTTACCCTGCTTGGTCCGAAGGTCATACGCTTTCCCTTCATTATTACTTCGTCCTATCCTCACGAAATCCTTCATAACTGGTGGGGAAACAGCGTCTACCCCGATTTCGGCACGGGCAACTGGTCTGAGGGCATCACAGCCTATCTCGCGGACCATCTCCTAAAAGAGCAGGAGGGGGCAGGGGCTGAATACCGGCAGACCGTGTTGCAGGAGTATGCCGACTATGTGTCGGGCGGCCGGGACTTTCCATTGACAGAGTTCCACTCCCGCCATGATCCTTCCACTGCGGCGGTGGGTTATGGCAAATCTCTGATGTTCTTTCATATGCTCAGAAGACAGATGGGTGATGAGGCATTTATTCGCGGGCTGCAGGATTTCTATAAGAATCACAGATTCAGCATCGCAACGTTTAATGACATGAGAAAGAGCCTCGAATCCGTTTCGGGAAGGGACCTCGGAAGAATATTTCACCAATGGGTCGAAAGGACGGGCGCTCCCCAGCTAAGACTGAGCAATGCAGACGCCTTTAAAGACAACGACGGATTTACGTTGACCGCGGAACTTGACCAGATCCAGCAGGGGGACGCATATGTCATGCGGGTCCCTGTTGCGGTTACGATGGAAAGCCGAAAAGAAACCTTTCAGACAGATGTGGCGATGGAGGGCAGGCATGTCAGATTGAGTCTTCATCTGCCTTTCAGACCGCTCAGGATAGATGTGGACCCTGAATTCGATCTTTTCCGCAGGCTTGACAGACAAGAGATCCCGCCTGCGATCTCTCAGGCCCTTGGCGCAAAAAAGATGCTTGTAATCCTGCCCTCTTCTGCTTCAGAGGGACTGCTGAAAAGATATCGCGGGTTTGCCGAGGTGTTAGGCCGGTCAGGACCCGACGAGGTGGAAATAAAGCTCGACCGCGAGGTAAAGAGCGTTCCCTCAGACCGGGCTGTTGCAGTGCTTGGCTGGGAGAACGGTTTTCTGAAAGATGCGATTTCGACTCTTTCGGGTTATGAAATTTCGATCGATCAAAGGAGCGTCAGAATCGGTGGGACCTCGATCCCCAAAGAAAACCATTCACTGGTGCTCACCGGGAGAAATCCTTCAAACAAGGATATGGCTATCATGTTTGTGGCCGGGCCTGAAAAGGCCCTTCCAGGTCTTGGGAGGAAACTTCCCCACTATCATAAATACAGTTATCTGGGCTTCGAGGGTGAGGAACCTCTAAACATGGCCAAGGGAAGATGGCCTGTGATCGATTCGCCAATGACTGCGTTCGTCTCATTTGCACAAGGAAAAGAAAAAGAAGCGCCAAGGGTTGAGATGGGCTTCCTTGCCGCCCGTGCGGATCTGATTTCCCTTTCCCCTGCATTTTCAAGGGAGAAGATGATGGAAATAATCTATTTCCTTTCAAATCCTGATCTGCGGGGCCGGGGGCTTGGCACCAAAGAACTCGACAAGGCAGCGGAATTCATCGCGGAAAAATTCCGCGAGGCGGGACTGAAACCGGCCGGGGATAAGAAAGACAGCTATTTTCAGACCTGGGAAGATTCTATTGATGATGTCGCGGGGAAACCTGCCCGGAAGGCAGTTCTCAAAAATGTGGTAGGGGTGATCCCGGGAGGGAAGAAGGAGTTTTCAGGTCAGAGCGTGGTGGTCGGCGCACATTATGACCACCTTGGCCTTGGCTGGCCCGATGTGCGGGATAATAACATGGGTAAGATACATCCCGGCGCTGACGACAACGCAAGCGGGATTTCCGTACTCATAGAACTTGCGAAAACTCTTGCCGGACTACATCCCGATCGAAGCATCGTATTTGTCGCCTTTACCGGGGAAGAAGCCGGGAAATGGGGCTCAAGGCACTATGTTGCCGACGAAAAGCGATATCCCGCTGATAAGTGCATCGCGATGGTGAACATGGACACCGTTGGCCGCCTTGGGAAGAAGGACCTCTTTGTATTGGAAGCCGATTCAGCCAAAGAATGGGGAGACATCCTCAACAAGGCAAGTCTCGCTGCCGGAGTAGGCATCGAAAGCGTGGCCGAAAAACTGGATTCAAGCGATAACATGAGTTTCGAGGACGCCGGCGTCCCAGCGATGCAGCTCTTTTCCGGCCCTGAGCCTGATTATCACCGACCGACCGACACACCGGACAAGATAGACGCGGACGGACTCGTCAAGGTTGCTAAAGTTGCAAAGGAAATTGTCGCTTCCCTGGCATCCAGGGAGATGCCATTGACAGCTGCGCCGAAAACCGAACATCCTGAAACGGCGGTAAAAAAAGAGAGGATGGTCAGCCTTGGCACCATTCCCGATTTTGGATACAAAGGCGAAGGGTACCGGCTTTCCGGTGTGATGCCGGGTTCGCCTGCTGAAGCCGCTGGGTTGAAGGCGGGTGATGTGATTGTGCGCATGAACTCAAGGACAATCCATGGACTAAAAGATGTTTCCGATATTCTTAAATCGCTTGTACCCGGCAGCCGGGTTTCTATTACCTTTTTGAGGGCCGGAAAAGAGACAACGATACAGACGGAAGTGAGAGGGAAATAGGACTGAAATTTCGGGAGCCTCTTTATCCCCTGGGGATGAGGTAGAGACAGGATAACGCGCCTTCGGAGACCGACTGTTCTCTCACCACATTCTTCCCGGTCAACTCGCGGTACAGCATAAGCTCGTACTTGCAGGCCTCATGGAACTCAACCGCTATCTTGTGGATCGGGCAATGGTACTGTTTCAGCTGGTAGTGGCCGTTGTTCCTCGTGACCTCAACGTAATGGCCGTCCTCTTCAAGACTCTTCTTGAGGACATTGAGAACATCTTCGAGATTTTCCCTGCCTGCAAGCAGTTCCTTCTTCGCCCTGAAAAGTCGCTCCCTGCGCCAGTCAAAAAGCATGTCGATCTTCGCGCTTCCTTCGTGTGTTTTGATGTCCCTGAGCAGGCCCACGGAGAATGTGTCGTAGGCCTTCGGGAAGAGGCCGTCCGCGGTTTCGGTAAGCATGTATACAAAGCCCGGCCTGCCGATACCGCGCTTCCTTGAGATGTAGTGGACAATCCCCTTCTTTTCAAGTGCAAGCAGGTGCTGCCGTATCCCCATCGGCGTGATATCAATGACCTTGCTCAGATCCTCAATCGACATGCCGCCGTTTTTCTTGAGCAGGAGGATGATATTTTTCCTGGTTGAATTGTCGTCGACCAAAATATGCATACAGGCAAAAATAGCACAAAAAAAAGAATTTGTAAATAAATAACGGAAAAAAATATATCTTTGTTGCCCCGAGGGTGGAACCGACCATCCCGCCCGTTTTATTTGCCCTTACGCATTTATGCTTTGAATCCTGCGGAAAAATCCCGTAAAATAGTACAAAAAAAGGAGATCTGCGATGATAACCGGAAAGGAAGATCTGCTTCAGTCACTGATGGAAGCCTTTCTGATGGAAAAGGGGACACACGAATTTTATTCCACTGCGGCGACAAAGGCGATAAGCGCAGAAGCCCGCAAAGTTTTCGTCGACCTGTCGGACTGGGAAGAGACACATATGGAGTTTATTCAGTTCCTCTACACCTCGATTCAGGACGACAGGGACATCGAAGGGTTCGAAGCATTCAAAAAGAAGGTGCCTTCGCCGGTCACCGAATCAGGCATCCCGGTGAAGGATCTCGAGGAGCGCATCGAGACATACGAATTCCTTGACGACATCGGCGCCCTGATCGTGGCGCTCGAGATGGAAGGAAAGGCGTTCAACCTCTATCGGGGGATGTCCGAAAAGGCGTCCGACGGAAACGCAAAGGCGGTTTTCCACGAAATGATGGACCAGGAGCTTAAGCATATCGACTACCTGAAGGAAATGAGGAAGGGCCTTGCTGAAACTTCGTGACGGGATCGCGGAGCTTTACAAGAAGGTAGCCACCTCTCTTCCACCCGACGTCGAGGACGCGCTCAAATCCTCTTTATCCTCCGAGGCAGAGGGTTCCGTTGCGCAGGCGACGCTCGGTCTTGTGCTCGAAAATGTGAGAACTGCGAGGGAGACTTCGCGGCCTATCTGCCAGGATACCGGCGTGCCGGTATTTTTTGTGAAGACGCCTGTCGGGCTGAGCCAGAACGACTTGAGGAATACCATCTTTGAGGCTACAAGGATCGCAACCGGGAAGGTGCCTCTCAGGCCGAATGCTGTCGATATCCTCAGCGAAAAAAATTCCGGAGACAATACGGGTATCGGGTTTCCTGTCATCTATTTTGAGGAGGCAACGGGAAGCACCCTCACGATAGACCTCATGCTGAAAGGCGGCGGGTCGGAAAATGCGGGTCAGCTTTACAAGCTTCCGTCAGAGCCACTGCATGCGCAGAGGGACCTCGATGGGGTGCGGAAATGTGTGATCGATACGGTGGTGCAGGCCCAGGGCAGGGGATGTCCTCCGTACGTGATCGGCGTCGGTATCGGGGCATCGAAAGACCAGGTCACGAGGCTCTCAAAGGACCAGCTTATGCGGCGGCTTAATGACAGAAATGCGGCTGAGGAACTTGCGGTCCTCGAGGAGAGACTTCTCAGGGAGATGAATGGTCTCGGCATCGGCCCGCAGGGTCTCGGGGGCAACACAACCGCGCTTGGAGTAAAGATCGGGGTGAATCATCGGCACCCGGCTTCCTACTTCGTCGATGTATCGGTGAGCTGCTGGGCCACAAGAAGGGGCAGGCTGATATGGTAGGAGCGGTGAACGTGAGACTGCCGTTGTCTTTGGATGACGTGCTCAAACTCAGGGCAGGGGACATGGTCGCCATAAGCGGTACCATCGTGACCGGACGGGACAGGGTCCATAAGTACCTGGTCGAGCAGAGGCCGCCGAAGGACGCGATGCCCTTTGATCTTGCAGGTGCGGTCCTCTACCACTGCGGCCCGGTGATGAGGCGGCTCGAAGAGGGGTACAGGGCGGTCGCTGCCGGTCCGACCACGAGTATGCGCGTCGAGATGTACGAGGCCGAAATCATAGAAAGATACGGTCTGAGGGGTATTATGGGGAAGGGCGGCATGGGTGAGAGGACCCGTCGGGCCTTGGCCGATAACGGCTGTGTCTATCTCCATACCCTCGGCGGCGCGGCCGTCTACCTTGCGGACAGGATAAAGAAGACGCTTGGTGTCTGGATGCTCGAGGAATTCGGCCCGACAGAGGCGATGTGGATCTTCGAGGTCGAAGACTTTCCTGCCATAGTCACGATGGACTGCCATGGAGGGGATCTGCACGGGGAAATAGAAAAGAAGTCCCGCGCCAGATTTGAGGAATTAACGGGAACATAACAAGCAGGATTACAAATGTTTTTGGGCGTCATGCCGGACTCGATCCGGCATCCAGCGACTTTAAAAGACCGGTACATGGATTCCGGCTCAATACACTGCCGGAATGACGGCGGAAACACGGAGTTTATAACCGAACGCTGCTTACCGCGTATCGCTCGGTGCTTATTGGGGGTATCATGATATTCATCGCGGGTGCCACGGGATTCGTCGGGGGGAACCTTGTCGATGACCTTCTCGCAAAGGGTTTCAAACTCAAATGCTTTGTTCGCTCGGAAAAGGCGGCTGGAGCGCTCTCCTTACGCGGGGCGGAGGTGGTGCTTGGCGACATAACGGACCCTGGGTCGCTGAAGGGGGTTCTTCAGCCCGGGGATCTTGTCGTTCACCTGGTCGGCATCATAGAGGAGAAGGGCAAGGCGACCTTCCAGACGGTGCATGTCGAGGGCACAGGGAACCTCGTTACAGAAGCGAAAAAGGCAGGCGTAAGGCATTTCTTTTATCAGTCCGCCCTCGGGGCCGACAGGGATTCATGGTCCGGCTACCTCAGAACGAAGGCCGAAGCAGAGCTGTTAGTGATCCAAAGCGGTCTTAGCTGCACCATATTCCGGCCATCGCTTATCATAGGTCCCTGGGACGGTTTTACGAAAAAGATGGCCGAGATGATCAAGCTTTCGCCGGTCCTGCCTATCCCGGGGGAGGGCAGATCGAAGTTTCAGCCTGTCTTTATCAGGGACTGGATAAGATGCCTCGAGAGGGTGCTGGAAGAACCGGAGAAATTCCGGTCTACCTACGACATCGGCGGACCCGAGCATCTCACCTATATGGAAATCGTCGAGAAGCTCGCTGCTGCCATGGGCCGAAGCAGACCCGTATTCAGGATCCCGATGGGGCTTATGAAGATCTCGGCGTCGCTTCTTGCGACCGTTCTTTCTTCACCCCCCGTTACAGGCGAACAGCTGAGGCTTCTGGAAATGGACAATATATGCGCTGCCGACGCAGTTGAGAGGAATTTCGGCTTCAGGCCGATGCGCTATGAAGATGCCCTGAAGGAGTTTGTCAGGCCGTAGGAGATCCTGTCATTGATGGAAGGGAGGGCGTCCCTCAAAACCTTTCAAGGCGATGGAATTTGATTGGGGCATGGCGTCCAGAAAAAGGGGCTTTATTGAAGTTGCCATCCTGACTCAGTATTTCAGTATGACTTCCGATGCCTTGTTGTATCGCTGCGAAAGGCTTTTCGGGCCACCCTCCCTTCCTGTTCCCATATCCTTCTTATGCTGCAAGGGATACAGTTATCGACTTTTGTAAAACTTTCAGCTCTTTACCACGAGCACGCTGCATTCGGCATTGTCGATTATCTTGGATGACACGCTGCCAAGCAGAAATTTCTGGGCCCCGTGCCTGCCGTGGGATCCTGTGACGATCATATCTGTCTTCATCTTTTCAGCAGCCTTCAGGATTTCGTCGGCGGGACTGCCCTGTTTGATGACCGTCTTGAGGGACCTGATGTTTTTTGTGCCTGCCTGTATCTTTGCCATCATCTTTTCAGCATCTTCCGAGAGCGTCCGGAGGATCCTTTCCCTGTCCATCTCCATCAGCTCCGTCAGGTAAAGCGAGGGAATGACCGTCATCACGGTGACCGCCGAATCGAACCGCTCCGCAATCTCGAGTCCCCTCTTGAGTGCCCTGTCCGAGGATTTGGATCCATCATGGGCGATGAGTATCTTTTTCATCTCTCTTCTCCTTGTCAAAAGTGGTGTATTTGAAAGAAGTTTACCAGATATCGGACTGCCTGTCCTTTACTTTTTAAAACCGGAATGGTTAAAATTTCCAATTCATCTGTTGAAAGGAGAGGGCTATGGCGAGAAAGGACTATTTTTTCACCTCGGAGTCT
>JAWOKY010000138.1:0-37863 GCA_033853975.1 Thermodesulfovibrionales bacterium
ATGATGCGTCCTGGAAATACTCAGAGGGCTCCATTCCTTCACAATATTTTCATCCTTTTTTCAAGATTACTTCAAAGAAATGATTTATCCTGAAAAAAAGGGGAATGGGAAAGGAGGTGACAGAAGATGCAAGGCAGGGAAACGACGTTGAGCGTGATACCTATACCTGTGGTGGTCATAGCTTTACTGGCTGCAGCTTTTTTCCTGGTGTCGATGGCTTCCTTTGCACGCGCCGCCAACATTTCGGGAAAAGCAGCCACCGTCAAAGGACAGATCACCGCGGTAAGCAGCTACGCCCGGACGGTGACAGTGAAGCCTATCACAGGGCTGTCACAGGAAAAGACTGCGGATATATACACGTTCTTCGTCAACAGAAAGACCGGAATCACGGCTTGCGCACAGAACAGGACGTTTTACGCTCTTGGCAGCAACCAGAAAGTAAACGTATCATATCATCGCCTGAATGGCAAACTCGTTGCTGACTCCATCGATATTCAGGGCACTGACCTAGCCTCGTGCTACATTTACTGAGGACCGGCTGATTCCGCGACTGCAAAAAGCGCCGTTTCAGAAATGGCGCTTTTTTAGGTAATGGTCCTTCACTTTAATCCATTCCCTCTTCGTGGCCGACCGCATCATTCACGCTGAACCAGCTATGAGAGACATTGTGCCATATCTCTAAATAATATCCTTTTTTGCCCCTCCGTCGGAAATATCATCCGTTCTTTTCCGCAAGCACGATCTCGACCGGAATGCCCAGAATTGATGTTCCGGCTGAATCAAGAACGCGGAACCCGGCGTTTTCGATAGCGGTCTTCGGGAATATCGGTCTGCAGTCGAGGAGTCTCGGCAATTTGCTGTGTCCCCACTCATACACGTTCCTCATAACCGACTTTCTGCCTGATTTCGAGAGCGAGACGACGCAAATGCGGCCTCCTTCCTTCAGAACCCTCCTGCACTCCGACAGAACCTTCGGTATTTCGGGCGAGTCGAACAGCTCAAGGACGAAACTCATGAAGACCGCATCGAAGAATTCAGTGGCGTAGGGAAGATGCGCGGCATCGCCGAGAGCCAGTTCCACCCTTTTCTCATATCCGCTGCGCACAAGCATGGAAAAAGCCATGTCGAGCATTCGGGGAGAAATGTCTATGCCGTATACCTTCCCCAATTCCCCGACGGAACGAGCAAGGGCAGTGAGAGCGTGACCAGTGCCGAAGCCTATTTCAAGGACCCGTTCGCCTTCCACGGCCCCAAGTTTCCGCAGGCCGGCATCCTTCGATTTCGTTGTCCACAGCCCCTCGATCGCATCGTACCATCTGCTTATGCCGTCATAAAACTTTCTGGCATCCTCTTTCGATCTCGGCACTCTGCTTATCTTATTGTCACCCCCGCGCACGTCTCCCTCCCTGCATAGCGCCCACGAGCGGACGCTACTGTCAGACAACCTTCTCTTTCCGCAATATCTGGTAGGTCCAGAGCTTGAAAAAGTCATTGGCCACAAACCACGCGAGGGCGTATCCCCAGACCAGAAAGGCGTATCGCCACCCGATAGGAGAGATGAACAACCCATAAACTGCAAAAAGAGTGGCTGCCACTTTTGTGGAAAGAGCTGCCCAGAAGAGGAGCGGTGAGGGATAGGGTTTTCGCCAGAAGTGATCTTCGGTCCGCGTAATGAAAATGGTAAGATGCCCGGCGACGGCCAGCTTCAGAAAGATAAAACTCCGGACAACATCGGCCGGAAGACGCATGTATCTTTCGGCTATATAGAAGATACCAAAACTCGAAATGACACCGAGGACACCGAGGACCGTGGCTACGAACAGCACCTCCCTCATGTTCCACCGGACCGGTTTGTCGTCAACCCTTGTCCTGTCGTAGGCAATCGCAAGTATGGGAAGATCGTTCAGAAACGCCAGTATTATGATCATGATTGCCGTAACAGGATAGAAATTGAATATGATGATAGCGGCGGTCATGAAGAGGATCACCCGGATCGTCTCGGCTATCCGGTAAATGCTGTAACTCTTCATCCGTTCGAAGGTGATCCTCGCACTCTTTATGGCATCCACGATCACCGACAGACCCGGGGCCATGAGGACGACATCCGCTGCGGCCCTCGCAGCGTCAGTGGCCCCGGAGACCGCGATGCCAGCGTCAGCCTTCTTGAGCGCAGGGGCGTCGTTCACCCCGTCGCCGGTCATCCCCACAATATGGCCCGCCTTCTGGAGTTTATCGACGATGGTGTATTTGTCCTCCGGAAACACCTGGGCAAAGCCGACGGCGTCTTCTATCAACTCTATGATTTCTGATTCGTGGCGTTTGACATGTCCCGGCGGAAGCTCCGCGTGTTCGAATGTCTTTTCCAGCTCCTTGAGAATCTCTCTTGAAAACCGGACCGCATCATTTTCGGTCACGCCCGGCGAAAGCCTTCTGTAGAGCGCGGTCGCTATGATCTGGCCGAGTATCACGAGTTCCCGGCTGCTCGCCCCCTTCAGCTCGTTTGCATCAAGAATATCGCTGCCTATTCCCAGGATGTCGCCGATATGCTGCGCGATAGCGGTGTTGTCGCCGGTGACCATCTTGACGTCAAGGCCGAGACTTCTCGCCTCATCGATTGTTGCCTTCGAGTCTTCCCTTGGCGGATCGAAAAGAGGGATGAGACCGACGAATTTGAAGCAGGCGTCTTCCGGCGTTTTAAGTGCGACGCCGAGCGTGCGGAAGCCCTTTGCGGCCAGTTCCTCGACCTTCTCCAGGATGCCGGGCTTTTCAGCAACGTCTTCACAGAGGTCCAGTATCACCTGCGGTGCCCCCTTCGTCACGGCAAAGGTTTTGTCAGCCTCGGCCACGGATGCCTCGGTCCGCTTGCGGACAGGATCGAAGGGGATGAAACGTACCACATGGTAAAGACTCAGTTCGGCCGCCTTTCCGGATGTCCTGAGATACTCGAAGATGGGCTCTTCTATTGGGTCCCTGTTTTCCTCCTTCGAAGAGAGAGCGGCATAGAGCATCACGTCGCCTACTGTATGGCCTGCAAAGGCGAGAGGATCGGAGACAGTCATCCTGTTTTGCGTGAGAGTTCCGGTCTTGTCGGAGCAAAGCACATCCACCCCCGCCAGCTCCTCCACCGCGACAAGGCGGCTTACTATCGCCTGCTTTTTGGCAAGGTTGATCGCGCCCACCGCCATGGTGACTGTCAGTACTGCGGGGAGAGCAACCGGGATTGCAGCCACCGTCAGCACGAGGGTGAACCTCAGTATCTCTATCATGTTTTCCTGCCGGAACATTGCGGAGATGAGGATGAGGGTTGCAAGAAACACTGTAATGAGGATCAGGTAATTTCCGATTGCAATGACCGCCCTCTGAAAATGACTCCGTTCCTCTCTTTCGGCCTTTGCCACGAGAGCCACGGTCTTGCCGAAAAATGTATTGAGCGCCGTATTGATCACCACCGCCAGCATCTCGCCCTGCTTAACGATGGAGTTGGAATACGCGATGTCTCCCCGACTCTTGTTGACCGGCAGAGATTCCCCTGTCAGCGCCGACTGGTCAGCCTGGATATATTCACCATCTACGAGTTTCAGGTCCGCCGGAACAACATCGCCTATCTTGATCTTTATGATGTCACCGGGTACCAGGTCTTTCGCGTCTATCGTTTGGAAGATCGCATCCCGAAGCACAAGCGCCTTCTTGGCCAATTTTTCCTTTAAGACCTTCAGGGCGCTGAGGGCCTTAGATTCCTGCCAGAGGTCGATGAAGGCGTTGGTAAACAGAAGGACCATTATAATAAAAAAATCCTCCCACCGCCGGACCACTGCGGACAGGAATGCCGCGACCTCTATCATCCACGGAATGGGGCCCCAGAACCTCCTGAAGATGCGATGCAGCAGAGACTCTTCCTTCTCGGGGATCTCGTTATACCCGTATTCGGCGAGACGCCTCTCAGCCTCGCCCGGGGTCAACCCTTTCGCAGCGTTGGTCTCGAGTTCCCTTATCGTGTCCCCAATCGTAAGTTTTGCATAATCATCGGTGTTTTTTGCCATCGTGATTCTCCCTGGTTCTTAGCTGGAGAGAAAAAAAGTCATCTGCAATACCCTTTTCCCGGGCCTTGTTTTCTGTCCAATTATCGCTCGTAGTGGGACCGCCTGCAACTTTTCAGTAGGCCCGAAACCGCGTGACCAACTTTAGGCGGGGATGCATTCGAACGGCTTCAGCCGGCCGTGATTTCTAAAACCACTTATAATAAGAAGATGATTTCTGCCTCAGTCCGAAAGTAATTCGATCAATGCGATTCTGGCCTTGCCGATCTGTTCCGGCGTGATGATTCCCTTTACATTCCCGGCTGAATTGTCTCCTTCTTTCGCCAAAACAAGCGCAATGGAGGCCCGTCTCTTATGCAGCCTCGCCATAATATCCGAAAAAATGAGATCTTCCGTGACGGCAGCATAATTTCTTTCCGCCATATCGGCTACCTTGGTCTTTTTATCCCGCGCCGCTTTTTCAAATGCCTCACATCTTCCGATAATGCCGATAACAGCGGTGCCGGATACGACAAGGTAATGGTTTGCAAACGGCAGCTTCGGCAATTCTTCCAGGAAAGCTTCTATTGTCATATCTGCATCCACCGAAGTCAGGTTCGTCTCCATTATCTCGCCCGCCGTCTTGATCTCCTGAAGGTCCCGCTGCAGGACCTCGACCACAAAATGCTTCCTCCGCGCGAGCTTCATCGTATAAATACTCTCCCGTGAAAGAAGCTTTCTCACGCCATAACTGATCGTAACGGTTATAACCATAGGCAGCATGACATTGTAATTAAGGGTCATCTCGAAAATCATCACTATCGCGGCAATAGCCGCCCCTGTCACTCCTCCGGCCATCCCCGCCATTCCGGCAACCGCAAATGCTGCGGAATCAATATCAAGCATCGGGAAAAAGGTGTGCAGTAAGAAACCATATGCGCCTCCCAGAGTTGCCCCCAGGAAGAGCGCAGGTGAGAATATGCCGCCCGAAGCACCCGACCCGAGGGTGGTGGATGTCGCAACCAGCTTGAGACAAAACAGCGTGAAAAGAAAAGCGCCCCCGGTGAGAGAGCCCGTCAGAATATCCTGTATGGTGGCATAACCCACACCTTCCGTGAAATAATGACCCTGCGTTTTCATAAGGACGTAAAACATCAGCCCCACGATAAACATGCCGGTGAGATGGCGGACATAGTAAACCCTGCTCACTTTTTTATCGAAGAAATCCTCGAAGGCGTAAATCGATTTTATGAACACTGCCGATGCAACGCCAAGAATCACGCCAAGCCCTCCATAGGCCAGGAGCACGACCGGATTTTCTATATGGAAATAGGGAGTTTCAAAGGCGGGTATCACAAATGCGGGGTGCGTTCCGAAGAATATCTGTCCGATATAGGTAGCTATCACCGTTGTGATGGCAAGCGGGATAAGCGTTCTGACACTGAATTCGTGCATCATGAGCTCGAACGCAAAGATCATACCTCCTATGGGAGTATTAAAAGTGGCAGCAATGCCTCCGCCTGTCCCCGCCGCAATAAGGGTGATGCGTTGCCATACCGGCAGATTAAGGATTTGTCCCATTGTCGACCCGAAAGAAGAACCGATCTGAACAATCGGTCCCTCTCTGCCCACGGAGCCCCCCGTTCCAATCGAAATCGATGAGGCGGCCGCTTTGACGGCGGCAACAACGGGCCGGATCACTCCTCTATAATAGTAGATGGCATCTATTACCTCCGGGACGCCGTGGCCCTTGGCTTCCGGAGCGAATTTTTGGACCAGGAATACAACTACGGCACCGCCGATCACCGGCCCCAGTATGACAAAAGGCCCCCAGGGGCTCTCCGGCGTGTGCAGGGTTGCATCATAAACATAAGAGAACTTCCCCAGAAAGACCATGTTGTGAACAATGGCGATCAGGCCACGAAACACAACAGCGCCGATGCCTGTAAGAACACCAAGCAGTGCCGAAATAAGTGCAAACTTTATCGGTCCGACCAGCTTGAGGTAGCGACTGGCTTTTGTATCCATGACAATTTGGCTCATTCCTGGGCGAAAGATGCTTTCATTCTTAACTTAGCAGAATAAGGCTCTGTGTTTAAGCTTTTTTTGGGAAAACTCCGGACCATATTTGTATAATTAGCGAGCGTCGCTCAAGATTGATGGCGGGTCGCCGGATTGCGCGACACAATTTCAGGAGCACTTCTGAGCGCACGTGGAAGCAAATTTTCCTCGCCGGCAGTCGTGGGCTCGCACCGGATGGTGTATGATATACTTTGTGACATTTCAGTCTGCCTTTATAGGAAGCTGCAAGGACAGCTCAAACAATGAAGATTGATATCCCAAAGATGATAGAAAGGTTCCTGAAAGTCTTTTCCAGGATCCCGCGACTCGGAGAGCAAACCACGCTCATCATCATGGCCTTCGTGGTCGGCATTCTCGCAGGCGCTGCCAACGTTATGTTCCGAACGACGATGGAACTCGCCCACAGTCTGATTTTTATGGGCGGGTGGCGCCTCTTCCATATCTATGAAGGCGGCATGTACAGGGCATTCCTGCCTCTTCTTCCGATGGCAGGCGCGGCCCTGCTGATCCCTCTGTCGCTTATGTTTCCGGGCGAAGTAAACGGCTACGGCTTCCCGAAATTCCTGGAAATCGTCAATATAAGGGGCGGCGTGATAAAGGCAAGAAACATTCTTTTAAAAACGCTCGCGCCTGCCCTGACGATCGGCTCCGGGGGCTCGGCGGGCGTCGAGGGACCGATCGCCATCATAGGCGGCGCTGTCGGCTCCGTTGTCGGACAGATATCGAGGGCCTCGGAAAACAGGATGAAACTCCTGATCGCTGCGGGGGCAGCAGGGGGGATAGCCGCGACCTTCAACGCGCCGATTGCCGGAATAATGTTCGCTGTCGAGATCGTGCTTCTTGGCAACTACGAACTCTCCTCATTCTCGGCAATCGTCATATCTTCCGGAATAGCAACGGTAATTTCGAGGGGGTTTTACGGGGCAAACCCGGCCTTTCCTGTCCCCCAATACAATCTCAGGAGCCCGCTTGAGATACCGTTTTATATTCTCTTCGGTGCGATCATCGGGATCGTCGCAGTGATCTATATCAGGGTATTTCACCGGATAAAGGCTGAATTCGAAATCTTCAGCCTTCATCCGCAGGCGAAGCCCATTGTCGGCGCGTTCATCGTAGGGGCCATAGGTATTTTCCTGCCGCAGATCATGGGCAACGGCTATGACATAATCGACGGCGCGTTGGCGGGAAAGATCCTGCTACCCACAATCGTGCTCCTTGTCTTTTTCAAGATTCTTGCGACCTCGGTTACGATCGGATCAGGTGGGGCCGGAGGCATCTTTGCGCCTGCCCTCTTCATCGGCGCGATGGCCGGAGGGAGCTTCGGGTTCTGCATGCACTATCTCTTTCCCGCCTGGACGGCCTCGCCTGAGGCCTATGCCACCGTCGGCATAGGCGCATTCCTCGCTGCCGCTACCCACGCCCCCTTGACCGGGATATTCCTCCTCTTTGAGATGACAGGGAATTACCAGATCATAATCCCCCTGATGTTTTCTGCCATCATCGGCACCCTGGTCGCCAAAAGAGTGTATCCTGATTCGATAGACACCGTTGAGCTGACAAAGAGAGGCATAAGGATACACGCCGGCAGGGAGGTTTCCGTGATGGGCAGGATAAGGGTGGGAGAGGTGATGGACACCAATTTCGTCGTCGCGCCGAGGGATACCCTCCTCAAAGACCTCATAGACATCATGATCAGAAGCGACAGATTTTATATCCCCGTAACGGACGATTCCGGCGGCATGGTCGGGATCGTCTCCGGTCAGGATGTAAGGCCCGTGCTTTTCGAAGAACGGGTAAAAAATGTGGTCAGGGCCGGCGAGATAGCAACAGAAAAGGTGATTGTGCTAAAGCCGGCAGACGATCTCAACACGGCGATCAACGCCTTCTCGCGCAAGGACATTGAAGAGATCCCGGTGGTGGCGGAGGACAACCCAAGGAAGGTCGTTGCAATGATAAAGCGCAAGGACGTCTTCGACGCGTATAACAGGGAGGTGCTGAAGCAGCACGAGTAGCTTAAGGCAAGTCGGACTGCCCCCGGCTGTTTTTCTGAAACGGGAAGTGACCTACTGTATGTCCTTTTTCTTTTCCTCGAATTCCTCTTTGCCGATCTCCCCTCTGGCATACCTTTTCTTGAGGATATCGAGGGCGGTATCTTCAGCTGTCCGCTTCCGCTCAGAGCGCAGCATAGCCCTCACAAGGAAGACTATGCCGAGGATGACGAGTATCCACAGGAGGAACGTTGCGACACACCCTATTCCCATCCCCCAGCCCCAACCAAAGTTCCAATACATCGTCATCTCCTTTTTTGAGGCGCAGCCTCCCTCCCCTTTCACGAAATGCCGTGCCTCTTTTCGCAGCAGAGCTTGTGCAGGGAGACTGTCACTTCCCTGCCATCTCCTTCCCGCAATCTCCCTTTAAAATCATCCCATTTTTCGGGCGCTCTGGCAAGCGACGAAAGACATGCCTCCTGGCGGGTCGCCGGGCTTGAAATCCGGCCATTTTCTTGACTTCGGGTGAATAGTCTGATAATCTAAAAAACATGCGCAGGGTACTCTGCATAAGGAAAATGCACACATGGTGAAAAACGTGAAATCGACGATCCGCAAGAAGGCGACGGGGAAGAAAGCTCCTTCCGCAAAAAAGGAAACAGGGTCTGTGCAGAAACAAAAAGCGGAGGGCGCATCAGTCAAGTCAACACAGAAATCATCCGTTGCAGAGGTAAATGTGAAAGCGAACAAAAAGCAGAAAGATCTCTCCCAGAGAGACGAAATGATACAGAAGATCAAGACGAAACTCCTGCGTCAGAGGGAGGCTCTTCTGAGCGGAGCCGAGTCTGCCCTGAACGAGCTTCCGGGACAGACGATATTCCCTGACCTGGGAGATCAGGCAACCGCAGAAACGGACAGGAACTTCATGCTGCGGCTGAGGGGGCGCGAGCAGCGTCTTCTGAAAAAGATCGACGAGGCAATCGAACGGATCGACAACGGCACTTTCGGCATCTGTGACGACTGCGGAAACGAGATCGACATCAAGAGACTCGATGCACGGCCGGTGACGACGATGTGCATAGAATGCAAGACCCTCCAGGAGGAAGAAGAAAAACTGAGGGAGGCCTAGAGCCGCTTCCCATGAAATAAAAAAAGCCCTGCCTTGTCGGCAGGGCTTTTTTTATTGATTCTTCGCTGATGGACTCCCTGACGGATTGTTTGAGGAATACGACGCAAGCAGCTGTTTCAATGTCTCAACGGCTTCCGGGACCTTCAGGTCCTTTCCTCTGAAGATATCGCGGGCGGTGATGTCCTTTATCCCGTAAAAGTTTTCGTCCGCATCGTTGTCCACCGAAAGCGCAGCGCCTGCGATTGAAATCCCCGCAAACAACCCCCTGCTTCTTGAATAGGAGTAGATTTCCGATTTAAGCTGTACATCCGTTGCAGCAGAGGCCTCTCTCCCTACCGGACCGGCGGCGATGCTGGCGTCAGCCCCGAGGGTAAACTTTCCGGTCATGATGTGTTCGATGCTCCTGCTGCTTTTGAAGACGAGGATGATATCGATCGCCTGCACGCCGATCTGCCAGCCTATGCTTCCGCCCGTTATCGAGATGAACGATGGGTCGCTCCACGCTCCATTGTCGTTTCTGACAAGCAGTATCCCCGTGCCGTATCTGCCGCCGACAATGAATCCAGCCTTGATGACATTGGGAATGATGGCGATCCCGTTGGCATTTTCGAGGAGTGCGGGCGGTATCCCTTTTTCCGGTATCGACTCTATGGCCTTCAGGACATCGATCGAATCTTCTATCTTCGCGATGCCGCCGGCGCTGGCAATGCGCGCAGCAAACAACGTAAAGGTCATCGCAAGAACTGCCACCAGTACGGCGTATTTTTTCATCTTGTTTCCTCCGTAGTTCTGATTTCGCTCTTCGAACTCATCATTTTTCTACTATACCGCGGAGCCGGAAGAAGTTGCAATCCCGGAAGAGCCGCGGCATGACAAAGCGCCTCAGGATACCCTGAACGCCTGGCTCCTGAAATTCTTCTGCATGATATATTTCGCATGTTCGTCCAGCACCTTCGTGAGTTCCGACAGGAGCGTCTCCTGCGGCTTGATGCGGTGAAGCTTTGGGAGACTCCACCCGAGAAGACCCGCCGCAAGACCGATCGCCCCCGGAGACAGCCGGAAAGAAAGTTCGTGCCCCTTTGAACAGCGCTCGCAAAGAACGGTGCCCTGCGAGAGAAAAAAGGCATCACCTTTTCCCCCGCATCTGCCGCAGCCGCTCAGGCCCGGAAGGTATCCGGCGATGTCAAGAAACCTCAGCTTGTAATAAACCATGAGGAGCCCCGCATCGGTTCCACGCTCCATCTCATGCAGCGTGTTTATGAGAAGCGGATAGGCCTTTCCGCAGGCGTCCCTTTCCGGCAGAAAGTTGAGTGTCAGCTCCAGCAGCTCCGACGTCTTGAGAAAACTTTTCAATGTACCGCGGATGGAATCGAAGGGATGGAGGATGTCTGCCTGGGTAAGCCTCGGCAGAGCGGCGTCTTCCTTCCCCCAGAAGGATATCTTCGCCTGTGTGAGCGGTTCAAGACTGCTGCCGAACCTGCTTTTCACCTTGCGCGGACTCTTCGCAAAGGCCTTGACGATTCCCCGGTCGCTTGTCAGGTAGGTTACGATCAGGTCGGCCTCGCCGAAGGGCGCTGTCCTTAAGACGATACCTTCCGTCCTTTGGAGCATCTACATGATATTGCCGAAGTCTTCGGGCTTGAGGTTCTTCAGCCACTCGTCGAGCTCATCGGCAGTCCTTGTCCCCAGGATCCCCTCCTCGACGAATATCGGAGCACTCGCCCTGAGTGCGACCGCCACGGCGTCACTCGGCCTCGAATCGATAAGCGTCTCCTTCTTGCCGTCGTTGAGATGGATAAGGGCGTAATACGTGTTGTCGATGATCTCGGTAACCACGATCCGTGTGATCTTCACTTTCAGTCCGTCCGTGACGTTCTTGACGAGGTCGTGCGTAAGAGGCCTCGGCGTTGCGACCTTCCCGAGGGCAAGGGCGATGGAATCGGCCTCCGGCTTTCCGATCCATATCGGAAGCGTCCCCGCGCCGTCCATTTCCTTCAGGAGGAGGATATACATGTTGCTTCTCGGATCGAAAAGGAGGCCTTCGACCTTCATCTCTACCAGCATATGTCAGTACCCCAATTCATTCAGGACCTTCTTGTCGTCGCGCCATCCCTTTTTCACTTTTACCCACAACTGAAGGAAAACCCTTGTGCCTAAAAGCCGTTCGATGTCCCTCCGGGCAAGCGTCCCTATCGCCTTCAGTATCTTCCCTTTATCCCCTATTATTATACCTTTTTGCCCTTCTCTTTCAACATAAATGTTGGCGCCGATCGATACCAAACCGTCCTCTCTCTCGTCCCAGGTCAGGACCTCGACAGCAACCGCGTACGGCACTTCTTCAGTCGTCTTTCCCATGATCTTCTCCCTGATGATCTCGGCCGCCATAAACCGCTCCACCTGGTCGGTAACCACCTCGTCAGGATAATACTTCGGACCTTCGGGAATGTATGAGAGTATTTTTCCGAGCAGGAGATCGACCCCTTTTCCTTTAAGCGCCGAAACCGGCATGATCTCTCTGAAGGGGAACAGTTTCCGGTACGCATCGATCAACGGCAGGAGATCAGGAGGTCTTACAAGGTCCACCTTGTTGATAACAAGGAATACGGGTTTTTCGATCTTCTCAAGATGTCCGATAATCGGTTCATCCTGCCTCAGGCGGCTGTCTGCCGAGGTGACAAGGAGCACGAGATCGATCTCTTCCATCACCTCTTTCACCGACTGCATCATCGCATGTCCAAGCAGATTTCTCGGCTCATGGATGCCGGGGGTATCGATGAAGATTATCTGGGCCCTGTCGAGATTCCTGATCCCGAGGATCCTGTTTCTCGTTGTCTGGGGTCTTGGGGATACGATCGCGACCTTCTGCCCAAGGAGAACATTCAGCAGCGTCGACTTGCCGACGTTAGGCCTGCCCGTGATCGAAACATATCCAGATCGGAAAGACTCCGGCACGTCTTTGTTATCTCAGCCTTCCGAGGGCCTCGCGTATCCTTTCGACACCCCGCTTGATGTCCTCGAGGGATGTCGCATAGGAGAGCCTTATGAATGCGTCGTCGCCGAAGGCCGAGCCCGGGACGAGGGCCACCTTCGCCTCTTCGAGAAGATACAGCGCGAGGTCCGCAGAAGAGGCGATCTCCCTGCCGTTGAACCTCCTGCCGTAGAGTTTCGAAGTATTCGGGAATGCGTAGAACGCGCCCGCAGGCATCATGCAGCTTATCCCGTCGATCCTGTTGAGCTCATCGACAAGGTACCGCCTCCGCGCGTCGAACTCGCCCCGCATCCTTCCGACGAAGTCCTGGGGCCCGGTGAGCGCCTCTACAGCGGCCTTCTGCGTAATCGAATTCGGGTTAGATGTCGACTGGCTCTGGATGTTCGTCATCGCCTTCACTATCTCGGCGGGACCGGCAGCGTAACCGATCCTCCATCCGGTCATCGCATGAGACTTCGAAAGACCGTTTACAACAATCGTCCGCTGCTTCACCTCTTTGTCGACTGATGCGACGCTGACGTGCTCCGAGCCGTCATAAACCAGTTTTTCGTAAATCTCGTCCGAAACGATATAGAAGTTGTGTCTCAGGGCGAGTTCACCTATTTTTTCGAGGGCCTTCCGGTCGTAGATCATGCCGGTCGGGTTCGAAGGCGAGTTCAGTATAAGGGCCTTCGTCTTCGGGGTGATCTGCTCCGCAAGGGCCTCGGGCGTGACCGTGAAGGAGTCGGATTCGTAGGTCTTCACGAAGACCGGGACAGCATCGTTCAGGATCACCTGGTCGGGATAGGATACCCAGTAGGGAGATGGGATGAGAACTTCATCCCCCGGTCCGTAAAGGGCCTGGGCTATGTTGTAGAGACTGTGTTTGGCGCCGCAGGAGACGATGATCTCCTCCCGTTTGTAAGAAAGCCCGTTGTCCTCGCCGAGTTTCGCGATGATGGCGTCCTTGAGCGGATCGATCCCGCCTACGGCGGTATACTTGGTGAACCCTTCCCTCATCGCCCTTTGAGCGGCCTCTTTTATATTTTCAGGCGTATCGAAGTCCGGCTCGCCTACGCCGAAACTGATTACGTCGACCCCGGAGGCCTTCATGGATTTCGCCTTGGAATCGATGGCGAGAGTAGGCGACGGTTTTATTATTCTTGCCCTCTCAGAAAGCATTAGTGTCCTCTCCTGATATTTTTTTGAATTATATTAACACAACAGTAGAGTTAAATAAAAAAGAGGGAGAGGGGCATACAAGGAGCATGCCCCTTTCTGGGAACATTACCGCTGCAATTGCATAATAAATCTTTAAAAGAGAGGCGAACGCGATGAAAAAGGTCCATAATCCGGGGCACGGCCGCCGGACATATGCAACGTTAGAGCTATTTCAAAGCCTCATAGACTTTCCCGACCATTCCGGCCGACGGCTTCAGAGTCTTGTCGCCTTCGTGTTTCCAGTTGACAGGGCACGCCTCATCGCCATGTTCGCCGAGGTATTTGTTCGCCCTGACCTTCCTCAGTAGTTCTTCGATATTGCGCCCGAGGTTATAGTAATTTATCTCGGCGTTCAAAAGCTTCCCGTCGGGATTGATGATAAACGCGCCTCTCAGCGCAAGGCCTGTTGCACCGTCATAGACGCCGAACATCCGGGAAAGGTTTCCCGTCGGGTCGGAACCCATCGTGTATTTCACCTTCTCAAGGAGTTTTTCGTCTCTTTGCCATGCAAGGTGCACGAATTTCGTGTCCGTGCTCACCGTGATGATTTCCGCGTCCTCTTCCCTGAAATTGTCATGCTGCTCTGCCAGAGCAGCAAACTCAGTGGCTCAGACAAAGGTGAAGTCCGCAGGATAGAAGAAAAGAACGGTCCATTTCTTCCGGCCCTTCAGGCCTTCAAGGCTCACCTCTCCGAAATCGCCTTTCTCCGGCTCAAAGGTCTCAATCCTGAAATCAGGCACAGTCTCGCCGACTCTTATGCCGCAACATTCCTCGCCCATGACCACTCCTCCTTTTTTGATCCATCTTACCATGCCTGTCCGCACCTGCATAGGTCCGCAATGCGTGACGGCACCCCGCGAAAGCCGCTTCTGAAACACGGGAGGGGGCGCCAGAAACAGGCGCCGTCATCAATGGACGGTCGCTTCCCTCCTGAAGAACCGGTACCCGCAGAAAAAGCATCTTGTCTCTTCTTCGTCAAACCAGAGGTCCATCTCGAGCCCGCAGGCCGGACAGGTTATGAATTCGGGCACAGCCGGGCATCGCACGCTGTTTGCACTTTCTTTCATTTCTTCCTCCTCTTGCCGTGTTTCGTCGGATCGGCCGACGTTTCCTCCGGCACCCATCCCGCTTCCCTGCACTTCGGACAGACGCCATAAAACTCGATATGGTCGCCCACGATTTCGAACCCGTGCCTCTCCCTGTCGGACAGCGGAAGCTTATACTCGGTAAAGATATCTACTATGTGCCTGCACTTTATGCATATCAGGTGATGGTGAGGACTTGTGTCGGGGTCGAAACGTTTCTTTCCCGGATCAATCGTCAGCTCCCGGACCCCCCCTTTGTCGCGGAGCGCGTCAAGCGTGTTATAAACCGTCGCAAAGGACATGGTCGGGAATCTTTTTGAAATAGCGGTATATATTTCGTCTGCTGAAGGATGCTGCGTATTGCCTTCGAGGTAGCCAAGAATGGCAAGCCTCTGAGGCGTCAGTTTGAGCCCCAGGTGTTTATATTTTTCCATACTTCCTCCTCTTTATTTAATTATCATGTTGTAATGATTCTTGTCAAGTAATTTTTCCCAGAAGAGACGATCTGCATGACCGCAGATCCCCAAAAAGACCGGACAAGATACGGCTCGGCAGCAACGGACAGGGCAGAATCGAAATATAGGGTGAATGGATTGGCAGCAACGGCCATGAAGACATTCAGCGCCATTGAGCCTTCAGAGGAAAGGTATGACGGGCCGTAAGGTTATCCCCCGGGCGTAACGGTCATTACCACTGAGTCCGCAGCAATAGTATGAGGCAACCGGCAACGGACATCCGGAGGGCGGGCATCACCTCTCCGGCAAGCATCAGTCATGTCTATTTGGACGGTGTCGGAGCAGCAGGTGCAGGCTGCTGAGGCTGCTGTGACGGGGCGCCCTGTACAGGACCGGATATCGGACCTGGAACGCGCGGCATCGTTTTCGGCTGCCCTGTTGCCATCGGGACCCTGCTGACAACCGATGTCCTGTTTGAGGCGATGATCGCCAGACTGAAAGAGGTCAGCATGAAGACGACTGCCGCAATGGTAGTAAGCTTGCCAAAGAGGGTCGCAGCGCCACGAGCGCCGAAAAGGGTCTGGCTGGAACCTCCGAAGGCAGCGCCCAGTTCCGCCCCTTTGCCTCCCTGCACCAGAACGATAAATATGAGAAACAGGCATACGATAACATGAATGATCAAGATGAATGTAAACATCATTTCTCCTTCTTGAAATTTACTATCCTTGCGAAGCTGTCGGGTTTGAGACCTGCCCCGCCGACAAGCGCCCCGTTTACGTCCGCGCAGGCCATGAGGGCATCGACGTTATCAGGAGTCACGCTTCCGCCGTAGAGGATGCGGATCTCCCCGGCCGTACTTCCATAAAGGTTGGCAAGGATCTTTCTGATGAACGCATGGACTTCCTGTGCCTGCTCCGTCGTCGCAGTCTTTCCGGTGCCGATCGCCCATATGGGTTCATAGGCAACAACGAGATTCTCCGGCCCCGTTTCCGCAAGCCCAGCCTCTACTTCTCTTTTTATGACATCGAAGGTCTTTCCCGACTCACGCTCATCGAGGGACTCGCCCACACAGAAGATGACACCGAGGCCCGCCTTCCTGGCAGCCTTTATCTTTCTGTTGACCGCAACGTCGTCGTCGGAGAAATACTGTCTCCTTTCGGAATGACCTACGATGACATACCTGCAACCGACGTCGACAAGCATGCCCGGGGCCACTTCACCCGTGTAGGCGCCCTTCTCTTCCCAGAAGACATCCTGCGCTGCGAGCTGGACATTACTCGATCCAATAGCCTCCGAGGCAGCAGACAGGGCGGTAAAAGGAGGTGCGACCACAATATCGACTCCGGCGGTGTCCTTCACCATCGGCAGAAACACCGAGAGGAACTCTCTCGTTTCCCCGATCGTCTTGTGCATCTTCCAGTTGGCTGCAATAAAGTATTTCATGGTTGATTAATTTAATCCATGGTGCTCATATTGTCAAGTCTGCCGTCAAAAAATGCTCACTAGTTATGCCTGTTCATCGCTTTGTCTACTCCCTCTGCGATGATCGTTTCTATCGAATCTGCCGCTCTCCGTATCGCATCGCCGATAACCGGCATTTCATCACGCCCGAATTTCATCAGGACATATCGGTCCGGAGGAACGGACTGATCCCGGCCGATGCCGACCTTCACCCTGATGAAGGCCTTCGACCCGATGCACTGTATCACCGACTCCACCCCTCTGTGTCCTCCCGACGACCCGCTCTTCCGGATCTTCAGCCTTCCGGCCTCCATATCAAGGTCGTCATGGACAACGATGGTGTTTTCCGGCTCTACGGAGAACTTCTCGGCAACGGGCCTTACTGCTGAGCCGCTTCTGTTCATGAACGTCTGCGGTTCAAGGAGAACGACCCTCTCATCCCCGATGGAGCCTCTGCACATTCTATATTCAATGCGGTCCTTCCATTCAAGCCGCATCCTGTCAGCCAGTTCATCGAGGACCTGAAATCCGACGTTGTGCCTCGTCTTCGCATATTTGCCGCCGGGATTACCGAGCCCGACAATGAGCCACAACGATTATTTCTCCTTCTTTTCTGCTCCCTCTTCTTCCTTCTTGCCCTTCTTCGCCACCTCGGGTTCAGCTGCCTCTGCACCGGCGGCGGCTTCTGCTGCTGCAGGAGCGACCTCTTCAACTACCGGCGAGATGACGGTGACGATCACGTCTGCTCCGTCCGTAAGGACCTTTATCCCTTCCTCGAAGGTCAGGTCTCTGATGTGTACCGACTGTCCCACTTCGAGGCCCGATATGTCGATTTCGACCTTGCCGGGGATCTTGTCAGGAAGGCATTCCACTTCGACTTCCCTCAGCGTATGCTGGAGAATTCCGCCGTCCCTCTTGACGCCTATCGGTTCGCCGACAGTCGTGACATGGAGGGAAACCCTCACCTTCTCAGTCAGGGACACCTCAAAGAAGTCCGAATGGAGCAACTCCCCTCTTATGGGGTCCACCTGGACATCTTTCAGCAAGGCAAGCTTCTTTTCTCCGTCAGTGAACTGCAGGTCGACAATCACCTGCTCCCCTGCCGCGGAGTTGATCAGTTTGGCGAGTTCCTTTCTGGAGAGCGAGATAGACTGAGCCCTCCCTTCTCTATAGAGAACAGCCGGGACCATGCCTTCTCTCCTGAGAGAGCGCGCAACTCCCTTCCCGTGTGATTCCCTCTTCTGTGCAGCTATGCTAACCCTTTCCATGTTTCCTCCTCTCTATGGGGGTCGTAGACTTCTATACGAATAGTGAACTTATCGATGATTCCTCGTTTATCCTCTTTATCGCCTGTCCCAAAAGGGATCCGATGCTGAGGACCGTCAGTTTCCCGCACTTCTCCTTCTTGCTGTCAAGAGGGATCGTATTGGTGACGATCATCTCCTCGATGACCGAAGCGTTGATCCTGTCGACCGCCACCCCCGAGAGCACCGCGTGCGTACACGCTGCGCTGACCTTCCGCGCCCCTTTTCCCTTCAGTGCAGCGGCAGCCTGAGTCATCGTGCCGGCAGTATCGGCCATATCGTCGAGGATCAGCGCCTCCTTGCCTGACACATCGCCGATCACATTCATCACTTCACACTCATTTGCACGCTCGCGCCGTTTATCCACGATCGCGATGGAGCTTTTCAGATGTTTTGCGAAAGCGCGGGCCCTCTCCACGCCGCCTGCGTCAGGCGAAACGATAACGAGGTTGTTGAGGTCGTACTTATTCCTTATGTATTCGAGCAGGACAGGAGCGGCATAGAGATTATCGACGGGGATATTGAAAAAGCCTTGTATCTGGCCTGCGTGCAGATCAACGGTAAGCACCCTGCTCGTCCCGGCGGCGGTAACGAGGTCAGCCACCATCTTTGCAGATATCGGGACCCTCGGCTGGACCTTCCTGTCCTGGCGCGCATAGCCGTAATAGGGAATGACCGCGGTGATCCTGCCGGCCGAGGCCCTCTTCAGGGCATCCACGATAAGAAGCAGCTCCATGATGTTATCGTTCACGGGAGTGCAGGTCGGCTGTATCACGAAGACATCCGAGCCCCTCACGTTTTCGTTCAGCCGGACCTGTATCTCGCCGTCGCTGAAGCGTGACACAGCGGTGTCGGCAAGACGCACGCCGAGGCATTCCGACACCTCCTGTGCCAGTGCCTGGTGGGCCGTGCCCGTAAGAATTTTCAGACCTTGCGGCATTGAACCTCCGTAGTTTTCAGGAGACGGCACGATGAGAGACACTTCTTCATCTGTTTCTCCTCACTTT
Source organism: Thermodesulfovibrionales bacterium (assembly GCA_033853975.1). GTDB lineage: Bacteria > Nitrospirota > Thermodesulfovibrionia > Thermodesulfovibrionales > UBA6898 > JAWOKY01. The sequence continues at coordinate 18,717 of JAWOKY010000138.1, forward strand.
GCTGCTTTCTGTCTGCAAACTGGCTGGGGCGGGAGGATTCGAACCTCCACATGGGAGATCCAAAATCTCCTGACTTGCCGTTTGTCGACGCCCCAAACGCAATTGCCCGAAGCCGAAAAGCCGGACCGAACGTCATCCCTTTTCTTCTTCCCATTCGTCATACCGGCACAGCGTCCGCACGACCCTGCGCCAGTGCCTTCCCATCTTCTCCGCTGCATCGAGGGCCTGCACCTCGGACCGGAATACCCCGAAAACAGTGGGGCCGCTGCCGCTCATGCACGAAACAACTGCGCCGTTTGCAACGAGCATTTTCTTGATCTCTGCCACTGCCGGGTACCTCCCGATCACAGGCCTCTCGAGATCATTAAAAATCATCCGCGCCAGGGAAGGGAAGTCCTTCCCGGCAAGAGCTTGACAGAACAGTTTAATATCAACCTCATTTTTTGTCAACTCCGGCCTGAAGGCACCATAGGCCCAGGCAGTGGAAACAGGCACTCCGGGGTTCACAAGGAGCAGCGAAACCGAACTCCCCGGAGAAAGAGCAGTCACCTTTTCGCCCCGCCTCTCGATGAGGGAAAACGGACCATTGATGAAGAAGGGGACGTCCGAACCCACCGAGGCGGCAACCCCCATAAGCTCCTCCTTCGTAAGCCGCAGCCCCCAGAGTCTGTTGAGGCCTATAAGGGTAAAGGCGGCGTCACTGCTTCCCCCGCCGAGACCCGCGGCGGCAGGAATCTCCTTCCTCAGCGTGATTCTTGCGCCCCCTTTGTGAGAGACACGGTCCCTTAACAGTACCGCCGCCCGGTACACGAGATTGTCCTTCGGAGGGATGTCCATCCCGGATTCGAGTTCGATGCGGTCGCTCTCCTCGAAATCAAGGACATCGAAGAGGCTTACGCACTGCATCGGGCTTACGATGTCATGATACCCGTCGCTCCTTCTGCCGAGTACGGAAAGGAACCAGTTGATCTTGGCGGGTGCCTGCAGGGAGAATCTCATGCCGAAAAAATGGCTGTTTGAGCCTTCATTGGCTCTTGATCCGGGACTTCAGATCACGGATCTTTTTCTCCACCCGGTCCTTCAGCCCTTCCTCAGTCTGCTGTTCCTTCCCGGCTTTTTCCAGGGACGCAAGCGACTTCTCCCAGCAGGCAATCGCATCTTGGGGTTTATCGAGCGCCTTGTATATATCGCCGGCGTGCTCAAGCACAACAGGGTCGCCTTGAGTGCCATCTACGGCCTTGAGTATCGCGTCGAGAGCCCTGTCGTATTTCCCCTGCTTGAAATAGACCCAGGCAAGACTGTCGAGCATATAGCCGTTGTCGGGCTTCAGTTCAAGGGCGTGTTTGACAAGGTCCTCCGCCTCGTCGAGACGCATCCCCTTTTCCGCATAGGTATAGCCGAGGTAATTCATGGCATCGGCATTTTTCGGGTTGAGCTCAATCGCTTTTTTCAGATGCGCCACCATGTCATCGAACCTGCCCATCTTGTCGAGAAGCACCGCGAGGTTGAACTGAATATCGTCGTTTGCGGGGAACAGCCCTGCGGCCTCGTTCAACACCGACTCCGCCTTTCCGTAGTCCTTCCGGTCCATGTACGCACCGGCAAGATAGAGATACACTTCGGGTTTCTCCTTTTCGAACCCCAGTATCTCCTGATATGTCTTTATGGCGTCGTCGCTTCTGTTCATCCTCGAATACACATAGGCGAGATGCAGAAATGCGTTGATGTTTTTTGGCTCCTTATCGATGATCTTTTTCAGTTCGCCGGCGGCCTCATCGTATCTTTCGAGCTCTTCAAGGACAAGCGCCACATAATACCTGACCGCCGTATTGTCCGGTTTTGCCTTCAGTACGGACTGAAACTCCTCCAGCGCCTTCTCGTACTGCTGATCTTCGAAGTAGAGGATCCCGATCTTCATCTGCACGTCGACATTCCCCGGTTCCTCGGTGCCAAGCTTCTGCATTTCCTCGATCGCCTTTCCGATCGACTTCTGCTTTACGTACACCTGTGCGAGCCTCTCCCGGGCCTGGCTGTTATCGGGGTTTATCCGGAGTGCCGCCTTGTAATTTTCGGCTGCGCTGTCAAGCCTTCCCCTCAGCTCGTCGAGGATTCCCAGTTTGAAATAAACGGTGTCGGCGTCGGGGTTGACTTCAAGGATCTCCTTCAGATATTCCTCGGCCTTGTCGTAGTCCTTCCTGTCGATATAAATCGAACTAAGGTAGTCGAGGGCGGTCACCTCGTCGGGGTCTTTCTCTATGAGGGCCTTCAGCAGCTTTATCGCCTCCTCGGCCTTGCCGGTGACATAGTACAGTCTGCCGAGAGCCAACGTGGCCTCATGGTTGTCCGGCTCGATCGTCAGTATCTTCTGGTAGGCGGAGACTGCCTCGTCCATTTTCTTTTCGGCCACAGAGATATCGGCCATAATCGACAGGGCTGGTACATAATCGGGCCTTTCCTTCAGCACCTCTCCGACAATCGTACGGGCGCCGGAAAGGTCTCCGGTCCGCGAAAGTATGAACCCTGTCTGGGTCTTCAGGTACGGTGACGACGGGTCGTACTCAATGGCCTTCCTGTAGTAGTCGACTGCGTCCTTCCACTTGTGCGCGATATAGGCGTTGTATCCGAGCATGAAATAATAATCGGCAAGGTAAGAATGCGACTGCACGAGCGGCGGTGAAGGCGGCTCGGCCATCGTCGTCTGTCTGACTGCGCAGGACGACAGGAAAAGGACAATCGCAAGACAGAGCGCCAACGTCAGCTTTTTTTTCACAGAAACACCTCAGGTAGTCGTTATTCCTGCTGCCTTACGCAATCGGGAACAATTTTTATTATGACATAAAGACCTCTTTTGTACAAACGCTCCGTCGCTGCTATACTTGGAAAAAAGAACGACAGGAGGTTGCGATGAAAAAATCTCTTGGCCCGAAGACACTCATGTACCCCGCCCCGGTCATGGTGATCGGAAGCTACGACAGCGAAAACAGGGCGAACGCAATGACCGCATCATGGGGAGGGATATGCTGCTCCCAGCCCCCCTGCATAGCGGTTTCGATAAGAAAAGCCACCTACACTTACGGCAATATCGCAGAAAAAGGGGCCTTCACCGTCAACATACCTTCGGAGGCGAACATACGTGCCGCCGACTATTTCGGCATGGTCTCAGGTAGGTCCGAGGACAAGTTCAGGACCCTTGGTCTCACCGCGGTAAGGGCCGATCACGTTGACGCGCCTTATATAAAAGAATTTCCGCTCGTCATCGAATGCAGGGTCACCCAGACCGTCGAGATAGGATCGCACACCCAGTTCGTAGGAGAGATACTCGACGTCAAGGCCGACGAAACCATCGTAACCGAAGACGGGCTGCCAGACATTGAAAGGCTGCGGCCTGTCGTATTCACCCCTGTCAGCCGCAACTACTATGGTATAGGAAAGTTTGTCGGGAAGGCCTTTTCTATCGGGAAGGGATAGGGCGATCGGTCAGATCGCCCATCGGTCGAGACCGCCTGTTGTCTATCCCTTCAGCAGTTTCCGGGCCTGATTCACGACGTTTTCGACGGTGAAGCCGAACTTCTCGAAGAGGATCTTGGCCGGAGCGGAAGCCCCGAACCGGTCTATGCCGAGGACACCGCCCTTCAGTCCGACGTATTTGTACCACCCGAGCGAGGCTCCTGCCTCGACTGCCAGTCTCGCCTCCACAGAAGGGGGGAGCACCTTCCTGCGGTATGCTTCAGGCTGTTCGTCGAAATACTCGAAACAGGCCATGTTCACCACCCTCACCTTCAGTCCCTCCTTCCTGAGTGTCTCCGCGGCCGCAAGCGCGAGATGGATCTCCGAGCCTGAGGCTATAAGGATGATGTCAGGCGTTCCCTTGGAATCGGAAAGTATATAGCCGCCTTTTGAGAGGTCCGAAGCCGGCGAATATTTCTTCCTGTCGAGAACCGGCAGTTTCTGGCGCGAAAGGATGAGCGCATGCGGCCTGCCCGTATTTCGTATGGCTGCCTTCCATGCCTCTGCCGTCTCATTGGCGTCGGCAGGCCTTACGACTGCCAGATGCGGCATCGACCTCAGGGTGGTAAGCTGTCCTATGGGCTGGTGCGTCGGGCCGTCTTCTCCGAGCCCGATCGAGTCATGGGTGAACACGTAGACAACATGCGTCTCCATCAGCGAAGCAAGTCGTATCGCCGGCTTCAGATAATCGGAGAATACCAGGAACGTGCCGCCGTAAGGGATAAGCATCCGGCTCAGCGCCATTCCGTTGAGGGCAGCGCCCATCGCGTGTTCCCTCACCCCGAAATGTATGTTCCTGCCCCCCTTTGCCGCGCCGAAGTCCTTGTACCTCTTCAGGTGGGTATTGTTCGAAGGGGCGAGGTCTGCAGAGCCCCCGACAAGATTCGGGAGCATGCCTGCCACCGCGTTTAAAACCTTGCCTGAAGCGCTGCGGGTCGCAACCGCGCCGTCTGCCGGGTCGAACACTGGAAGCGCCTCCTCCCAGCCTTCCGGCAGTCTGCCCTCTGACAGGGCGGTCCATGTTTTCGCGAGTTCAGGATATTGTTTCCCGTATCTTCCAAAAAGGGATTTCCATGTCCCCTCCGCCTCCCTGCCTTTACCAACCGCCTTTCTCATGTGAGAAAGCACCTCTTTTGGAATGTGGAAATGCTTCGGCGAGTGGTTGAGGTTCTCCTTTGTCCGAAGGATCTCTTCCGGCCCGAGGGGAGAGCCGTGCGCGTCCGAGGTATCCTGTTTTGAAGGACTGCCGTATGCGATATGCGTGCGCACGATGACCAGGGACGGCCTGTGCTTTTCCTTCTTCGCCTCCCTGATCGCCTGCTCGATCTCCTGAAGGTTTTCGCCGTCGGCCCGCACCACCTGCCAGCCATATGCCTCGAAACGTTTGCCGACATCTTCCGTAAAGGCGATGTCTGTGGAGCCTTCAATCGTTATCTTGTTGTCTGAATAGAGATAGACAAGCTTTCCGAGCTTTAAGTGGCCTGCAAGAGAAGCGGCCTCGGATGATACCCCCTCCATGATATCGCCGTCGCCGCAGATGGCGTAGATATTATAGTCCACCAGCGGAAAACCGGGCTTATTGAACATCTCGGAGAGATACTTTTCCGCGATCGCCATCCCCACACCCGTTGCAAACCCCTGCCCAAGCGGTCCGGTAGTGGTCTCGATGCCGCATTCGATGCAGTATTCCGGATGGCCGGGAGTCTTGCTCTCCCACTGCCTGAAGTTCTTTATATCGTCAAGGGAGATGGCGTGTCCGGTCAGATGCAGAAGGCTGTAAAGAAGCATCGAACCGTGGCCTGCCGACAGCACAAAACGGTCGCGATTATGCCACTTCGGGTTCTTGGGGTTGTGCCTCAGAAACTTCGTCCAAAGGACGTATGCCATCGGCGCATCGCCCATCGGCATCCCCGGATGGCCGGAATTCGCCTTCTGCACGGCATCGACGGCGAGCATCCTTATGGTATTGACGCAGAGTTCGTCGAGAGTATTTCTTTTCACTGATCTCCTCCGGTTGTTTTCTTGTGACTCATGATTTCTATGCGGAAAACCGCTTTTTCAGGCACAGTATGATAACACAAAGGGCGATTTCATTCTATAACGATCCCGAAACAGACCATACCTGTGTTTTTGACTTATGGCACACCTGCATTTTATCCTTAATCTATGCAGGAGAAATGGACCGTGGCATACGTCACCTACGATTCGATCGAGGCCGAGATGATCAAGGACCTCCTCGAAAGCGGAGGGATCGACTCGGTCATACGCTCCGCTAAAGTCACTCCCTATCCCGTAAACGTCGGCAAGATGGGAGAGGTAAAGATCTTTGTAAGGGAAAAAGACAAAGAGGCTGCCGTCGAGATGATAGAAAAATTCATGAAAGAAAACAGCGGGGAATGAACATGGCCCGGGACCTTGGGGAACTCAAGAAACAGGTCTTCTTCGAGATGCTGGAACTTGCCGGGAGGGTGTTCGTCCTCGTGCGCCATTCGGATAAAGTCGTCATCGGAAAGAGAGGCTTTCTCCCCGAGGAAAAGGAAAAGGGGCTTGTGCTCGTATTCAACAGGAAGATGCATTTTCAGTGGGACGAACCCGGCATAACGGCAAAACTGGTCTTTGGTTCAACGCCTGAGCAGTGTTTTGTTCCCGTCGAAGATATCCTTTCGATATTTTCCCCCGAACTCCTCGCACAGTTCACCGTGTCGCCCGATGACGGACAGGGTGCCGACGCGGCTACACCTGCTGCTGCGGGACCGGAAAGGAAAGCGGCGGGGGAAAAGGTGGTAAAGGTGGATTTCAAGAAGAAGAAACAGTAAGTCCTTTCTTCGCTTGCGTGTCCTTGCAAACTCTAAAGTTTGAGTGCTAAACTTTTAAGAATTCATTTCCGGAGGAACCCTTGGAGCTCTACCGTCTCGGTGTTGCCGAATTAAGCAGTATGCTCGAAAAAGGCGAGGTCTCGTCAAAGGAGATCGTCGGGGCGGTCTATTCAAGAATTGATGCGGTCGAGGAGAAGGTAAAGTCCTATATCACCCTGACCCGGGAAGAGGCCGTCAAAATGGCCGACTCAGCCGCAAAAGAAATCTCTGCGGGCAGGAAAAAACCGCTTTCGGGGATCCCGATAGCGATCAAGGACAACATCTGCACTAAGGGCATCAACACGACATGCGCTTCGAAGATACTCCGGAATTTTATCCCTCCCTATGAGAGCACCGTCACCTCAAGGCTGATCGAAAACGGTTATGTCCTCGTGGGCAAGACGAACCTCGATGAGTTCGCCATGGGCTCTTCGACCGAAAATTCCGGGTTTCACACCACGCGGAATCCTTGGAACACTGAGAGGATTCCGGGAGGTTCAAGCGGAGGTTCGGCAGCCGCGGTAGCCGCCGACGAATGCATCGCAGCCCTGGGCTCCGACACAGGCGGTTCGATACGCCAGCCGGCTTCCCTGTGCGGGGTGGTGGGACTGAAGCCGACCTACGGGAGGGTTTCCCGGTACGGCCTCGTTGCTTTTGCATCGTCGCTTGACCAGATAGGGCCGATAACGAAAAACGTTTCAGATGCCGCGATACTGATGAACGTGATCGCGGGTACAGACCCCATTGATTCCACCTCGGCGCCGGTCAAAGTGCCTGACTTCTCGGCTGCAATCGGTATGGACATAAAAGGCATGAAGATAGGGATACCAAAGGAGTATTTCATCGAGGGAATGGACCCCGAAGTCAGCGCTGCGGTCAGGGAAGCAATAAAAAAGTTCGAATCCCTGGGTGCAGTCGCCGTCGAGGTTTCTCTTCCCCACACAGGCTATGCGGTCGCAACTTATTACATACTCGCCACATCCGAGGCGAGCTCAAACCTCGCGCGCTACGATGGCGTCAAGTACGGCTCAAGGGTTGAAGGAAGAGACCTCATGGAGATGTATATGAAGTCGAGGGCCCAGGGTTTCGGAGCAGAGGTGAAGAGAAGGATAATGCTCGGCACCTACACCCTCTCCTCAGGATATTACGATGCCTATTACAGGAAGGCCCAGCAGGTGAGAACACTGATCAAGAACGACTTCGAAAAGGCGTTCAGAGAGGTCGATGTGATCGTCACCCCGACTTCGCCCACTGCTGCCTTCAAAATAGGAGAAAAATCCGCGGACCCCCTGCAGATGTACCTTGCCGACATCTTCACGATCTCTGTGAACCTCGCGGGAGTACCCGGGATTTCAATCCCTTGCGGATTCACTTCTGCCGGCCTGCCTATAGGCATGCAGTTGATCGGAAGGCATTTCGACGAAGAGACCATACTTAAGGCAGCGCACGCCTATGAGCAATCAACCGAATGGCACAGGAGGAGGCCCGCGCTGTGAAATACGAGGCGGTCATAGGGCTCGAAGTCCACGCCCAGATGCTGACGGAGACGAAGATATTCTGCGGCTGCTCAACAAGGTTCGGCTCAGAGCCAAACACCCAGACATGCCAGGTCTGCATCGGGATGCCTGGCGTTTTGCCTGTCCTGAACAAGAAGGCCCTCGAATTCGCGATCAGGACCGGGCTCGCAACGAACTGCTCAATCTCGGAATACAGTCGCTTCGCAAGGAAGAACTACTTCTACCCCGATCTTCCGAAGGGCTACCAGATAAGCCAGTATGAAAACCCGATCTGCGAGCACGGACATATCGACATCACGGTCGACGGAGCGACCCGAAGGATCGGGATCACCAGGATCCACATGGAAGAGGACGCGGGGAAGAACATCCACGAAGGCGGGGGCAATTACAGTTTCGTCGACCTCAACAGGGCCGGCGTTCCCCTCATGGAGATCGTCTCTGAACCCGACATCAGGAGTCCGAAAGAGGCGGCAGAGTACATGAAGAAGCTTCGGACGATCCTGAGATACCTTGGCGTATGCGACGGCAACATGGATCAGGGCTCACTCAGGTGCGATGCGAACGTATCCGTAAGACCCGAAGGACAGAAGGAGTATGGCACAAGGGCCGAGGTGAAGAACATCAATTCCTTCAGGTTTGTCGAAAAGGCGATCGAATACGAGATCAAAAGGCAGATAAGAGTCGCCGAAGAAGGCGGAAAGGTAGTGCAGGAAACAAGGCTCTGGAACGCTGAAAAGGGGATCACAGAATCCATGCGATCCAAGGAGGAGGCCCATGACTATCGCTATTTCCCTGAACCCGATCTCGTCCCTCTAAGAGCAGCCAGATCATGGGTCGAAGAAATCAGGGCCTCTCTTCCTGAACTGCCGGATGCAAAGAAAATGCGCTTCGTGACCGAGCTCGGTCTCCCGGAATATGATGCCGATCTCCTCACATCAGAAAAATCTGTTGCGGAGTGGTTCGAAGACGCGGTAAGGGCCGGGGGACAGCCGAAAGCGGTGTCGAACTGGATGATGGGCGAACTCCTGAGGCTCCTCAACGAAGACAACAGGTCGATCGATGAATGCCTGCTGAAACCCGACCGGCTTGCCGGGATGCTTGCGCTCGTAGACAAGGGGACGATCAGCGGCAAGATCGCAAAGACGGTATTTGAAGAGATGTACCGCACCGGCAAGGACGCCGGGACGATCGTCAGGGAGAAGGGACTCTTACAGATAAGCGACGCCTCGGAGATCGAAAGGCTGGTTGACGAGGTGATCTCGAAGCATCCCGATGAGGCCGAACGCTTCCGGGGCGGAGACGAAAAACTCCTCGGCTTCCTCGTCGGCCAGGTGATGAAGGCTTCGAAGGGGAAGGCAAACCCCAAGATGCTGAACGAACTTCTCAGGAAAAAGCTCTCCTGATGCACGCGCAGCAACAATGATGAGCAATTTGATTTTGCGAGGTTTTATCAGGTAATATTTTAGATATTTCGATCCTGGAGAGATGTCCGAGCGGCTGAAGGAGCACGACTGGAAATCGTGTGTGGGGTGAAACTCACCGAGGGTTCAAATCCCTCTCTCTCCGCCATTCCCCTTCTGTCTTTTCATCCGCAGGTCGCTTTTGAATTTCACTATTCGTCAGTATTCGTCAGCTGAAGGACGCCCCAAACCGAGTCCTTCCATGGAGCATCTGCCGTCCTGCTACTTGGCCCCAGGGCAGATCAGCGGGGTCTTGAGACCAAGTCCTCCTGCGTGAGCGGTCTTGCCGAAGACGTCTCCCTTTTCAACAGAAGTTTATCAGCTGCGCGGGGTGGGGGATACGCACTTCGATTGGCTTTCAGCGATGTGGATCGGGATGCGGATAAGGACGCCAGGGCTTGTAGTCCGAACCGGACCTGGAAATCCGGGAGCGCCTGAAGCTGCACCTCCTGCATCAAAGGGGTGACATCAATCTGAACGAAATTGTCCCGATCGCTCGAAAAGAAATCCAGCGACACGAACGAATTCGGTGTCAGAAGCGGCGCATCGAAATCTGCAGCGGACAGGCCGCGGAACGGGTACTGCACGAGATCGAGGAATGTGGGGACGACTGACGCAAAATCCACCTGATCGACCAGAACCTCAAGAGTTGCGGAAACGATTACGGCGTTGCCGGGGACTTCCTGCTGCCCGGTGATACCGTTCAGCGGAAACGTAAGGAAGGCCCGAAATTCCGGCCGATGGTCATTGGAGCTGTCCTCCCCGAAAAAGACTTGAGGGGGACCCGTGGTCACCGTAAAAATATTTAGAACCGGATCGAATTCGATATCCCCGTCCGATAAAAAGTCGCTCAGGATATTCACTGTGACCGTATCGGGCGAGGGCGGAACCGTGTATGTCACAGTCAGAAGAGGCGCCGTTTGGTCGGTACTGTCGTCGATTACCACGAAGCCCGGTCCGGTGATGACAGGTTCGTGATGTTCTTCATGATGGTGGTCATCATCGTCACCACAGCCGGTCAGGCTTGCCGCCAGAATCAACATCATCCCCGCGAAAAACAAGCTCTTCATCGTCCTCTTCCCTGCCACGCCTTTTGGATCAAACTGATTATAACCGCATTTAGCTTTGGACAAAGACACACACAGTGAACTGTCTCTTTATCACTGAAAGGTTGTCTTTACCGGTATCGCTTCTAATCAACTTTTACCGCAGGAAGAGTCACTTGTCAACGTGCCTTATAAGATCCATAAAGATGCAAAATATGTGAGAAGGCACTTTGCGGCTTTGCGCGAGACAGGAGTGAGCAGTCGAGCATCCCCGGGATTACAACTTCAGATATGCCTTGGGATTCAGGGCGAGCCCGGCCAGGTCTCCGGCGACAAAGTGGTGATATCCGGCAGCCGCGATCATCGCGGCGTTGTCGGTGCAGAGCTCTGCGGAGGGAATAAAGACCTCGACCTCTTTTTCCTCTCCCATCTCCTTCATCCTCTTTCTCAGCCCGCTGTTGGCCGCAACTCCGCCCGAAAGCGTAACGCGTCTTATCCGCTTCTTTCTTACCGCCCACTCGGTCTTTCTGACGAGCACATCGACTACAGCGGCCTGAAATGAAGCCGCGATATCAGTGATGAGCTCTTCGGAAGGGGAAGGGTTCGCCCTCATGAAGTTGAGCACAGCTGTCTTCATGCCGCTGAAACTGAAGTCAAAGGTCTCGGGGAGATAGGCCCTCGGGAAATCTATTGCGCGCGGGTCTCCCTTCTGCGCCAGGCCGTCGATCACAGGCCCCCCGGGGTAGCCAAGACCCAGGAGTTTCGACACCTTGTCGTAAGCCTCCCCTGCCGCATCATCGCGCGTCCTTCCGAGTTCTCTGAACGTGCCGTAATCCTCTGCGATATAAAGACTCGTGTGGCCTCCTGAAACCACAAGCGAGATGAAGGGGAATTCGGGCGCAGGGTTTTCGAGAAAAGAGGCGAGGATATGTCCTTCGAGATGGTTGACCGCAACGAGCGGTACACCCCCTGCATAGCAGGCGGCCTTTGCAAAGGAGCATCCGACGAGGAGAGAGCCTATGAGACCCGGACCATGACAGACCGAAACCGCCGAGACATCACGCAGCGAAATGCCGGCCCTCTTAAGGGCCTCCTCGACAACCGGCAGGATCATCTCTATATGCCTGCGGGAGGCGAGTTCAGGGACGATGCCTCCATACTTCGAATGTATGTCGGACTGACTCGAAACAACATTCGAGACGATCTTCGTCCCGTCTTCAACCACCGCTGCCGAGGTATCATCACAGGATGTGTCTATGCCGAGAATAAGCATCAGCTATTATATCAGTCTTTGAAGGGCGGAGTGGATTGTCTGGAGGCAGAATCGGGAGACTAGGACTGAATTTAAAGGCCCTGTTCAGCCCTACGCTTCTTTTCCTCCTTCAGATAGACGGTGCGGTGGGGGAAGGGGATCTCGATGCCCTCTTCCCTGAGCCTGCGGAATATCCGCTTTCTGAGTTCATGCTGCACAGGGTACTGGTCGGTAAATTCTCTCACATGGCATGACAGCGTAAAATCGAGGGAACTGTCTCCAAACCCCGGGATGAACTGTACAGAGGGCTCCGGATCTGAGAGCATTCCGGAGACTTCGGCCGCAGCCTTATTGGCCTCCTCTATAAGGATGCGCTCTACTTCTGCCGGGTCCGACGAATAGCTTACGCGCACCTGAATCGAGACAGACATCCGCTGTTCCGGAAGATAGTAATTGGTCACAACGCTCTGGGCAAGCTTGCTGTTTGGGATCACCACCATGTTGTTGGGGAGCATCCGCACACGTGTCGTCCTCCAGGTTATGTCCTCGACATACCCTTCCTGTCCCGTTTCGAGCCTGATGAAGTCCCCCACCCTGATCGACCTTTCAAGCAGGATATGTATTCCCGAAAAAAGGTTCGCCAGTGTGTCCTGAAGCGCAAGCGCGACCGCGAGACCGCCAACGCCAAGCGCAGTGATGAGGGGAGCGATCGAGATGCCCAGGACGCTCAGCATGATCAGAAAACCGACGACGAGGATCACACCCTTTATCGTGCCGTGGGCAAGTCCGGTGGCGGGTATCGGAAGGTTCGACTTTCTCACATACTCGCTGAACATCCTCCCTGCGAGGTTGGCAGAAGCGACAGTGACCGAGAGAACTACGATGACATGGATGATCTTTGTTATGTTGAAGATGTATTTTTCGGGAAGATCGGAGACCGACACCCCGATATAAAGCGCTATCGCAACGCACCAGTAAAAGGAAGGCGCCTTGAACCCCTTCACCACAATATCGTCGAGTATCGTTTCGGTTCTCTTCGCCCACCTCGTCAGAAGCCTGAAGGCGATCCCCCTGACAAGCAGCAGAAGACCGGCCGACACCAGCACAACAACCGCAGGGACTACTATCTTTTGCAGGTAACCGCTCATCGACACCTCACACGATTTGTTGTAAATTATTGCACCCTTCACAAAAAATTACAAACGAATGCCGGTCATCGCATCTGAAAAACCGACCACCATGACCGCATCACCGCCGTGTTTTTCGACGCCGGCTGGAGCTGGATCGGATACACCGAAGGGAAACGGACTTTTTTGCAAAAGAGGCGGAATGGTTATAAAATGGTGTAGTGGTAAAGCAGGCTTTTATCCTTGCGATTTTCGTCTTTGTATTTTTAACGGGCGCTGCCGCGCCTGCCTCTGACAACGCCGTCATAGAGGAGAATTTCGCCACTCTTGATAACTGGAGGCCTCTTCATTTCGACAAGACAAAGAAAGACACGGTCTACACCGCTTCGAGGGATGGCGGCGTCACCTGTCTTAAGGCTGAGAGCAACGGTTCCTCTTCGGCAATCCTCTGCAACAGGGAATTCGACGTCTACCAGTACCCGATAGCGAGATGGAAATGGAAGGTCAGTAATGTCTATCTGAAGGGCGATATCCGGAGAAAGGAAGAAAATGACTCCCCGGCGCGCCTGTATGTCATGTTCAAATACGACCCCGAGAAGGCCGGATTCTTTACGAAGTTACGATATTCGCTCGCAAAGAAAATATACGGGCAGTATCCGCCCCGATATGCCCTCTGCTACACCTGGGCGAACAAGCCCGTCAAGGACAAAATCATCCCGAGTCCGGGCTTTGGAGAAATAAGGTACGTCGTCCTTGAAGCGGGAGGCGAGCAGGTCGGGAAATGGCGACAGGAAGAGGTGAATATATTGGAGGATTTCAGGAGGGCCTTTGGAAAGATGCCGCCCGCAACGGCCGCCATCGGCTTCATGAACGATTCGGATAATACAGGCGAGGCCTCGACTGCCTGGCTTTCATCGCTTGAGGTGCTGAGGAGGGAGGTCCCGCCCGCCGAAACAGGTATCGCCGCCCGGGCCAAGGATCAGCCTGTCGTCCCATGATGCCGTTTACACCTTTATCTGCAGCACCGGCAGACCGAGCCGCTGCCTCTTGTTCTCACCCCTGAACAGGTCGGACTTCCTCTGAGGCGCATCGCCTCTTTCTCCTTCGTGGAGGGCCTGCAGTTTCGTCGGCAGTGTCGAGGCGTGGTGGACGGTGTATTTGCCGTATCTTTCGGCTATGATGTCGACAGCGGAGTAGATCTTTTCCATCTTCTCGATCCTTGAGGTGTCGTCGAAGAGGGAATACTGGACCTTCGTCTCCGGCACAAGCCCCCCGAGGACAACCCCTGTCTGGCGGTAGAGGGTATGCGGCCGATATATCTGGTCGAAGCCTTCCCTCAGCGGCCCGAAGAGGTCGGAGGGGAACGCGGTGGGCCGGCTCAGCTTCAGTTCCATCCCTGCGTCGCGGAATTCCTGGGTCCTGAGAAAGAGGATGAGCCTCGTTGCGGCGAGCCTGTAGCGCCGCGCCTTGATGCAGGCGTTTTCGAGGTTCTTCGAAAGCTGGGCAAAGACGAAGGTCTCGTCATGTGAGGGAGGGGTGAAGGTCTTTGTCTTGCTTATCGACTGATAGCTGCTCTTCGATTCTGTGACTACCGGGTATACGCTTCTTCCGTTTAACTCGTGCCATATCTCGTGGTAGGGTTTGGGGAGGTGCCTTTGTATGAAACCTTCGTCTTTTCGCGCGAACTCTAGTGCAGTCCTGATGCCGAATTTCCCGAGGAAGGCCGCGGTGTTCGGCCCGATGCCCCAGACCTTTTCGACAGGCAGTTTTTCGAGGAAGAGATGGATGTCCCTTCCGGGGATGAGGGTGAGACCGCGCGGTTTGTTATGCTTGGACCCTATCTTCGCCAGCACCTTCGAGAGGCTCACCCCGACCGACACCGTTATCCCCAGCTCCTGTTCGATCGTCTCCTGCATCTTCTGCGCGATCATCTCATACGGGCCGTGGAAGCTCCTCCTGAGGCCGGTGAGATCGACGAACGCCTCGTCTATCGAGTACTCCTCGACATCGGGAGAGAAGCGCCTCAGTATCTCGAACATCCTGACGGAAAAGAGGCTGTAGGTCTCGTAATCGGAGGGCACGATAATCGCCTCGGGACAGATCTTTTTCACGTCGTAGAGGCTCACGCCCCTCGTGATTCCCAATGCCTTCGCCTCGTAGCTTGCGGCAGCGACGATCCCCCGCTCCTTTCCGGTGATTACCGGCTTGCCGCGGAGTTCGGGATGTACCGCCTGCTCGCAGGAGGCGAAAAAGGCGTCGGCATCGAGGTGGATGATCGCCCTCGGCCAGGATCGTATGGTCAATGGTTGTGTGGTCATTGCATTATTGCGGGGCAACCACCCTTTGTGGCTGTCCCGGTTGCTTCTCGTTATTACAGCGTTTCTTTACATCTGACGCGCACGGCTCTCGATCATCTTCTGAAGCTCATACGCGGTGATATGAGCCTTAATTGCAGTTAAATTTACCGCCTTTTGTTCGCGGAAAAGGTCCCGCAGGCCATAAAGTGCGCAGAGTGCAACGATCAGGTAAAAAAGATCTCCAAGGAATTTAAGGTCAGTCATGTTTTTCCTCCTTATAGTTGTTCATCTGTATTTTCTCACCACCGCCGTCACAACGCCGGCGATTCTGAGTTCGCTCTGCGGTTTGATCGGTCTGTAATTGGGGTTTGCCGGGATGAGGGCTACACTATCTCCCCTTTTCCTGAGGTATTTCATCGTCCATGCGCCGTCGACTTCGGCGATCACGATGTCCCCGCTTTTGGGCGGCTGCCCCTTGTCGACGATCACCATGTCGCCGGGGAGAATGCCGGCTCCTGACATCGAATCGCCCGATACCTTGAGCAGGAAGGTCGCCTCCGGATTCTGGATGAGGAGTTCGTCGAGAGAAAGGGTGTCTACAAGCTCCTCCTCCGCAGGACTCGGGAAGCCTGCCTCGACAGTTCCGAGGATTTTCACGGAGAGTGCGATTGTGCCCGGGATGAGCCTGCCCTTTTCGTCCCTTCCGATGATCTTGAGCTTTTCGAGTTTGTCGACAAGCTTCGAGACAGCGTTTTTGGACCTCAGGCCGACGGTCTCCCCGATCTCGGAGAAGCTCGGCATCCTGCCCTTTTCCCGGTAGAAGCGCGAAATCTCCCTTATCCGGGACCGAAGCACAGCCTCTTTCAGCTTCATGTTCATGGTTTCATTATAAGGTGAACGAACGTTCACTGTCAAGAGCAAGGGGTATTTTTTATATGGGGCGTTGCCCCAAACCCCAGTTACCTTTCTTGCCGCCCAAGAAAGGTAACCTAAAGAAGGGCGCCCCAACGAAAACTCTTCACGGCTGTGCCGGCCATCCTCGCTAAATTTCAGAACTCGCCCTTCAGGCTCAGACATGCTGAAATTCTTAACGCTCCGGGCGGCCGTGCTCGCCTGAGTTTTCGAAGGGGAACTACCATCGTGAAAAATCCTGGGTCTAGCCCCTTCTAAAATTCAGGTTTTCCGACCGAGTCCGAACGTGTAGAATTTTCCCATGTCTGAGCCTCACGTTCCGGGAGGCGAGTTGGAAAATTTAGTGAGGACGACCTGAGGAAACCGTACGAATTTTAGCCGGGGTGCGTTCTTTTCGGCACTTTTCTTGCGCATTCAAGAAAAGTGCCTGGGGCTTGGGGCAAGGCCCCAAGATAAAAAACGCTATCGGGGCCCGGACATGCTGAAAAACGCCATAGAATCGGCAGATTATTTATCCTGATTCACATAAACGCAGAAATAACGCCTGTGCAGTTCGCAATGACTTAGCGATTAAGCGGGAGAATTTAACATCACTGGATACCGGCTTTCGCCGGCATGACAGCGTGAAGATTATAATGAGACCTTAATATACAGACAGGCCGTTCAGGCCTTCTTTACGAAATCTCCGAAACCCTTCAGTATCCTGAGCCCAAGTCCCTGGCTCTTTTCAGGGTGAAACTGTGTGGCAAAGACGTTGTCCTTCCATATCATGGAGGTAAAGGTGACGCCGTAATCCGTAGTGGCAGCGGTAATCGCCGCATCGTCGGGAACTACGTAGAAGGAATGGACGAAATAGAAGTAGGAGTCGTCCGCGACCTCGGAAAGGATAGGCGGCTTTTTCACGATCCGTATCGTGTTCCAGCCCATGTGGGGCACCTTCTCCTTTATCTGGAACCTGACTACCCTCCCCCTGAAGATATCGAGTCCCCTGCATCTGCCGAACTCCTCGGACTCGCTGAAGAGGACCTGCAGGCCGAGGCATATGCCGAGATAGGGTTTCCCCTTTTCTATCGACCGGCCGATCGCTTCGGTCAGGGAAAGATCGGTGAGGTTTCTTATGCAGTCCCTGAAGGCGCCGACACCGGGAAGGACGATCGCAGCGGCGTCGTCTATGATCTTCGGGTCCGATGTGACGACGGCGTCGACACCCACCTTCTTGAAGCCCTTTTCGACGCTCCGGAGGTTTCCCATTCCATAATCAACGATTGCGATCATTTTTTATATTACTTGCCGGGTCGTGGAATCGTCAACATTCGGCGGCCCTCCGTGACGCCATTCCCTTCTTTGCGACGAAAAATATATAATAGCCTATGAAACGTTTCACCCTTCACCCCATGGTCTGCGGAGGCAAAACTCAATGACCGCGGGCGACAGCGAACTCGCCTTTTACTCCGAGGCCCTGGAGGCTGCCGAGCGGGCAAAGGATATCGCGGGGATGTCCCGCAACTGTAACCGCATCGCGACCATCTATCAGAAGCGCGGCGACTACGACAAGGCGCTTGAGTTCTCCCACAGGGCCCTCGACATCGCCGAAAAGATCGGTGACGGGGGCGAGATCTCGGAGAGTTACCATCAGATCGCGATCGTTCACCAAAAACGCGGCGACTATGACACCGCCCTTGAATTCTCTCATAAGGCACTCGACATCGCAGAGGCGAGGGGAGACAACGGGGGTATCTCGAAAAACTGCAATCAGATCGCGATCGTGCATCAAAAAAGGGGCGACTACGACAAGGCCCTCGAATTCCACAACAGGGCGTTCGAAATTGCGGAAAGGACAGCCGACATCGACGGAATGACGGCGGGATACCAGAATATCGGCATCGTCCACCAGAAGCGCGGCGACTATGACAAGGCCCTCCAACTCGCCCACAAGGCACTCGACATAAAAGACAAGACTGATGATTCCTACACCGTCCTGCGGATTTATGGCCAGATAGGGCTCCTCCACAAGCTGAAGGGCGATTATGACAGGGCGCTCGAATTTTCTCACAGGGCACTCGACGCAGCCAGCGGGATCGACGATATCGCCGGGGTTTCGATGAGCTACAACCAGATCGGAGAAATCCACCAGGAACGGGGTGATTACGACGGCGCACTGGAATATTCACGCAGGGCGCTTGAAATCGCCGAAAAAATAGGCGATGTCGCCGAGGTCGCCAAGAGCTGCAGCCAGATCGCTACCGTCCACCAGAAAAGGGGCGATTACGACAGGGCCCTCGAATTGTCTCACAGGGCGCTGGGCGTTGCCGAAAAGATAGGCGACATCGCAGGGATCTCGAGGAGCTATAACCAGATCGGAATCATCCACCGGAAAAGGGGCGACTACGACAAGGCCCTCGAATTTTCCCATAAGGCCCTCGGCATCGCCGAAAAGATAGGCGACATCGCAGAGGCCTCCAGAAGCTATCACCAGATCGGTATCGTCCATCAGAAAAGGGGCGACTATGATACGGCTCTCGATTTCTCTCACAAGACACTCGGCATCGCCGAAAAAATAGGCGACATCGCCGGGCTCTCGAAGAGCTACAACCAGATCGGCATCGTCCACCAGAAAAGGGGCGACTATGACTGGGCACTCGAATTCTACCAGAAGGCGCTCGACATCGCCGAAAGGATCGGCGATATCTCCGGGGTCTCGGCAGGGTACCAAAACATAGGAATCGTCTACCAGAAGAAGGGCGACTACGACAAGGCGCTCGAACTTGCCCACAAGGCCCTCGACATAAGGGAGAAGACCGAAGATTACTACACACAGGTGAGAATCTACGGTCAGATAGGGTTGCTCTACCGTCTGAAGGGCGACTTCGACAGGGCGCTCGAATTTTCCAGGAAGGCCCTCGGAATCGCAGAGAAGATAGGCGACATCTCCGGCGCCTCGATGAGCTATAACCAGATCGGCGTCGTCTGCCAGGAAAGGGGCGACTACGAGAAGGCCCTCGAATTCTATCACAAGGCACTCGATATCGCCGAAAGGATCGGAGACATCTCCGAGGTCTCAACGAGCTACAAGCAGATCGGGATCGTCCATCAGGAGAGAGGCGACTACGACAGGGCACTCGAATTCTATCACAAGGCACTCGATATCGCCGAAAAAATCGGCGATATCTCCGG
>JAWOKY010000139.1:0-35869 GCA_033853975.1 Thermodesulfovibrionales bacterium
AACAAAGAAAGCGACTTCCTCACCGCTCTGGCAGGCAACAAAAGAATAATTTTCACTATGGTCAATGACAAGAAAACGTTCTGTCTTATCTTTGAATGATCCCATAAAATCTCCTTTTTTGAAAGAAATTTTAAAGATATTCATTTTCAGCTTAAAACAGAAATCTCTCTTTCTTTATTATACTATGCCGAGAGCTTTAAGGGTATTCTGCCGCTTGACTGCCCGCGTTTTAAGGAACAAGAGGATACCGGAAAAGCAGGCTCTAATAATGATGTTGCTTTTCTTGCTTATAAGTGCTATTAAATGAGGTGTCGCTTAATCAGGATTGGTCACGGGACATTTTGTCCTTGTGTTTTTATTTCATATGGGCAAGGAGAACAATATCACTATGAAGGGAACAGTAAAGTGGTTCAATGACTCAAAGGGCTTCGGATTTATTACAGCAGAAGATGGAAGCGATGTTTTTGTCCATCATACCTCTATCGCTGGAAATGGCTTCAAGTCGCTTGCTGAAGGCGATCGGGTGACTTTCGATGTCGAAAAGGGCCCGAAAGGACCGAAGGCTATTAACGTAGTAAAAGAATAGAGGAATCCAGTTAGGCGAAAAATGTGGCGGGTTACGGACCCGCCCTTTATCAAACAGGTGTCAATCATTCAATGAAGGAATCTGGAGGCCGACGAAAACGACCATCATTCCAATGAATCTTTCACTCCGTCATCTATCTGAATGACTGGCACTACTGACAGCTCTCCGAAGGACATTGATTTCTGTAATTCTGGGGACATCATACTTAATTAGTTTCGATTGAAATATTGAGTCTTCACTGGTCAAGCCAAGGCGCCCGTTACTGTGAGAAGTAAAAAGAGCCGCTGGGGTCAAACCTTCATTCTTCATTTATGGCAGTTGAAAGGAAAGTATCAAGCTGCTCGACATAAGGAACCCTCTAGTAACCCTCGGCATGATAGGAACGCTCAAAGGTGTGATGTACTGTGAGAAGTAATGCTTCATCTTGCCCAGAGGCACGCAAGGCGTGTTATGAGATAGAATAGAGGCGATGAACAGAACTATTCTCGTCAGATGCTTCTTGGTCTGGCTTCTATTTATCCCTATCGCCATCCTGAATGGTGCCATCAGGGAAAAGATCTTGATTCCCCTGCTCGGTCAAGCGCCGGCGCTTTCACTGAGCGGTATGATGCTCTCCTGTTTGTTCCTGCTCACTGTCTGGGCACTGTTCCCCTGGCTTTCGATATCCTCATCAGGACAATGCTGGCTGGTAGGGATACTGTGGGTGGCGCTGACGGTATCGTTTGAGTTGGGGTTCGGGCATTACATCATGGGGAAGCCCTGGGGTGTCTTGCTTGAGGCGTATGATGTCAGGATCGGGAACCTGTGGGTTTTGGTCTTATTGGTTGTCTTGGTGTCCCCGCGGCTGGCGGCAAAGGTCAGGTCCGTCCGGAATAAATAACCCCGGCCTTAGTTGAAAACGAGCCGCGCGGCGCCGGCACATTGATTCACAGCCCGGGAAGCGATATAATCGCAACGGAGGCTGAGACCAGTTGAGTTTGCAGATGGGAGAAGTCTTTTATCGCTTCTCTCCAATAACTCAAAGTCCAGGAGAAATTATTTCGTGAATGATTTGAAGGATAAAGTGGCCCTCGTAACGGGTGGGGGCCGTGGCATCGGTCGGGCCATCGCTATTGCCCTTGCCGGTATCGGCGTAAATGTTGCGGTTAACTATCGAAGCCATGAAGACGAGGCTGCCGAGGTAGTTTCTCATATCCAAAGGAGCGGTCGGCGTGCCATCGCGGTCAAGGCAGATGTGTCGGTCCTGGCTGAAGTGGAAAGGTTGGCAGGGATCGTGAAAAAAGAACTTGGAGCGCCATCTATCCTGGTCAACAATGCCGGCATAGCTGTTACGCATCAGATCGACGATATAACTGAAAAGGACTGGGAGGAGACGATTGCAGTGAATCTCACATCGGTATTTCTCATGATTCAGGCTCTTCTGCCGGACATGCGCGCCCTTAAATGGGGACGTATTATCAGCATTTCCTCGGTGGCGGCACAGATAGGCGGAGCTGTCGGTCCGGCGTATGCTGCATCAAAGGCCGGCATCCTGGGACTGACGCATTATTACGCCGCCCATTTGGTAAAAGAGGGCATAACAGTGAATACGATCGCACCCAGTACCGTTGACACGGAAATGCTTTCAGGCCTTCCGCAGCTGAAACCAGATGTCGTGCCTGTAGGCCGTTTTGCAACCGTAGAGGAGATTTCCGACGTTGCGCTGATGTTGGTTCGAAACGGCTATATGACCGGGCAAACGATCAATGTCAACGGCGGCAGATACATGAGCTGATCTGAAAATTAAAGACAGAGGTGCCCTGAAGGGGGGACGGGCCGCGCTCTTTAATATTCCCACGTTATCAGTTGCATTTCCACCGTCTTTCTTCCCAATCAAGACTTTCCTTCCTCTCCTCTTCCCATTGCTTCAACAACTCAGGATCAAAAATCTTCCAGGTCGTTACCGCACTTCCAAGAGACCGGCCCGGCAAAAAAGAGAAACTCATCGGCGTGTAACCCACGGCCTTATAATCTCTTTTATAAAGAAAGTCCTGGGAATAAGTATAGGCCAGGGTAGCATCTGCTCTGAAAATCCTCACTCCATTTTTGAAGGCGGTTTTCTCAAATTCAGCCTGCATCATATCGCCAATGCCTTCTCTTCGATACCTGGGATTGACACATATCCATCCTTCGTGGGATCCATGAATCGGTTCGTAATATAGTGCCAGCAACGCCTCAATACCGTCGTTGTTTCTTGCAACAACGAGTTTAAACCAGTCATGTGTCTCATAAATCTTTGCCACTTCAACCAATTTCTTTGCTCCAGCCTCCCCGATCAGAGTCGACAGAGACTCAACAAAGACCGCCTCGGCTTCCTGATCGAGAATGTTCTTCCACTCAAAAGTCAATGTGATCTCAATCTTATCGTGGGTAATCATGATTGCCTCCTGTTTATCAAATTGCTTTTCATGTGCTTTTCGTAAAATGCATCGGATGACCCTGCTGAATGGATTTCTGATTAAAATATATACCTTTTCAGGCTAGCCGTATACTGTCTATGCGAGGTTGAGTGTCCTGAGGTCAGGCTTGACTGGAACCTATCTCAAAATCTATTTTTTTGTGTAAGTCTGTCATTCCCGCAAGCAAAGCGCGCCTGCCTGTCCGGCAGGCAGGTCGGGAATCCTTCTGAAAACAAAGAAAGATTCCGGACAAGCCGGAATGACACAGTAGGGCGAAAGTAAACCATTTCAATTTTGAGATAGGTTCTACTGACATTTGACCTTCCTGCGATCTCGGCCTGTCTTATGCCGTAGTTTGTATAAGAAGCAGGAAGATGAGGGCGTGCGACACCAGAAGGGGAGGCACAATCGCCGTTACGATGTAGAATCCCGCTCCAAGGGAGCCCGGCTCAAGCCGGACTCGGCCGCCTTTGTAAAACGCAAAAAACAGGTCCGTTGCGCCCCAAACGTTGAATATCCAGACCGCCAAAATAGCCCACGAAGCCCCCTGGGCCAGCGCCACGGTCGCGATAATTGCAAGTATGCCTGCAACAAAATCGCCGTAGCCTGCGGGTCCTGCCCATGTCTTCGGCAGGGATTCGGAGACAACACCCGGCACCAGGAAGCTGAGTCCGATAAAACGCAGAAACATGTGAGGCGCCACCAGCCAGATCAGGGCCTGCCCGTCATTCATGGTTCGAAGCCATGGCCAGACAAAGATCGAGGCAACGACGATCGAACTTAACAGGCTCCCTAAAATGCTGAGCCCGAAGGTGGCCCGCGGATTCATCGGCCGCCTCCCTGAGCCGGCTTTCCGACTTGTGCCTTGAGCTCTTTGAGTCTTGGAAGGAGCGATTGCATACGTCCGTCGAAAGAACTTAGCGGAACTACCTGAGTCTCCATGCGTGACCAAACCGGGAGACTGGTAATTAGGTCGTCCAATTCCTGTGCCGACCCGGCATCAACGATGAGCACGAGGGCGACGGCGCCGCTTACGGGGCCGCCTGCGAGGATCTTCTTTTCCTCTTGCAGCCTCTTACAGAGCTCAAGCGTAGGGAAGATGAACTTCTCAATAAATTCAATTCCGTCCTCCGGAGTCGCCGGATGTGCCGAATTGCTCAGTTGTAATTTGACAAGATATTGCATGACACCTCCTGTCTGGCTTTATTCTGCACTCGCCGGTCACACAACGAGTTTTCATGTTATTCTTCCCCTTTGTAAGCCTGCTGAAGGGTCGCAATGTCAAGCTTCTTCATTTTAAGAAACGCTTCTATCACACGCGCGAGCTTCTCGGGATCTTTGTCTTTCAGCATCTCATGCATCGCTGCAGGAACAATCTGCCATGAAAGACCGTACTTGTCCTTGAGCCACCCGCACTGCTCCGCTTCCGGCACTGCCGAGAGCTTCTCCCAGTAGTAGTCTATTTCTTCTTGAGTATCGCAGTGGACCACGAACGAGATCGCTTCGTTAAACTTAAAAAGAGGACCTGCCGAGATCAGTATGAATTCGAGCCCCAAAAGCTCGACCGTTACGACATCCACCGCGCCGGAAGGGGTGTTATGGAGAGTTGTTGTGTCCTTGATCCTTGAATTGGGGAAGACAGAGATGTAGAATTCGGCGGCTTCCCTGGCTTCCTTGTCGAACCATAAATGCGGCGTGATCTTTTGCATCAGCCTCTCCTCCTCGCCCATTTCCCCTATGTCAAAAAAACTTTTTCCGATAGCAGATTGGCGAATGAGCAGGAAAACGTGCTTCACTGCCTGAGAGTGGATTTGCCTTATCGCAGCACCAGTGTATTACTCCAAGTGTATCAGATGCCTGTTTCCTGTCAAATTTTGGCTCTTCGGGGATTATTGTGAGTTGCTAATGTCTTCTTCTTGTCATTCCGGCCTGTCCGGAATCTTTTTTTGTTTTCAGAAGGATTCCCGACGCGCTTTGCTTGCGGGAATGACAGACTTACAACAAAAAATAGATTTTGAAATAGGTTCTAATTGTCCTCTTTTTGTCATTCCGGCTCGTCCGGAATCTTTCCGAGGATGTCATCGTATAAATCCTTCAAATCGGAATTCATTCTTCTGACAAGCTCAAGTTTGGCCTGCCTTGTCATATTTTTTATCTGTTTCTCTCTGATTATCGCATCCATACTATTTTCGCAAATTTCATAATACACAAGTTTATGGAGAAAATACCTGGCAGTAAAGCTATTGGCATTGAGGTCATTTTTGTGCTCATAGACCCTGCGGACCAGGTCATTGGTAACACCAACATATAAGGTCGGTCGAGCATTTGCCATGATATATACGGCGAAGGGTCTCTCCAACATCATGCAATTATAGCAGAAGGATTCCGGTCGAGCCGGAATGACATCCACACAAAACCCGGAAGAACCCAAATTGAAAGGACACCGTGGATTCGGTCTCGGCAGCGATAATTGACTTAGGGGTGCAAGTAGATAGAATGAAATCGGGGACAAAAAAAGTCCCGGTACACTTGAGGCCGATTGACAGTTTCAGTAATCGGCCAATAAACGTCGAGCATTAGGAGGCACTCATGAAACAGGCGTATGACTGTTTTACAAAGGTCGGCGGTTTATTTTTTGGCATCCTTCTGGTGGGGGAGGACATCGATGAAGAAGGTATTTTCCATCCGGTGGGGGACGATATCGGCAGAAAGGGTATTTTTCATGGGGTACTCATATATTTCCCCGGAGAAGGAGGCACCTCCCTTAAAGAATTCTACTCATCAAGAAGCTCAGACGAGACCATTTCAAGGGCCGACACCTGGATAAAGGCAAATTTGTATCCTGATTTTGTGAGAGGACCCATGAGGACCCTTGGAAGTCACATGATCTGACAGGGAGTGGGCCGAGCCCGTTCTCAGAACCTTCCGCCGTGGCCGGTCCATACCCCGATAAAGACCGCCAGGAGGCTTAGCCCCAGGATGATCCAGTGAAAGGCGTTCAGTCTCGCAAATATCTTTGCGGAATCGAGCTTCCCGGGCTGACTGAAGAGAACGCCAAAGATCTTCTTTTCGAAGGTGAGGACGATGGTATAAAGAAGCCAGACGATCAGCATGACCGTCGGCCCAAGTGCGTTCATCGTGAATAATTCCCTGTACTCCCCGGTCAGATAAAGAAGGAGTCCCCCCGTGATCCCGGCGGTCCAGGCGTATATCCTTGCCTGCCAGGCAAATCTGTTTTCCATGCGCTGAAAGAGAAGGACCTTTTCGAAGGAATCTTCCATGCCCAAAAGCATGGGGAAGATTATTATCGTCACAAACGAAACGCCTCCAATCCACAGGACTACCGTTGTGACATGAATTGCAGTAAGCAATGGCACGATCATTCATTCCCCCCTGGGCTGTTATCTAAATTATATCAGGCAGCCCTCAGAGCTTCACTGCGCCTGAGACAGGTTTTACCCTTCTCGGGCAGTAAAGCACTGGACAGTTTTCGCAGTTTTCGGCCGAGTCGATCTCAAGCCCGAAGGGGATCAACTCGCCGCAGTCACACTGCCACCCCTCCGCGGTCTGCGCCGAGAGCGCCTTTTCGCAAAATGGACATTTCAACATCCCATCGCCTCCTTCAAGCATCCTGAAAATACCCAAGTGACATCGGAAGTGCTGAAAGACTGCCATAGCTGGAGGCCCCGCAGAGCCCTCGATTGGATGGAGTTTTTCTGCATATCCGATGTCACTCCTTTACCTTATCTTACCCGGAACCCTCTCGTATGTTTATGACCTGAATCATAACGTAAGGTCTGATATGGTGATAGAATTTCTCTGTGACCGATATTCCTATAAGGGAGGCGAAGATGAAAGAACTAAATGTCATAAACATCGCACCTAAGGAGAGACACCCGCTTATCTTCAGCACATTCGATGCGCTTCTTTCAGGCGAGGCCTTTATCCTTGTGAATGATCACGATCCGAAGCCGCTTTACTACCAGTTTCTGCACGAAAGGGAGGGCCTTTTTACCTGGGAGTATCTCGAGGAGGGACCGGATCGGTGGAGGGTGAAGATATCAAGGACCTGAGGTAAGGGGCGATGTGTCGCGCCCTGCAGCCTGAGCTGCGAGGCGAACTTCTCATCCTATGTCTTTGCCCCTGACTGCTGAAAGCCCTTCCTCGCCTTTTCATTTTTGGGGTCGATCTCCAGGGCCTTCTTGAAATGATCGTGCGCCTTTTTCTTCTTTCCTGCCTTCATGCAGATGAGCCCCATGTTCGAGTAGAGGTCGGCGTTATCAGGGTCGAGCCTTATCGCATGCGTGAGCGCCTCCTCTGCCTCTTTAAGTCTTCCCTTCATCTTCGAATAGCCAAGCGAGAGGTAGTTCCAGTAGCGTGAGACCCCGGGCATCAGTTCGGTAGCCTGCCTGAAACTGCCGGCAGCTGCCTCGAAGTTCCCCCTCTTGAACTCGGAAACACCGGCCCTGAAACGCGAGTCCGCCTCTTTTTCGGTGTCGATGACTGCCACGGCAGATTCCTCCATAATGCCGAAGGTGTCATCCGGCTGCTGTTCGTCCCTCAGCGTATTGAAGGCGGCAGTGATCGCATCGAAGATTGCGGTGAGCTTTGTTTTTATCGAGGCGTCTGCGATATTAAAATACCGGTCAGGGTGGAATTCCCTTGCAAGCCGGAAGTAATTCCTCTTTATCGCCTCGTAATCAGAAGCCGCGTCTGCTTCGAGCAGTTCCCTGACCGACAGGCTCCCAAGCCGGGAATAAAGGGAATCGACCCTCTGAAGAAGGATCTCCTCCTCCTGGGTCGGGTGCTGCAGTATCTCCCCGATCGGAAGCCCCCCCGCCTTCACCCCGGCCGGCCTCGCCTCAGGCTGAGGCCCTCCGGCAGGGCTCCTGAGTTCGGCGATCCCAAGCGACCAGAGCACATAGAGGATCTTCAGGGCCTCGAAAGAGCCCATCCAGGAATTCTCGATAACCTCCCTGATCGACGATCTTCCATCGATGAGGGAGAGGACCTTCTTGTCCTGCGGACTAAGCTCGACAGTCTGAAAGAGGCTAAGGGGGTCCGAGCTCAGCACAAGAACCGATTCGGTATCCGGCATCTCGTTTCTGATCCTGGTCCAGTTATCGATCTTCCTGACCCCTTCGTAGATCAGGTTCCCCATGCTCATCCTCAGGGTGATCACCTCGTGACCGGGGATCGGGCCCTCGTCGAATACATAGTCCGCATCCGTGATCTGAAACATGCTCAGGATGATCTCCTTCACCTGGTACTTCACCCCCCAGAAGAGGTCCTTTGGGGTTATATATCCGAAGTCCACAAGGATTGCGCCGAGTCTTTTCCCGGAGGCCTTCAGGACCTCGACCGATCTGTCGTACTGCTCGACCGTAATCTTGTTGGCCTTAAGAAGCATCTCGCCGAGGCGGTCGTCCTCATACGTCGAGGATGCGAAGATGGCGTCTCCGGCGCTCAGATAGATCTTCTTTGTGTAGGCGGGCGCCGAAAGGGAAAGCGTTCCTGTCTTTCTCTGTCTGTTTAACTGGACGAGGAGCCTTACGAGACTATGGTCCTTAATCTTTCCTTTCAGGGGTATCTCCACTTTTGTCGTCTCCCTTGTCTTCCGTTAATTTCTTCATCGAAGAAAGTTCTTCCTTCAGGGCGTTCCTCTGGTTCTTCAACGTCTGCAGTTCAACGGAGATGTTTCTCAGACGCTCGTTTTGTCCCTCTATCTCGTTGCGGAGTTCAAATATGTAGTATTCCTCCGCTGCAACGGCCAAAATGAGCAGCACTACGAGGACGAACCTGATGACAGCCGGTGAGAGGAACCGCCACGGCCCTCTGCGCCGCAACGACGAGGTCATCTGTATCTGGTCACCCTGAATCTGAATATCTCGACCTCCTCGTCGGGCATGATCCCGGCCTTCATCCTTGTTATCCTGAGCTGTTCTGAAACCGTATCGACACCCTCGAGGTCCGGAAGGAGAAGTCCCTTGCGGCCTCCGCAGGAGACGATTACCCCGAACTCCCTGGGGTCGAGTTCGCTGAGGTCATTGACCTTTTCCGGGGGGGACAGGACATCGACCGAATAGGAAAGCTCATCGAGTTCCCGGGAGTCGACCGGCATGAAACGCGGGTCCTGTGTGGCTGCCATAACGGCGTTTCGCGCCGTCTCAGCAGCGACATTGTCGCAGCAGGGCTGGAAGGTCCCTATGCATCCCCGAAGCTCGCCGTCTTTTTTGAGGCTTACGAAGACGCCTGCCCTTGCCTTCATCTCCTCGGGAAGCGGCCCGCACACGACAGGGGTCTTGCCGGTTCTGACGAATTCCTCGACGCTCCGTTTCGCAAGTTCGACGATCGGGTGCATCACTTGCCCCTGTTAAGGGAATAGTCGGCGATCGCAAGAAGCGATTCCCTCGCCTGGGATTCGGGGAATACCGAAAGTTCGGCCTTCGCCTCTTCGATCAGGGAACGTGCCTTTTCGAATGAGGCCGCGATCGCATCGTGTTTCCTGAAAAGCTCCATGATCCTCTCAAGCCCCTTTTCGGAGAGATCGTTTTTGATGATATTCTTTATCTCGGGAAGTTCGTCTTCGTCGGCGCTCTTAAGAAGATAGAGCATCGGGAGCGTTATCTTTCCCTCTTCGAGGTCCTTGCAGATCTTCTTTCCGAGATCCCCCTCGACCGCCATATAGTCCAGGATGTCGTCGGCCATCTGAAAGACGATCCCTGTCTTCATCCCGAAGGAAGCCAGTGCCTCTTCCTTTTCGATCGGAAGTCCGCCCAGTATCGCGCCCATCCGGCATGCTGCAGCGATAAGCGCACCCGTCTTTGCCGAGATGATCTCGATGTACTCCTCTTCGGTTATCTCCGGGTCGGCTATCCTGTTTAGCTGGAGAAGCTCCCCTTCGGTCATCCTCGTTGTGGCCTGGGAAAGCGCTTCCATGATCCTCTGGTTTCTCTGAAGGACCGCGATCCGAAGCGCGTTTGAATAGAGAAAATCGCCGACCAATACCACGATCTGGTTACCCCAGACAGAATTTGCAGAGGGTTTCCCCCTTCTGACGTCCGCCATGTCGACAACGTCGTCGTGCAGGAGGGAAGCGGTATGAATCGACTCCACGATCCCGGCTATCTCGATATGGGAGTCGCCTTCGTATCCGGCGATATCGGCGGCGATGAGATGAAAAAGAGGTCTCAGTCTCTTTCCGCCGCTTGAGATGATGTAGCTGCTTACAAGCGGGATGATCGGTGTCCTGTCCCTGAAAAGCTCCAGGATCTTCGCCTCGACAAGCTTCAGCCTCCCATCGTAGACATCAAATACGTCCTGAAGCTGCATCTGCTGATGATAGGACAGGGGATATCTGGGTGTCAAGAGGCTGCTCCCGTCATCCTGAGTTTTTCTATGTCGGGCGTTTCGCCGGCCAGTTGCCTGAGATCGCAGGGCCTGAACGCCCCCTGTTCGGTGATGATTGCGGTCACGTACCTTGCAGGCGTAACGTCGAAGGCGATGTTTCTGGCCTTCACCCCCTCCGGGGCTATCCTGCAACTGCCGAATATGTGAGTCACCTCTTTGGGGTCACGCTCCTCGATGGGTATGGCATCTCCTGAGGGGATCGAAAAATCTATGCTGCTCATCGGGGCCGCAACGTAAAAGGGTATGCCGTTTTCCTTGCAGAGAACCGCAACCGTATAGGTGCCTATCTTGTTTGCAACGTCTCCGTTTATCACCGTCCGGTCGGTGCCTACGATCGCAAGATCGATCTCGCCCCTCTTCATGAGCGCCCCGGCCGTGTTGTCGGGTATGAGCGTTACAGGGATCCCCTCCTGCATCAGTTCCCATGCCGTAAGCCTCGCACCCTGAAGCACAGGCCTTGTCTCGTCAGCGATCACGTCGAACCTCTTGCCCTGCTCGCGCGCAACCAGCATCGGCGCGGTGGCTGTCCCGTAGCCGCCTGTTGCCAGGGAGCCTGCGTTACAGTGGGTGAGGACCGTGTCGCCGTCATGGATGAACTGTGCGCCCCATTCCCCGATTGCCCGGTTTACCCTGATGTCTTCCTCGAGGATCTCCTTTGCTTCGCTGACAAGAAGCTCCTTGAGCCTCATCGCGGCCTCCCCGCGGTTTCTCTCCAAAAGGGCCTTCATCCTGTCGACCGCCCAGCGGATGTTCACGGCAGTCGGCCTCGTCGCAAGGAGCGCCTCATACACGGGTTCGAGCCTTCTTTCGAGGTCTTCATATCCCCCGGCGGGGATGTCCTGCGCCGCAAGCGCTATTCCCATCGCAGCGGCTATGCCGATTGCCGGTGCCCCGCGTATCCAGAGTTTCTTTATCCCTTCGGCGACCTTCAGGTAATCTTCGCATTCGACATAAACGACGTCGATGGGGAGTCTCGACTGGTCGAGCATTACCACCTTGCCGTCAACCCATTCTATCGTCCTGACCATCAGCCCTCCCAAATCGCGGATCTTTATTATTATAACCTATATGAACATCGTTACTACGAACATCAGCGTCAGGACGATCATTATCAGCGTCGTCGCCCAGGCGATCCTGTCGAAGGACTTGCTGTTTACGTATTCCCCCATCAGGTCAGTCCTGTTGATCAGAAAGAGCATGAAGATGAGCACGAAGGGGAGCATCACGCCGTTGATCACCTGGGAGATCCACATGATAGGGATGAGCGGCGCATTCGGAAAGAGCACGATCAGAGAGCCTATGCCGATCAGGAAGGTGTAGAGCCACATGAACTGCGGCGCGTCCCTGAAGGTCTTGTTCACCCCGGCCTCCCAGCCCATGCCCTCGCATATGTAATAGGCGGTGGCAAGCGGAAGGATAGAAGCCGAAAACAGTGAGGCGTTTGCCAGCCCCACAGCGAAAAGGACGGAGGCATACTTGCCTGCGATCGGCGCCAGCGCCACTGCCGCGTCCTTTGCGCTTCCGACGTTTAACCCGGCCTTAAAGAGCGTCGCCCCGCAGGCGACGATGATGAAGAAGGCGACGATGTCCGTCATGAAGCACCCGGCGATCACGTCGATCCTCGATGCCCAGTACTGCTCTTTTTTCACCCCTTTTTCAACGACCGAAGACTGAAGATAAAACTGCATCCACGGGGCTATCGTCGTGCCGACCACCCCTATCAGCGTGACGATGTAGGCGTTATTGAAATGGAATGTCGGCTGTATCGTCTGAAGCATGACGTTGCCCCAGTCGGGCCTTGCCAGGAAGGCTGCGGGTATGTAAACGAGGTATACGACGCAGATCAGGAGGAAGATCTTTTCGACGACGCAGTATGACCCCTTCACGACCAAAAGCCAGACGATCACGGCGGCCACAGGGACCGATATGTATTTATTGACGCCGAAGAGCTCGTTGCTTGCGGCCCATCCGGCAAACTCTGCCGCGGTGTTTCCAAGGTCCGTCACAAAAAGGAAGAGCATCAGCCAGAAGGTGATCTTTACGCCGTAGTTTTCCCTGATCAGTTCCGCGAGGCCCTTTCCTGTGACAGCCCCCATCCTGGCGGACATCTCCTGCACGACTACCAGCGCGATCGTGATCGGTATGAGGGACCAGAGCATCGAATAGCCGAAATGCGCCCCGGCGATCGAGTATGTCGCAATCCCGCCTGCATCGTTGTCCACGTTTGCGGTGATAATGCCGGGACCAACGATTGAAAGGAGTACAAGCAGTTGTCTCCATCGCGTCATCTGGTCCTCCCCTTCCTCTTTGCAGAGGGAGGTAGAAGGATGTCTATGATATCGTCGGCGGTCACGATGCCGTGCATGTACCTGTTTTCGTCAACGACAGGAAGCGCGTGGAGGTTGTACTTGGATATCATCTCGGCAGCGACCATCTCGTCTTCGCCGGGGAGTACGGTCTTGAGGTTCGTCTCCATGATGTCGGCAAGGTGACAGTCATTTTCGGCAAGAAGCATCTCCCTGAGGGATGTGACGCCCACGAGCCGTTCGGACTTGTCCACGATGAAGATATAGTAGACGTTTTCGACCTCCTTGGCGTCCACCTTGAACCGCGTTCTCGCCTCCTCGACGGTCATCTCGGGGGGGTAGGCGATATACTCGTTCGTCATAAGGCCGCCCGCCGTATCTTCCTCGTGTCCGAGGAGTTCCTGGATATCCTCGGCCTCCTCCTTGTCGATGTTTTCGAGGAGCTCCTTCGCCTTCTCTGTCGGCAGGTCGCTCAGGATGTCGGCCGCCTCGTCGGGGGCCATCTCCTCGATGATGTCCGCAGCCTTTGCAGTTTCCATCGCGCTTATGATGTCTGCCTGTATCTCTGGCTTGAGTTCCGAGAGCGCCTCCGCCGCAGTCTCTATGTCAAGGTCCTTGAAGAGGTGCGCTCCCTCCTCCCTCGATACCTGGCTTATGATGTCGGCGATATCGGCCGGGTGGAGTTCGGCAAGCATCTGTCTTGGGATCGTGAGGGTGATCGCGTGCAGTTTCGGCCGAAGCGGCTGGATATAGTTCCAGCTTATCAGGTTCTGTGGGAGTGTCGTCTTGAAAAGCCGCAGCACTCCTTCGCTTCCATGCTCTATCCCGAGCCTCCTGAGGATTCCACGCATTCCGACGTCGACCGCTATCAAGACGGCGCTTCCGTCGTACCCCTCAAGCTTTATATCGTTTACCCTGACGACCTTAGCACCGTTTGCATCGACGATCTGCTTGTCCAGGATGTCCCGCGCGGCAAGGAGGTCGTTTTCGTTGAACTCGTACGAAGGAAGGCCTTCGAGATAGACCTTGCTCGAGATGATCTTCTTGTTGAAGATGTTCAGGTCGTCCCAGGAGAGCTTGAAAAACTTCTTCCTTTTTTCGATGACCAGGGATGAGACCTTCGGAAGCGGGTCGCCCTTGACGATCTCGATGTCCCTGACCCGGCCGAGTTCTTCCCCCTTTGGATCCAGAACCGCTTTCTTTATGATTTCGCTTGTAAAAACCTCGACAAAAAAGGGCATGTGCCGCTCCCTGGAGTGTTGTTTGTGCTTGGAGGCGTTGCCTAAAAGTATATCCTTATCCGACTTCTTTCGGCAACCTTTTTGTCTGTCCGCTCTGCCGCCGGGGGAAAGGCCGAACCTTCCTGTCCTATTTCCCTATCAGCACTGCGCAGGAGGCGTGGCCCAGGATCCTTCTTGAAACGCTGCCGAGCATGCCCTTTACTCCCCTGAGCCCCCTTGAGCCAAGCGCGATCAGATCCACATCGAGCGCCTCCGCCTCCCGGAGTATCTCAGAGGATGGGTCTCCGCTTGCCGTAACCCTGCGGATCGCAGCAAACCGGCCCTCCAGGGAGGCACTGGTGTTGATGATGATCTTTTCGGCCTCCGTGGCCTCCCGCATCTCGGCCTTTTTTACTTCATCCCTGAGAGGGACGTCTATCTCCCCGACATATTTCCAGGGGATTTCGGGCACTACCGATCTTGAGACATGCATGACGGTAATCTCGGTGTCCTCCGGAAAGGGAAGCGACGCAAGGACAGTCGCTGTCGCATTCGCCTGGTCCGAACCGTCTGTTGCAAAGAGTACCTTTGTCCTTCCGACCGTTTCCTTCGCCGGGAAATGTGTCACAAGCACCGGCTTTGGCGCATCGATCGCAACCGCCCTGGTCGTGCTTCCGAGAAAGAGAAGCTTCATCCCCCTTATGCCCCGCGCTCCCATAACGATCAGGTCGCAGCCGGCCTTTTCTGCCAACTGGGTGATCGTCGGGGCGGGATCCCCTTCCTTCTCGATCGTCATGACCTTTGCCTTCAGGGGCTTCAGGATATCGGCTGTTGAGGTCAGGATCTTCGGTGCCACCTTCTTGATCACCCTCATGATCTGTGCCTTGTAGTCGTCTTCGAAAGGGACCCCGCTTACGACGTGCAGTATTACGATCTCGTCATCGGGGCCAAGGCGGAGCCTCGCAAGGAATTTCGCCGATCCCTCCGAATATTCCGATCCGTCGGTTGCAAGAAGTATTCTCATGACCCCTCCTTCTGATGCCATCTTATCATGTAATGGGGGAGAGGACAAACAAAGGGGCGAACAGGACAGTGGCTGATGAGTTGCTATCGGGGATGTAACTATTCTTGTATTTCTGTCAGTGATAAAATAGATTTACAGTTCATAATAAATCCGTAAAAGAGAGGCTGACATGATGAGAAAGTTCCATGATCCGAGGCCCCGCACTTCCCTTTATGCAACGATAGGAGTTAGATGTCTACGCTGACTCTGATCACCAGCTTTATCATCCTGATCGGGGCCCTCTTTATGACTGCAGCCGTGTTGCAGAGCAGAAAGATCAACGGCAGTGTTCCGGCCGAATTGAAACCCCGATGGCGGATGATGTCAGCCCTTATGCTCTTTTTCCTGGTCGCCTACTGTCTTTTGCTCGTCATTCGGATCGACCGCCTTGCGCTTCCGACCGAACTGATAACCGGCCCGGTGCTGCTTGGAGGGGCATTTTTTGTCTTCATCGTGATCAGCCTCGCCCGCGACACGATAAACAGGATGAAATCCGCTGAGCAGAGGCTTGCAAACAGCGAAAAATATCTTCGTTCGATTATCGAGACCGAGCCGGAGTGCGTAAAACTCCTTGCCGAGGATGGGACCCTTCTGGCGATGAATCCGGCCGGCCTTGAGATGGTCGAGGCCAAGGAAGCAGACATGGTCCTCGGAAAGTCGGTGTATACATTCGTGACCCCTGAATGCCGTGAATCCTTCCGGGGGTTTGTCGAACGCGTCTGCAGAGGCAGCAAGGGATCGTGCGAGTTCGAGATCGTAGGCCTCAAGGGAACACGTTCAAGGCTTGAGTCTTATGCGGTCCCCTTTTATGACGAAAGAACAAAGAAGGTCGTGATGCTTGCGGTGACGCGGGACGTCACGGAGCGGCGCAACCTTGAGGAACAGCTCTCCCAGGCCGCAAAGATGGAGGCGATAGGGACCTTGACCGGAGGCATCGCCCACGATTTCAACAATATCCTCACGGTCATCATGGGTTATGGAGAAATCCTCCGCGACGAGCTGGACCCGTCGAACCCCCTGAGAAATTATGTCGAACAGATGCTTGCCGCCTCCGGCAAGGGGTCGAAACTCATAGAAAGTCTTCTTGCGTTCAGCAGGAAACAGGTTATTCATATGCGTCCGGTTACCGTGGCGGACATAATCCGGTCGGCCGAACAACTCCTGCCAAGGCTGATCGGAGAGGCGATCGAACTAAGGACGACACTGGCTGAAGAGAATCTGACAGTGCTGGCTGACCCCAATCAGATCGAGCGTGTCCTTATTAACCTGGCCTCCAATGCAAGAGACGCGATGCCAGGCGGCGGGGTACTGAGTATTACAGTAAGACAGGTTGATCTTGGCGATGATTTCATAAGGACCCGCGGCTACGGAAAGGCGGGCAGGTACGCGCTTGTTTCGGTTTCCGACACCGGCGCAGGCATGAACGAAGAGACAAGAGAGAGGCTCTTCGAACCTTTTTTCAGCACAAAGGCCGGCAGGGGCACGGGGCTTGGCCTTTCGATAGTATACGGAATAATAAGGCAGCACAATGGCTTTATCAATGTCTACAGCGAACCAGGCAAGGGGTCGAGTTTCAACATATATCTGCCACTCGTCGAAGATGCAGTCAGGGTCGAAGAGACGGAGCCCGCCCCGGGGTCTTCCGGAAGGGGCACGGAAACAGTGCTTCTTGCCGAAGATGACGATACGGTCAGGAGACTCAACAGGTCGCTCCTTCAAAGGCATGGCTATACGGTGATCGAGGCGGCGAATGGGGAGGAGGCGGTCGAAAAGTTCATCGAGAACAAGGACACGGTCCAGTTGCTTTTCTTCGACGTCCTGATGCCAAGGAAAGACGGCAGGGACGCCTATGAGGAGATAAGGAAGATCAGGGCCGACGTGAAAGTCATTTTCGCAAGCGGTTATCCCGGCGACATAGTCCGCGACAGGCTGAATCTCGGGGAGAATGTGGAGTTTATTCCAAAGCCGGTAACGCCTGCGGAGCTTGTCCGGAAGGTAAGGGAGGTCCTCGATAAATGAGCCCTGATCCTGGTGGCCCTGTCAGGGAAGACCGTCCCCGCCGTGCCTACTGCTTCATGGAAGTCGTATCCGCTGAGGCGGAGGCCTATGCACTTGACCATACAACGCCACTTTCCGCACTCCTGGAAGAGATAGAGGACTATACGCTTACAAAGACCCCCTACCCAAGCATGCTCACCGGCCGGGTAGAGGCAAGGTTCCTTCAATTGATGACAGAGCTTTCAGGCGCAAGGAGGATCGTCGAGATCGGCACCTTTACCGGGTATTCAGCTCTGTCCATGGCGGAGGTCCTGCCGGATGACGGCAAAATCCTGACGATCGAAAACAACCCTGATCACGCAAAGGTCGCCCGTGATTTTTTTGGACGAAGCGAAAGCGGCTGCAAGATCACCCTCATCGAGGGCGATGCGCTCGATATCCTGAAGACCCTGCCTGATGAGGCGACAGACCTCGTCTTCATCGACGCAGACAAGATAAACTACGCCGCATATTACAGGGAGTCGATGCGCATCCTGCGAAAAGGAGGCTTCTTGCTTGCGGACAATGTGCTTTGGTATGGCAGGATATTCGACCCGAAGGACGACGACAGCAGGGCGATTGCGGAATTCAATGAATCTGTAAGGGCCGACAGCAGGGCTGAAAAGCTGTTCCTCACTATCCGGGACGGTATCTACGTGATGAGGAAGCGAACCGGTGCCGGCTGAAGTCCTGCTGTCAAGTACTCAGATCCAGTGACGTTGTATTGTGGGCCCGGGGAAAAGGAAATGCCCCAGTATGCCGAGTCCTATGAAGTAGATGACCGGGGAAACAGTAAGGGAACAGACCATCTGCGCAACGCCTGCCCCGACGCGGCCCTTTACCATTACGATTATCGAAATAATGAAGGCCGCCAGGTTGAGAGCCCACCCTATCATCCCTGTTCCGGGTATCGGTATCAGAAAAAGCGACCAGGCTATGCCAAGGCAGATCCACCCTGCCCTGACAGGGGCTGTTTCCTGCTGAACCGGGTCAACCCTTTCAGATTCATTATCCATCGGAACCTACACCTTCAGCTTCAGGAAATTTCGCAAGAGGTCCTTGCCGGTTGTCGTAAGGATCGACTCCGGGTGAAACTGCACCCCTTCAACGACGTACTGTTTGTGGCGCACACCCATGATGATCCCGTCTTCAGTCCAGGCGGAGACCTCCAGGACTTCAGGGAGGGTCTCACGTCTGATGATCAGCGAGTGGTAGCGGGTCGCCTCGAAGGGGTTTGGCAGCCCTTCGAAGATCGTTTTGCCGTCATGGTGGATCATGGATGTCTTGCCGTGCATGAGGTAGGGGGCGCGGATCACCTCGCCTCCGAAGGCCTCCCCGATCGACTGGTGACCGAGGCATACGCCGAGTATAGGGATCTTTCCCGCAAAGTGCCTGATCGTTTCGACCGATATCCCTGCCTCCTTCGGCGTGCACGGACCCGGCGATATGACGATCCTGTCGGGGTTCATCCTCTCGATCTCCCCGATCGAGATCTTGTCGTTTCTGAAGACCTTGAGGTCCTGGCCGAGTTCACCAAGGTACTGAAAAAGGTTATATGTGAAGGAATCGTAGTTGTCGATCATCAATAGCATCTTACTCAAGCCCCCCCTCGGCCATTTCGACCGCACGCATCATCGCCTTGGCCTTGTTCACCGTCTCCTGGTACTCAAGCGACGGGACGCTGTCTGCGACCACTCCGCCGCCTGCCTGGATGTAGGCAACGCCGTCTTTTATCACGAGCGTGCGGATGGTGATACAGGTGTCCATGTTTCCGGAAAACCCGAAGTATCCGACAGCGCCTGCATAGGGGCCGCGCCGGGTCGGCTCAAGTTCGTCGATGATCTCCATTGCGCGTATCTTCGGCGCGCCGGATACCGTCCCTGCGGGGAAGCAGGACCTGACCACGTCGTAGGCATCGTTTCCCTGTGAGAGCCTTCCGCGGACGTTAGAGACGATATGCATTACGTGGGAGTATCGCTCTATCACCATCAGCTCGCTTACATGGACGCTTCCGGGCAGACTCACCCTCCCGACATCGTTTCTTCCCAGGTCGACGAGCATGATATGTTCGGCCCTCTCCTTCGGGTCGGCAAGGAGTTCCTTTTCTAGAGAGAGGTCCTCCTCTTCGGTCGAGCCGCGGCGGCGCGTTCCGGCGATCGGTCTCAGGTCTATCCTGTCTCCTTCGAGCCTCACCATCACCTCCGGGGACGTGCCGGTGATCGTTGCGTCCCCGCATCTCAGGAAGTACATGTAGGGGGATGGATTGATCAGCCTAAGGGCGCGGTATATCTCAAAAGGCTCGACACTTATCCGCGTTTCGAACCTCTGAGAGGGTACCACCTGGAAGATGTCGCCTGCCTTGATATACTCCTTTGCCTTAAGAACGGCCTGCTCGTAGCGCGACTGCGTGAAATTGGACCTGAGACTCCTGCGGGCCTTCGAAGAACGCCCTTCCCCGGAAGCCGGCTTCCGGTCTCTCGGGCCGCTCTTTAGCTTTCTGACAATCGCGTCGATTTTTTCGACCGCCTCATTGTATGCGGAGGTGACCGAAGAGCCGTTGATATGCGCGTTAGAGACAACCTTCATACGGTGGGTTACGTTGTCGAAGATGACG
Source organism: Thermodesulfovibrionales bacterium (assembly GCA_033853975.1). Classification (GTDB taxonomy): domain Bacteria; phylum Nitrospirota; class Thermodesulfovibrionia; order Thermodesulfovibrionales; family UBA6898; genus JAWOKY01. Next base: position 19,675 of record JAWOKY010000139.1, read on the forward strand.
ATGGTGTCGGTGATCATGAAAAGGACGTCCGGAAGCCCGACGCCCGGTTTTTGGCGTTCAGGCATCTTCTCGAAAAAACGTATTATGTCGTAGCCGATGAAACCCACCGCGCCGCCGTAAAACCGCGGCAGCCCCGGATTAGGGACAGGCCTGTATTCTGAGAGGAGCTCCTTCACCGCCTCGAGGGGGTCATGCACGAAGGACCGCTTCTCCTTCCTCCCGTGTCTGATTATCTCGACGGAGGGGCCGAAGCTCCGAAGGACGATCGAGGGCCTGCTGCCGAGGAAAGAGTATCTGGCCCACTTCTCGCCTCCCTCGACGCTCTCAAGGAGGAAGGAATACCTGCCGTCGTCGATCCTCCGGAAGGCCGAGACAGGGGTTTCCATGTCTGCGAGGATCTCCCTGTAGACCGGGATGAGATTTCCTTTTTGGGCCAGCTTTCTGAATTCCCTCAGATCGGGGTAAATCATGTTGACAAATAATTCCTTTTTACATTAAATTAGTTGCTACGTCCTTGTAATTATAGCCTATTCGGTTAAGATAAGTTAAGGGTTGCAGGGACATGGTATCGACCCTTGAAAATACGCGGGAATAGCTCAGTTGGTAGAGCACAACCTTGCCAAGGTTGGGGTCGCGGGTTCGAATCCCGTTTCCCGCTCCATTGAGAAAACAGTGAACGGTAAGTAGTCAGGCAGTCGAATCTTTTTGGTAGGACGTACTATCCGTTTTTTTCACTTCTCGCTATTTACTATTCACTTTTGACTTACAAACGGCGGCGTACCCAAGTGGCTAAGGGAGAGGTCTGCAAAACCTTTATGCAGCGGTTCAAATCCGCTCGCCGCCTCCAGTTCCCGAAAGCTCCCTCTCTTCCCTGAGAAGATCAAGAAGCATGAGGTCGAGCCCCTTTTCCTCGAAGAATTCCCTCTCGAGGGATTCTATGTAGAACCTGTCGAGTCCGCTGTTTTCGAGGAAATCTTCCCTGAGTGCGGAGTTCATCGTTCTGACGGCAAGGGGAAAAATCTGGTTAAGGTAGAGGGATTCTTTTCTCAGATCGATAAATGCCTTCTCGAAGAGCCTGGGCGGAATCCTGTCCGTTACCCCCCTTGCAGAAAGCTCGGCGGTGATATCCGCCCTCATCTTTTCCCTCACGTTTTTCATCTCGAGGCCCGGGAAGAAGCCCCGCATCCTCTCCTTGAGCGCTGCATGGGCTTCATGGTAGAGCTTTTCCTCTGCCGAGAGGCTCCTGAACTCGGCTATCACGTCCTTCAGCGAAGCCTCGCCCTGCTGGACATTTTCCGCGCCCCTGAGCACCAGTTTTATCTTTTTCCTCCCGTAATTTGTAATGTACTTGTTTTCGAGCAGGTCTTTTGCGAAGATGGACCTGAAGAGGCTGCTGTCGAGTTCATCGAACGCCCTCTTGTTTCCTATAAGACTGCGCAGGGACTCTTCCGGGAACTCTATGTTTTTCATGAAGGCAAGCTGACTGAGAAGAGCCTGCACATTGTCGAACCTGTCGAAATAGGTGATGATCGCGCTGAATTCTTCAAATACGCCGAGATCGTCGGTCTCCCGGGCGAGTTCGTCGCAGGCCCTTCCGATGTCCAGAAGCACCTGGTCGAAACCCCTGTCGTTTTGGGTATAGGCGGTATGCTTCGCCCTGATAAGCCGCACGATGTCTTCCCTTATGATATGGTGTTTGAGCGAGGGGTCCTTGAAAAAGAGATTTTCGAGGATGGCGCGCACGTCCTTCAGGTAGTCCTGCTCCCCTGTCTCCTGGATCTGCTTGCCCTTCAGAAGGAGCGCATCGAGGGTGTCAAAGAGAACAACAGGGATGTTGTTTCTTATGCTCAGCGTTCTCAGCCTGTTCAGACGGGCGTATTCCGAGGCATGGAGGGTGTCCTTCGGCATCCCTTTGATCAGGATGTCGCGATATTCGTCGACAACGACCTTGTTTTCGGGGTGCCTGTACATGACATCGATCTTCATCCTTTCCTGCTGGTACCTGTCGATGCCGTTTTTCTGCACGATCTCTTCAAGACAGAGTTCGTCCTGAGGGGTTAGTTCCCTGTTTTTGGCGTAGAAACTCCTGAAGGCGTTGTAGTATTCCTCGTTCATTCTGTTGATCAGCTTGAAGATGAAGACAACGGACTTCTCCTCCTGAAGTTCAGCACAAAAGCGTCTGAGGAGTTCGGTGTCCGCGTCGCCGGAGAGCAGGTCGGTCCTCTTGAGAAATTTCCCTATAGCCTTGAGGACATGCTGCTGCCGTTTCCTGTAGTCGCCGTCGAATTCAGAAGAAACGATGAAGTGGTAGTTCTTCACGGCGTGGCCCTGAAGGAAGAGCCTCGAAAATTTTTCCGACCCCTCCGTATTATTTGTAAAGACAACCTTCTCCGATTCATCGAGAAATGCCCCGAACATGATCAGCCTGTTCATGACATCGTTTTTTTCCATGTCGGTCACAGGCTTTTCAACGCCGAACATATACTCGCAGAAACTTCCCCCGGTCCCCTTGTAAGTGATGCCGTCTTTGGATATGGCGAACTCATTGCCGCGCGAGAAGAATCGTATCCTGGAGGGTTCTTCTTCGTAGAAGTATGCGTTATATGAGCTTGGTCCCGCGACAAAGGCAAAGAAGTCGACTATGCCTATTCCCCCGTGCAGCCTGAGGTCCTTGATCATACGAAAATATACCATAGCCCATGAAAATATTCTATTTAGCGCCCCGTTGGCCGTTGCCGAAAAATTCTTTTTTGTCTATCATAAGACTATACTCTAAGCAAGGTTCCTTTGTAGAAATGGTAAGCCTGTGAGAAATAGATCCACCCCTCTAAAGAAAGAACTCGTCCCGGCCCTCCTCGTCGCTCTCTCGCTGATGATGCTCGCCGGCAACGCATCGGCCTCCTTGCCTGAGGCAGCGAAAGCTCTCAGGCAGGGCAAGAGCGACCTCGTGTCGGGCCAGATCGAGGATTCGGTGCGGGAGCTTGAAACGGCACAGAGGGAGTTTCCTCTTCTTGGTGACTACGCCCTCTTTTTTCTTTCTTCCGCTTACAGTAAGCTCGGCGAACACAGAAAGGCCCTGGAGTCCGTCCGGGCGCTTATTGGCAGGTATCCCGATTCTCCCCTTATCAGAAAGGCGAGGGCGACTGAGGCGGCCGAGGCCAGGGAGGTTCCGGGTGAGGATGCCCTCGGTATTTACGGCTCTTATGTGAGGGATTATCCGGACGACGGGAAGGCTGCGATGACGTACGGGTCTCTTCTGAAGGAGTCGGGAGACGAGGCGAAGGCCGATGCCGTATTCAGGAAGGTGTATATAGCGGCAGGGGCCCTTTCTGTGCAGGCACTCGCTGAGCTTAAGGACGTCACCCCGGAGGACCTGAACGAGAGGGCCTCGAACCTTATCAGGAACTATCAGTACACTGAAGCGGAGCGTGACCTGAGAAAGGCCCTTTCGATGGATTGCGGAAAGGCCAGTGAAGATATCCTGAGGACGCTCGGTCATGCCCTCTTCAGGCAAAAACGATATGACGAGGCCGCGGCAGTCTTCGCCAAGATAGACGACACCTATGCCTGGACGCGTTCTCTTTACCGGTCCGGTGATAAAGAGGCATTCAGCGCCGCCCTCGATAACCTCCTCTCAAAAAAGGACAAGCGGGCAGGCGAACTGCTTCTTGCCTTCGCAGCGGATAAGCGCAGGGCCCGGGATTTCGACGGGGCATTGAAGCTCTACAGTACCGTCCTGGACGGCTATCCTGCGGACCGGGAATATGCGCTGTGGGGGATGGGCTGGACGTATTACCTCTCAGGGGATTATAAGAAGGCCTCGGAGATCTTTTCGAGGCTCCAGGTGAAGTATGATGAGCCGAAATACCTGTACTGGAAGGCCAGGAGCCTGGAGGCCCTCGGCGAGGACCCGAAGGGACTCTACATGTCTCTTTCAAAGACAGAGGGCAACTTTTACAGCGCCGTTGCCTCTGCGCGTATCAACGGTAAGCTTACCCGTGCGGTTGCCTCCGCGAAGGAGCCCGACATATCTCCTCCGTCAGACAACAGGCACCTCTTTGAGCGCGTCGAAGCGCTTCTTGCGCTTGACATGACCGACGAAGCTGCCGCGGAGCTCGGGTATCTTTGCAGGAAGGTCGACTCAGTAGCAGGAATGAATTACGTCGTCGCCAGACTGCTTCAGCTGGGACAATACCGAAGGGCCATCGGCATGGCGACAACGGGACGGTATTCGGAAGAACTGCACCGTTACTGGTATCCCCTTGCCTATTGGGACGATGTCGAGGCGGTAGCAAAAAAGCAGGGGATGGACCCCTTCATGCTCCTTGCGGTGATGAGGGAGGAAAGCAGGTTTGATGCGGGGGCCCGGTCCGTTGCAGGGGCACGGGGTCTGATGCAGATCATGCCGAGCACCGCCTACCGGCTTGACAGGACCCTGAAGCTAGGCATAAGCAGGCCCTCACAGATCCATGACGCCGAAAACAACATAACGCTCGGGGCCTTTTATCTTAAGTCCCTCTTCAGCGAGTTCGGCTCCTTTGCAAAAGTGCTCTCGGCATATAATGCCGGGGAGGCGATCACGCGCAAGTGGGAGCAGCAGGGCAACTATAAGTCGGATGACGAATTTATCGAGGACATCCCCTATGCAGAGACGAGAAAATATATAAAGAAGGTGCTAACCTCCTATTTCGAGTACCGAAAGACCGCCTCCTCCGACTCTGAAAGTCCGGGACTTTCTGCCATCCTCGGGAAGCTCTGAGACATATCCGTCTTTGCCTCCTGAGCGTCCGCATCTTTAAAAATCACCGCATTATTTTGTATTCTAAAGTAGTTACGTCGACACTAACGGAGGCTGCTGCATGGATATAAAGGAGTTCGTTTTCGGGAAGGCCAGGGAGGCCAGGGAGGGGGCGCGTTCGCTTGCTCGGGCGTCATCGAAACAGAAAAACGATGCCCTTTTGAAAATGGCCGCTGCCATCAAGAAGCGCTCGAAGGAGCTCATGAAGGAAAACGCAAAGGACGTTGCCTTTGCGAGGAAGAAGGGGCTTTCAAAGGCGATGATCGACAGGCTGACTCTTACCGAAAAGAGGATTGACGAGATGTCTCAGGGGTTGATCGAGGTGGCTGCGCTGCCGGACCCTGTCGGAGAGGTCCTCAGTATGAGGCAGCGACCCAACGGCATGAGCGTAGGAAAGATGCGTGTTCCGATCGGGGTCATAGGGATCATCTATGAATCGAGGCCCAACGTCACGGCTGACGCAACGAGCCTCTGCCTGAAGGCAGGAAATGCTGTAGTCCTCAGGGGCGGCTCCGAGGCCATCCATTCAAACAGGGCGATTGTGAGGATACTGAGGGACGTTGCAAAGACCGAGGGGATCGACGAGGGGGCGATCACGTTTATCGATATCCCTGACAGGGAAGCGGTGATGGAGATGCTGAAACTCGAAGGCATCATCGACCTCATCATCCCCCGCGGCGGAGAAGGGCTCATCAGGGCGGTGACCGAGAATTCGCGCATCCCTGTGCTTAAGCACTATAAGGGCGTCTGTCATGTCTTTGTCGACAGGGACGCAGACCTCGGAATGGCGGAAGACATATGTTTCAATGCCAAGGTCCAGAGGCCGGGCACGTGCAATGCGATGGAGACGATGCTCGTTGACAGGAAGATCGCAAAGGCCTTCCTCCCGTCGATGGCTGCGCGCTTCGCAAAGGCCGGCGTCATCCTGAAGGGGTGCGCTGAGACGCGGAAGCTGGTTCCTTCCGCCGAAAAGGCCCGGGAAGAGGATTACTATAACGAATATCTTGACCTCGTCCTGAACGTTCGAGTCGTCGGGGACATGGACGAGGCGATGGAGCATATAGCAAAGTACAGTTCTGCTCATTCAGATTCGATCGTTACGAGGGACTACGCCAAAGGCATGCGGTTTCTGCGGGAGGTCGATTCTGCCGCGGTCTTCGTCAATGCCTCGACCCGCCTCAACGACGGGTTTCAGTTCGGCCTCGGCGCGGAAATCGGGATATCGACAGACAAGATCCACGCAAGGGGCCCGATGGGACTCGAAGAGCTCACCTGCACGAAGTTCATCGTGCTGGGAAACGGACAGCTCAGGGAATAAGCCGCCGTTGGAAGATTACCGGCAGGACGTGCGATGAAGCTAGGGGTCTTCGGCGGGACCTTCAACCCGATCCATTACGGCCACCTCAGGGCCGCTGAAGAGGCGCGGGAGATACTCGGCCTCGAAAGGATCCTCTTCGTGCCCTCCGGCAACCCTCCCCTGAAAAGCCTCGATCTCGCCGATGCGGCGCAGAGGTATGAGATGGTGCGTCAGGCCGTAAGCGGCAACCCTTTCTTCGATGTCCTCGACATAGAATGCGCAAGCCCCGAAAAGTCCTACACGGTGAATACGATCGAGAGGCTTAAGGAGATGTTTCCGGCCTCCTCTTTATATTTCATGCTTGGCATAGATGCCTTCATCGACCTTCCGAACTGGTACATGCCCGAAAAACTGGTTTCGATCGTCAACTTTGCGGTCCTCGCAAGGCCGTGGTCGAAGTTCAGCGACCTCGTCTCTTCTCCTCATATGAAGGCCGACAGTGCGAAGATGCAGGAGCTCGACTGCTGCCGCACAGGCTTCCTGAGCGTCATGTTGCCTTCGGGCAGGGAGGCCGTTTTGCTCAGGACGACCCCGATAGCAATCGCCTCCACGGACATCAGAAGGCGCATAAGGGAAGGGCTGAGCATAAAATACCTGTTGCCAGCCGAGGTGGAATCAATTATAATTTCAAAGAAAATATATTATTCTGGCAGGTAAGAAAAGATCGAGCACGAAAGGCAGGTAACACCCTTAAAAAGCAGAGAGATGGCCGTCATGGCGGCCAGGGCAGCGCTCGACAAGAAAGCTGAAGATCTCGTAGTCCTTGAACTGACAGGCATTACGATAATAGCCGACTACTTCATCATCTGCTCAGGTGACAATGTCACGCAGGTAAAGGCGATCGCCGAAAACATCGAGCAGGAATTTCTGGAAAAAGGCATAAGGCCCCTGGGGATCGAGGGGCTCGACTACAGTCACTGGGTGCTTCTGGACTACGGGGACATTATCGTCCATGTGTTCGAGAAGGAGACCCGTCTTTACTACGATCTCGAAAAACTCTGGATGGACGCAAAGGTGGTCGCTGCCGATGAATATAAGGCTGATCTGGGTAGGAAAGACAAAAGAGCGGTTCATTGATGAAGGGATAAGAAAGTACGCCTCGCTTCTGAGGCCCTATGCCAGGTTGAGTATCACCGAGATCAGGGAAGAAAAGGGAAAGGACATTCAGAAGATGCTCGAAAAGGAAGGCCAGAGGATCATGAAGACCGGCGCCCCTTATGTTCTGCTTGACGAGAAGGGGAAAAGTCTCACCTCGGTCCAGCTCGCGGATTTCATAGGGAGGCACCCTGCAGATATAACCTTCGTCCTCGGCGGCGCTTACGGTGTTTCAGACGATGTGAAGGAGGCGGCGGGCGAGACGATAGCACTTTCCAGGATGACGCTCACTCATGAGATGGCGCGTCTTCTGCTTCTTGAACAGATATTCAGGGCCTTCACGATCATTCACCGGAGGGGGTACCACCACTGATGGGGAAACTGTCCGTCTTTATCTTTGTCCTCTTTCTCGTTGCTCTCTCCGTATTTGCGGTCCATAACAAGGAAGTCACCACAGTCACGATCCCGGGCGGAAATGTCTACGAGATGCCCAAGATTGCGCTTATCCTTTTTTCATGCGCAGTCGGGGCCCTGGCAATGCTCATCGTCTTTGCGATCAGGGACACGAAGAAGTTCATCGATAACTGGCAGTTCCAGAAAAAGCAGAAGCAGGACCTGAAGGTGCAGGAACACTATTCGAGGGCGCTCAATTTCATCCTTGCCCATAACGAAGACGGCGCCAGGGAGGCGCTCGAAGAGGTGCTTGCCGAGGAGCCGGAGCACATCGGGGCGCTTCTTAAACTTGGTGATCTCTACACTTCCGAGGAGGATTACCGGAAGGCGAATACCTATTACCAGAAGGCAAAGACGATCAACCCTCAAAACCTCGAGACCCTGTTTGCGATAGAGAACGTCCTTGAAAAGACCGGCAGATTGCCCGATGCGCTGAAAACAATAGACGATATCCTCGATATCGACGATTCGAACCTTACCGCGATGTACCGGAAGAGGGATATCCTCGAAAAGCAAGGCAGATGGGACGACATCGTCTATCTTCAGAAGGCGATCCTGAAGCATGAACATACCGAGAAGGACAAAAAAAGAGAACACGAAAACCTCATCGGGTACAAGTACGAGTACGGCAGGGACAGTCTCGAAAACAGCCAGCTCGAGAAGGCGAAGAAGGCGTTCAAGACGGTATTGAGGCTGGACAGGGAATTCATCCCTGCAACGCTCGGCCTGGCGGAGGTGATGCTCAGGGAGGGAGACAGCGAGGAGGCGATAAACCTCCTGGAAAAAACATACGAGGAGTCCTCTTCAAAGGTGGTGCTTGCGAGACTCGAAGACCTTCTCATCAGCCTGGGGGAACCGTCGCGGCTTATAAGTATCTATAAAAACAGCATCCTGAAGGACCCCAATGATCCTTCGACAAAGTTCTTCCTCGGGAAGCTTTTTTACAGACTTGAGATGGTTGACGACGCCTTCGAAACCCTTTATGGGATGGATACGGGTGCTGTATCCTACCCCGAACTGCACCGCCTTCTGGGCAACCTCTATCTCAGAAGGAGACAGTTCGAAGAAGCGGTGGAAGAGTTCAAAAAAGGCGTTGACAGCAGGGTGTCGATGCGGTTGCCTTATTGCTGCAAGGAATGCGGCTTTGGAGCGGCCGACTGGTCCGGCAGATGCCCGGACTGCAAACAGTGGGGGACATACCACTTCAATCTCATAGGAGTCTGCAAGGCATAAGGCCGATGAAGACGGTTCCGCTTCGGAAACTGGTTTCCTTCCTCGATCATGAGCTCGCCCTCTCGGAGTTCCCGAAGGATGAGAGCATAAACGGTCTTCAGGTTGAAGGAAAGGCCGCGGTCGGAAAGATCGGAGTTGCCGTGGACGCCTGCGAATATGTTTTCGAAGATGCCGCCCGGAACGGGATCGATTTCCTTTTTGTCCATCACGGCCTTGTATGGGGCGGGATAAGGTCGATAAGAGGGGTTCTCATGAAGAGGATAAAGACCCTTCTGAATGCGGGCATCTCCCTTTATGCCTGCCATCTGCCTTTGGACTGGCATCCCGAATACGGCAACAACGCCCGGATCCTTAAACTCCTCTCCGTAAAGAGGATGGGGGAGTTCGGCGAATATCACGGAAAGAGGATAGGCTACTGGGGAAGGACTGCTAAGGCCCTTCCGGCTGATGTGTTCAGGGCGCATGTGGATGAAGTCTTCAGTACCAGGTCGTCCTTGATAGATTTTGGCCGTAAGGTGAGAAATGTGGGGGTTGTCTCGGGCGGGGGGTGGTCAGCGATCCACGACGCGGAAAAATACGGGATCGACACGTTTATCACAGGCGAGCCGTCCCACAGCGCCTATACCCTTGCCGAAGAGATGAAAATCAACCTGATTTTTTCGGGACACTATGCGACCGAAACCGTGGGCGTGAAGGCAGTCGGCGAGATGTTAGGGAAACGACTCGGGATGAAGGTCAAATTCATCGACCATCCGACAGGTTTGTAAAGGCGAGAGTTCTTTAGGTCGCTACAGCCACGGAAGGCATCCCTCAAACCTTTCAAGGCGATGAAATTTGATCAGGGCATGGTGTCAAGAAACTGCTACTTACTGGAAGTGTCGCCCGATTTTGTATTTCAGGTGTGGCTTCCGATGCCGCAAGGAATCGCTGCGAAAGGCTTTTCGGGCTGCGCTCCCTGGCTGCGTAATGATTGTCCAAATGGAAGTTTTATTTGTCGACTTTGCCGGTGAAGACGCGGCGTATATTTTTTAGTATCTCAGGCTGAATATACTTGTTTCCCGCAACAACGTTTCCGGTTGAAAGATAATCGCTTCCGCCTCCGAAGTCGGTTATGGTTCCTCCGGCCTCCATTATCAGAAGGCTACCTGCAGCGATGTCCCAGGGGCTGAGCTTCAGTTCGAAGAAACCCTCGAACCTTCCCGCGGCCACGTATGCGAGGTCTATCGCGGCAGACCCGGCGCGCCTTATATCGCTCACTTTCTCGAAGACCTTTTTGAATGCTGCGAGATAGAGGTCTATCATCTCCTTGACCCTAAAGGGAAAGCCGGTGGCGATAAGGCTTCTTTCAAGAAGCTCAATTTGGGAGGCATGGATCTGTCGGTTGTTAAGAAACGCACCCTTGCCTCTGACGGCGTGAAACAACTCGTCCTTCAGAGGATCGAAGACGATGCCGACGATGATCTCCCTTTTATATTCAAGTGCGATCGAGACCGAAAACATCGGATAGCCGTGTATGAAGTTTGTTGTCCCGTCGAGCGGGTCGATGATCCACCGGTAATTGTCAGTCTCTTCCTGCTTGAGCGACTCCTCTGCCATGAAAGTGTGCGAGGGGAATTTCTCCCGTATCGTTTTAAGGATCACCGCCTCGGACCACCGGTCAACCTTTGTGACAAAGTCGAAGGCCCGCTTTGTCTGGATGTCGGATGCCGACAGATGACCGAGGTTTTTGAGGATGATATCGCCTGCTAGCCGCGCAGCAGAAACTGCAGTCTTGAGGAATTCGGTTGAGAGATTATCGTGCATGAAATACATGATATAACATTTCCCGCATTTTTTATCCGGTTTGACACGCGATTTGACGTTATTACAAAATCACTCATGAAACTTCTCATGTTTTATACAAAAGACTGGTGGTTCAGGACCGCCTCGAAGACACTTGAAGAGGTTTCCGACGACGAGAGGGAGAAATCTGTGGAGGATGCTGTCGTTATATTCTTCCACTCCGAGGCTGAAGACGAGGCGAAATACGACAGCGTTGTCCAGAAGTTTGTGAAGAACGCAAAGTGGCTTTCAGGGAAATTCGGTACGAAGAACGTTGTTCTTCATTCCTTTAACCACCTTTCGTCGAGCAAGTCCTCGCCGGAATTTGCAAAGAAGCTCCTCGAAGAGGTAAGGACGAGGCTCGAAAGGACAGGCTTTCAGGTGATGGTGACTCCCTTCGGGTACTTTAATGAATTCCGGATGCACGTTGCAGGTGATTCGCTGGCAAAGGTGTTTAAAGAGTTTTAAGACTTCTCTGGAACATTCGAAAGAGGCGGCGGACATGCTGAAAAAGAACCATATCTGCGGCACCTCACGGCCCTGTTGAGCTGCCTGCCAATCTTTCCCGGGATGCATCAGGCATAAGTCTTCGGTCACGTGAATCACAATCGAATCCTGCCGTCATGTATGGGCTTTTTCAGCGTGTCCGCTGGCCTGGGCATGCAACCTAAGACTCTTTTATTTCCCTCTGCCTCACTGCTTCGTAAAGGCATATAGCGGCAGAGGCCGCCACGTTCAAACTCTCTGCCCTGCCGTGGATTGGTATCCTAAGAAGCATATCGGCCTCTTCCCTGATCGAATCGCTCACGCCCCGGGCCTCGTTGCCAAAGACGAGGGCAACAGGCAAGTCGAGGTCAGTGTCAAAGACGGATTTCGGCGCATCAGCCGAGGTCACCGCAAGACGTATCCTTTTTTGTCTGAGCCATTCTGTAAGCCCGGCCCTGTCTGCCAGGACTACAGGAACATTGAATATGCTTCCCGCAGTGGCGCGTATCGTCTTTGGCATGAAGGGGTCGCACGTTCCCGGAAGAAGGATAATTCCGTCTGCGCCTGCAGCGTCCGCGGTCCTGATGAGAGTCCCGAGGTTGCCGGGGTCCCCTATGCCGTCTGCAACGGCCAGGAGAGGCACGACGTCAAGCTGAAGCTTGTCGAGGGCAACGGGAAAGTATGTCACAACAGCCACAACTCCCTGGGGGGTTTCGGCATCTGCTATCTTGTTCAGCAGCCGGGGAGGGACCTCGAAGATATCCCTTGTTGTCTTTGAGAGCGTTTTCAGCATTTCCCTGCCTTCCCTCTTTGAACCGAAGCCTCCGGTGAAAAAGACGCTTCTGATCTCCGCCCCTGCCCCAAGAGCCATCTCTGTCAGGTGCGGGCCTTCGATAATAAAGGTGCTTAGGCCTTTTTTTCTTCCTGACTCTCTCGCCGCAGTCGCCTCTTTGATCTGCGGGTTTGAAGGGCTGGTGATCACGCGGAAGTCCATAGAGAATTACCTTAGCAGAAAATGAGTTTCGTTTCCATCGCGGAGTATCTTCCGGAGGCCTTTTTCTGTTTTTCCCGGAATTCTCCCTCATGCTCGTAAAATTGACTAAAGCCGGAGCGTTATTTTAGAGTAAATAAACGATTCAGGAGGAAAAATTGACTACAGCAGTTGAGGATATCACCAGTACAAAAAAGCGCCTGAAAATCGAGATTCCGGCGGATACGATAGAGAAGGAATACAGGGAATCTCTCGATAAGATGAGACAGAGGGCGAAGATCCCGGGTTTCAGGCCCGGCAAGGCCCCGCTGAATCTCATCGAAAAGCGTTTTGGTGATGATATAAAAAGTGACATTATCGACCGGCTCGTTCCCCAGTATTATTCGAAGACGATGAAGGAAGCCGAACTGGTGCCTGTCACGCTTCCAAAATTCGAAAGCGAGGTCGAACTGAAGAGGAACGAACCGCTTTCATTCAGCCTCACCGTCGAAGTGAGGCCCGCCATCGCGGACCTTAACTATACCGGGCTGAAGGTTGATGATGTCGAGGCCGAAGTCGAAGACAAGGAGATAGAGGAGACGATCAAGGGGCTTCAGGAAGGAAGGGCGATGTACGAGGTCGTAGACAGGGAGATCCGCGAGGACGACCTCATCGTGATCGATTACGTGAAATTCGACCCGACCGGCGAAAAAGAACTCTCTTCCGCTAAAGACCAGGTAATGAACCTGGGCAACAGGATCGCGCCGAAGGGAATACTCGAAGAGCTCCTTGGGAAGAAGAAGGGCGATGTTGTCGACATTGCGCTTCCTTCTGTTGAAGAGGGTGAAGTCAGCGAGGATGCAGCTGCCGGAAACCGACTTGAGATAACGATAAAAGAGGTGAAAGAAAAGAGTCTGCCTGCCATCGACGACGAGCTCGCCAGGGACTTCGGACACGAGAACCTCGAATCCCTGAGGGAGCGCGTGAAGGAGGGACTTCTCAAGGCGAAGAAAGACAAGGCAGCGGGCCAGCAGAAGGAAAAACTGCTTGAAACGCTCCTTGAGACATATGAATTCGATATCCCCGAGTCTCTTTTGGACCGGGAGCTTGAGAGCCTCGTAGTCAACGAGAAGCTTTCAAGGAAAAAGTCAAAAGAACTTGTTACTCCTGAGGCGGAAACGCCTGAGGACGATTCCAAACTCTTTGAAGAGCTCAGGCCGAAGGCGATAAGAAACGTCAAGACGGCGATGCTTCTTGACGTGATCGCCGAAAAAGAGAATATCACCGCATCGGAAGAGGAGTTGAGGACAAGGATAGGTCTCCTGGCAAGGCATTTTCAGACGACACCTGAAAATGTGATAAATCTCTTCGTAACAAAGGACGGCTCGCTCGATAACCTCAGGCGCCAGGTGCGTGACGAAAAGGTGATGGACCTCATTCTTGCAAAAGCGGAAGTGGTAAAAGGAGCATAATAATGAGCGTTATACCGATAGTTATCGAGCAGACGGGGAGATCCGAAAGGGCCTATGACATTTACTCCAGGCTTCTTAAGGACAGGATCATATTCCTCGGCACCGCAATAGACGATATAGTTGCGAACACGGTGATAGCACAGATCCTCTTCCTGCAGACCGAAGATCCGGAAAAGGACATCCATATCTATGTGAATTCTCCGGGAGGTATAGTTTCCTCGGGCCTTGCCATCTATGATACGATGCAGTATGTGAAGCCCGATATCTGCACCTATTGCGTCGGACAGGCCGCGAGCATGGGTGCGCTTCTCCTTGGGGCGGGGACAAAGGGTAAAAGGTTTGCCCTTCCCCATTCGCGCATCATGATCCATCAGCCGATGGGGGGGTTCCAGGGCCAGGCTACTGACATCGAGATCCATGCCAGGGAGATTTTGAAGCTGAAGGAGACGCTCAACGGGATACTTGCCCATCACACCGGACAGCCCCTTGAGAAGATCCAGACCGACACCGACCGGGACTTTTTCATGTCAGGGGAAGAGGCCAAGGAGTATGGTCTCGTTGACGAAGTGATTCGTACAGTCAAAAAGAAGTAGACACAACGGTTTTGCGTTTTGTATTTGGAGGATTAAATGGCGAAGAAAGATGAAGAAGCTCTGAAATGCTCATTCTGCGGGAAAGGTCAGGAAGAGGTAAAAAAGCTGATTGCAGGCCCTACCGTCTATATCTGCAATGAATGCATAGAGCTCTGCAACGAGATAATTGCCGATGAATTGCATATGGATACGGGCGGCCAGACGCTGCCGAAGCTTCCGACGCCCAAGGAGATCCACGGTGTCCTGAATGATTTCGTGATCGGGCAGGAAAGGGCAAAGAAGATCCTCTCGGTGGCGGTCCATAACCATTACAAGAGGATCTACAACCCCACCGAATCTGACGTGGAGCTCCAGAAAAGCAACATCCTCCTGATAGGGCCGACGGGCACGGGTAAGACTCTTCTTGCCCAGACCCTCGCTAGGATTCTGGATGTGCCCTTTACCATCGCCGACGCCACAACACTCACCGAGGCGGGCTATGTAGGCGAGGACGTCGAAAATATAATCCTGAAGCTTCTTCAGGCTGCAGATTATGACGTCGAGAGGGCGCAGAGGGGAATCGTATACATCGATGAGATAGACGAGATCAGCAGGAAGTCCGACAATCCCTCGATCACCAGGGACGTATCCGGAGAAGGCGTGCAGCAGGCGCTTCTGAAGATAATAGAGGGGACGATAGCTAACATACCTCCTCAAGGGGGCCGCAAACACCCCCAGCAGGATTTCATCCAGGTGGATACGGCCAATATCCTCTTCATCTGCGGCGGGGCCTTTGTAGGACTGGACGGCATCGTAGAGCAGAGGACGGGAAAGAAGACGGTCGGCTTTGGGACGAGCGTTGTCGGAAGAAGCGAAAAGAAAATAGGTGATATCCTCGGCGCTACCGAACCGGAGGACCTCATCAGATATGGTCTGATCCCTGAGTTCGTTGGAAGACTCCCGGTCTTCACCACCCTTGAAGAGCTCGATGAGGCGGCGCTGGTAAAGATCCTCGTTGAGCCTAAGAACGCGCTCATCAAACAGTATCAGAAGCTTCTTTCGTTCGACAACGTGAGACTGAAATTTACTGACAGCGCCCTTGCCGCCATTGCGAAAAAGGCGGTCAAGAGAAAATCAGGCGCAAGGGGTCTCAGGGCCATCCTTGAAGAGATCATGCTTGACGTTATGTACGAAATACCTTCCCAAAAAGGTATCAAGGAGTGTCTGATCACTGAGGACACCGTTGCGAAAAAGGAAAAGCCGATCCTTATTTACGAGAAGCAGGCGGAATCCGCGTAGGCTCAACGAACTCCTTTGAGGTAAAGCCGGGCCTTTTGGCGACAGGTCTATTTGCGCCCGGCAAAGAGAAGGGATTTTTCGACGGTCTTTCTGATAGTTTCCCTGAGCGCCTCGTCCCCTACACGGGAGACGAGGTCTGCGATGAAAAGGTTTTCCTCCGAAGAGAGTTCCTTCGCCTTTGGCCGGGTGCGGTCTTGTCGGCGGCTTCGGAGGGCTACCCGTCCGATCCTGAATCTGAGGCCACGTACTCCGTAGCCTGTAAGTTTTTTCAGGATCTCTTCCCGGCAAAATACGAGTTGCTGCATCCAGGCAGGTGAATCAACGCATAAAAGCAGATCACCCTCAAGCAGCCTTGAGGGTGACATGTGCGACAAAAGCGGTTTTTCAAAAAGCGTCGACCAGTCGTTTCTGATCCGCTCGAGACGGACGTCTTCAGCTATGCCGAGTCTCTCGATCAGGGGTGACAGAAGAGACTCAGCCTTTTCCATCAGACGATCTTCCTGACCAGACCGGAGCGGAGACACCGCGTACAGACATATGCCTTTTTCACCCCGTTTGACGTTTGCATCCTCGTCCTCTGAAGATTGGGCATCAGCTGTCTTTTCGTCCTGTTGTTGGCGTGGCTGACGTTATTTCCTA
>JAWOKY010000140.1:0-3311 GCA_033853975.1 Thermodesulfovibrionales bacterium
ATACATGGAGTTCACCAGCGATATTCCGGAGGATATGGCCTCGAGACTCAGAGTTTTGAGGGCCGCCATTTCCAGCTGAAATCCTGCTGGCCGCCTATCACCCGAATAAGGCACTTCTCAGAACGGCTTTGTTTTCATTGGAATACCTGATGTTTATTATACGAAATTAGGTCCTCTCGAATTTCCCTGCGGCGTCTTCTTAATGTCCTGTAGGAACGTGCCTCTGACTCTTATAGCACCAACGATGGTAAGCAGGCTGCATAAGAGATAAGATTAAGAATAGATGTGCTACGGATGTCTTCTCCTTATCATAGAAACCATGCACCATAAGAGGAGGTGTCACGATGTCTAGAAGAATACCCTGTGCGAGGCAGTTTTATCCGGGAGACTGCAGGTCTCAGATAGAGAAATTCCTTGAGGGTTTTGAAGTCCCGCCGGAGCCTGTAAAAGCTGTGGCCGGCGTAGTGCCTCATGCCGGATGGGTGTTTTCGGGCGCTGTTGCCGCAAAGGTCATCAAATGCATAAGCGCCAAGAGTGCACCCGATACGTTCGTATTGTTAGGCGCCGTTCATACGTCGAGACCCCATGGAAATTCGCTGTACGCGCGTGGGTCATGGGAGACCCCTCTCGGCGAAGCAAAGGTCGATGAAGAGGTTTCTGAACTATTGCTCGACCTTCTTGGTGAAGACATTGCTGAAGACCCGGGGGCCCACGAGGGTGAACATTCAATAGAAGTCCAGGTCCCCTTCATAAAATACCTGTGCCCGGAAGCCAGGATAGTGCCGATTGCCGTTCCTCCAGGTGATGGGCACCTTGCGGGAGCCAGGATCGGCAAGGTGATATCGGAAATGGGCAAAAAGATCGTCGTGGTCGGAACTACCGACCTCACGCATTATGGTGAAGCTTACGGGTTTGCGCCGTACGGTTACGGGAGCGGGGCCAAAAAAAGAATGAGGGGAAACGACCTAAGAATGATCGAACTCGCCTTAACCATGAGATCGGCAGATATCGGAAAAGAGGCGGCCCAAAATCATAACGCGTGCGGTTCGGGTGCGCTTGCGGCAACGGTGTCGGCAGCACAGGCAATGGGGGCAGAGAAAGGACATCTCATCGAGTATACGACAAGTTATGACGTAATGCCCGAAGGCGAGTTCCATATGGCGGTGGGATATGCGGGGATCGTATTTTAGGGGGTCCCGGGGAAGAGAACAAGGATGAACGGCTGAGAAAATGCAAAAGCGTACCCGATTCAGAGAGTCTCGAGGTGCATTGTAATGCTGCCCGCCGGGCTGAAGTTCAGGTGCGAGACTCTTTCATGGGCAGGAGTCCTCAGGGATGCAAAAAGGCTGGCGTGGGCTATAAAGGACTCCGGCTTTGTTCCCGATATTGTCATAGCGATAGGCAGGGGAGGCTATGTTCCCGCAAGAATCCTCTGTGATTACCTTTTGATCCGTGATTTAGCGGCATTCAAGGCGGAACACTGGGGTACCGCAGTGATGCGAAGGGAAAAGGCGGTCATTGCCTTTCCCCTCTGCGCAAATATAAGAAATAAACGGGTTCTCCTGGTCGATGATGTCACGGACACGGGACAGACCTTAAGGGTTTCCTCGAGATATTTGAAGAGATTCAGGCCGCGGGAAGTGAGGACGGCGGTGCTGCTGCATAAGACCTGTTCATCGGTTGTGCCGGACTTCTTTGCGAGAAAGATCGTTAAATGGAGGTGGATCGTCTTCCCGTGGCATTTGTGGGAAGATATGACCCATTTTATTGAAAAGCTCCGGGCTGAAGGAATCCGGCATGATAGGCTCATTGTGCGTGAGCTGAGGAAAAGATATTGTATCAATCTCCCTGACGATCTACTGAGAGAGATCCTGCGGCAGAAGGATTATTTTAAACTTCCGCAAAAAGGCGCATGAAACGATAGTATTTTCTTTCATCGCTCGCTCATCTCCGCTATTTCCCCCGGTCCATGGGCATCAGGCTCTTGTCAAAAAAACTCTCTCAATTGTTCTGCCAATTTCTCCGGCAGGGTGATGATAAGTTCAGACTGAAGGAGTTTCTGGAGGAAATAATCATCGTTTCTGTAATTTGGATAAAGGTTTTGTCTGTTTATTATTTTCAGAAGACATCGGAGGCTTTTTTCTCCAGTGCTTTTCCTCACTGAAAAAAGTGCAAAGTTGAAGCTCAGATGACCGAGACTTTCGTAAAAAGCCAGAACCCTCGAGATGCCGTAACCGAGATCGAGAATGTCTTCCCTTGTAAGACACCCGAAATCGTTTTCCTCCTGATGTATTGCGATAACTTCATTATTACCCGTCGGAGAGAAGGCAGTAAGCCAGTGCCATTTGCCTCGCCCGCCTATGTAACGCTCACCTTTGATTTTTTCTTCTGCGAAGAGGTCCACGTGGTAAACAGAACCCTTTTCACGATAATAATTTCTGCATGCATCGACGAGCCGTTCCTGATACGAGTATGCCATGGGCGTCGCCAGAATCTGCATGTGAGGATGAACAAGACTCGCGCCTGCCGGGAAGAGGTAATTACAGCATGTCACGGCAAACCGGACTTCAGGATCATCGTCGTAAACTGCGTTGAGGAATTCCTGCGTCGCTGCCAGACCGTCGGCGAGCACTTCAGGGGTGAACTCCGCAAGCTTCAAGAAGTGGGCCTTGCCCAGAGAGACAACGGCATGGTATTGAGCAATGGAAAAAAGGTTGGGGAACAGGACGGCCTCGCCTGATCGTATCCGGCCGCCCGCGACAAGGCCATGAGGATACATCGGCGTATTCTTCATTACCCCTTCGCCGCAGAGAAAGCAGGACTTTCCGCTCTCCTCGATCAATTCAGCGACAACTTCGGGATCACATTCAGAGAAGAAGAGGTTTGCCTTATCCCTGAGAAAAGGATTGTAAACGCTTGTGTCGCCCAGGAGAGGGTCCTTGCGGACTGCGACTGTATGGACATCTTCGGCAAAATCCCTGGAAGGATTCAGGATAGTGAAGTGTGACTCAATGCTTTCGAACAGTATTTTTGACAACCTCTTTGCACCTTCCGACATCTGGGCGAACACCTCCTTCGGGATGCCTTGGTTCAAATCTAGCACGTTTGCGGGAACGTGTGAAGTGCGATGAAAGGAACGACGCGCTTATTCGCATCCTTCCGTTCCGGGATATATCTCATGAACAAGCTCAGATCCCCGGGGAAACCGGGCGCATATGGGCGCTCTACAATTCCCGAGTCATCAAATAATTCCCAATAAACCTATCAAATGACGCTTGCTGCGTCAAAAATCATTTCGTTGAATTTCTCTC
>JAWOKY010000141.1:0-29754 GCA_033853975.1 Thermodesulfovibrionales bacterium
CCTTTCGTAAACCGGTCGCTTACTTCGAGTGCATTAACAAGAGACTGAACGGTCGAAAAATAATTGTTCTTCAGTGTTTCGTAGAGCAGCGCATTTTCGACCGCGGCCATGGCCTGGCCGGCAAGTATCGAGAGGACCTCGACATCGTCTTCGGCAAAAGGGCCTGCCCCGTTCCCTTTTTCCAGCAGCATTGCTCCTACTCCTGCGTCACGTATCTTCAAGGGCACGCCGATCACCGAGCCGTTGGGGCTGCGGTGCGGGTCCTGCAGAAAGACCGCCTTGCCGCCGCCGAAAAGGGCAGCGCAGTCCGGGGCTTTCGGGGGTGAAAAATCATGCAGCTGCCGTATGGCGCCCCTCTCGTAAACGAGCGTTAGTTCGGACTTGCGCGGCTCTTTCAGATGCAGCACAGCCCTTTCGGCATCGAGGAGTTCGGATGTTGTCCGGACGATGGTGCATGCGAGTTCCCGAGTTTCGATGATCGTCGAAAGCATCCTGCCGATCTCGTTGATCTTCTTGAGCCTCTCGACGGTCTCCCTGAGTCCCACGTATTGATCCTCTTATTACTCTTCGTCGGCTGCCTGTGGACGCCTTTTCAGCGGTGTCCCTCGCTGTTGTGGAAACTTCACGTGTCGCAAGGCAGAGTCCCGCCGGGGGCCCGCAGCACAGCTGATTACAGAGTATGAACCTTTTTAAATTTTTCTGATTATAGCAGGAAAGCGCAGGAATTATGTACAAAAAATATGCCATCGCCGCAAGGCCACTATTTGCCGGATTCTTTGTTGTACAATATGACCTATGGCAAAACCAATGGTAGTGATCGTAGGCAGACCTAATGTCGGCAAATCGACCCTTTTCAACAGGATGACCGGCACTCAATCCGCGATAGTGGCGGATATCCCCGGCGTTACGAGAGACAGAAATTACCTTGACGCCGAATGGGAGGGGAAAAAATTCGCGGTGGTGGACACGGGCGGATTTTATCCCGACCCGCCTGAGGATATCTTTGTCCAGGCGAAGGAACAGGCCCTTTTTGCGATCGATGAGGGTGACATCATCATCCATCTCCTCGATGGAAAAGACGGCCTGACGCCTGCGGACATGGAGCTCTCGCGGCTCCTGCGCGCATCGGGCAAGAGGGTCCTCTGGGCGGTCAACAAGATCGACGCCCCCACACGGGAGGACAGGCTTTACGATTTCTACGCGATAGGCGCCGGTGACCTTTGGCCCGTGTCCGCGGCAACCGGCTACGGGTATGAGGAGTTCATGGAGAGGCTTTACGCCCTGCTTCCGTCATACGCTGAAGAGGAGACGGAATACCCGAAGATAGCGGTCGTGGGAAGACCCAATGCAGGGAAATCGACCCTTGTCAACGCACTTCTTGGAAAGGGCAGGATGGTGGTCAGCAACGTACCCGGCACGACTCGCGACTCAATAGACAGCGTAGCCGCCTACCATGGAAGGAAATATCTTCTCATCGACACCGCAGGTCTGAGGCGTAGGGCAAAGGTGGGGTACTCCATCGAGCGGTATTCAATGGTGAGGGCTGTCAGGAGCATCGAAAGATGTGATATTGCGGTGATCGTCCTTGACGCAAGCGAGGGAATCACTGATCAGGACCTGAAGATTGCGGGGACGGTAAAGGAATACGGCAAGAGCGCCGTGATCCTTCTCAATAAGTGGGACCTCGTGAAGGAGCCGGAGGAGGCATACGGGAAGGTAATGACGGAACTCGAAAGGAAGATGTGGTTCTGCCGTTACGCTCCCGCGCTGACCGTATCCGGACTCGTCAGGCGGAGGATAACCAAGCTGTTTCCGATAATCGACAGGATCATGGTCGACAGAAGGAAGAGGGTGCCTACCGCTGAGTTGAACCGCCTCTTCCCCACCATAGCGGCGAACCTTTCACTGCCCCTTTACAAGGGGAAAGAGGTCAAGCTCTACTACATGACGCAGGCAAAGGCGGAACCTCCCTCATTCGTCGTCTTTGCCAACTACGCAGACGCTCTCAGGGAGTCTCATCTGAGGGCGATCGAGAGGGGGCTGCGTGATTCATTTGTCTTTGAGGGTACGCCGATAAAGATTTTCGTCAGGGCAAGGAGACGGGCGGAGTCGCGGTGAGGTTTGTCAGGACGATCGGCAGAAGCGTTGCCGATTTCTTCGGCGACGGCGGCCTGATGCTGGCGGGTTCCCTTTCCTACTTCATGATGATGGCCCTTGTTCCTTTTTGCATGTTCATGCTTGCTCTATTCGGATATTTCCTCGGTCGCGACCCGGCGTTCTATCAATTCTTCCTGAACAAACTGTCGAGCCTCTTCCCGACGGTCACCCATGAAATCACAAAGGACATACTGAAGTTGGTCTCATCGCGGGCGCTTCGCAGGATCAGCCTTGTTCTTTACGGGCTGCTGTCCTACCAGGTCTTTGCGTCTCTCGAAAGGTCGTTGAACATCATCTTCAAGGCGAAACAGAAACGCCACTTTTTCATCTCGGTACTCCTCTCCCTTGCCGTGATCACGCTCATGATGGCCCTCCTCATCCTCTCTTTTGTCGCAGCGTCCCTGCTTCCGCTTCTCAAGGTCATCAAACCCCTGGTCCCTGTTCTGAAGATAGGGAAGCTGACAGCCTTTACCATAGCCTACCTGGTGCCGTTTGTCCTCGTTCTTTTGACGGTGACTGCAGTCTATGTGCTGATGCCGAACGCGAAGGTGAAGCTGCCGAGTGCATTGAAGGGCGCATTTTTCACGACTGTTTTTCTTGAGATAGCGAAACATCTCTTCACTTGGTACGTGGCTTCGATCACGGACCTTGGAAAGATATACGGCCCCCTCACCGCTGTCATTGTTTTTTTGCTCTGGATGTTCTATTCTTCGAGTATATTTCTGATTGGCGCCGAGATAGTTCATAATCTCGGCGGTTCCGGCAGGGTGCGAGGCAAAAAGCGATGATGGAACTCATAGGGAAGGCAGTCGAGGTTGGAACGGTGGAGACGATCTATATCGGGAAGCTCGTCGAGGTGAGCGAAGAGGAGGTCACTCTGGAGTCCGAAAGCGGATGGATCATCGTTCCAGTCGAAAGGGTAGCCTATATACGGGAAAGAGAAGACTGAAAAGCAGTTTCTTCCGGATGCCTGCCGTATTCAGAAACGCACTCCTGTGCCCACGCCGAAGAAGTGGGTGAATCCTCCAAGATCACCCGTAAGTCGCACGCCTTCCTCAAGGTCCACCTCCCATGACGGAGTTATAAGATACTGGATGCCGCCGTCGGCGTTATAACCGGCACCCTCACCAGGCCCGGTGCTGCTCTGTCCGTAGATTTCGCCATAAAACTGGAGCCGCTCCTTGGGCTGCCACGTGGCAACGATGATGGATACCAGGCTTGTGAAACGGCCGCCGCCTGAAAGTTTGGGACTTGTCTGCGAGCTTACGCCCAGCTGAAGGGAGAGCGCTATCTCTTCGGTCATAGTGTAGGAGGCTATTCCGTTTAAGGCAACCCCAAACTCATCGCTTCCGAAGGCTGCCCCTCCTGACGGCAGCGTAAAAAGGGCCTCGACAGCGCCGAGCCAGCGAGGGGTAAAGCCGATCTCGTGCTTTAGGCCGAGGGTTACGGCCGAAAGGCCGGACACACGACCGGCAGGGGCGCCGGGGGCGGCATTGGTCTTCTGGGAGGTGTAACTTGGGGGCAGCAGGACGAATTCGTTTCTGCCGGGAAGGCCGGCGCGCAGCTCCGCCTGGGGATAACTGTCTGCGGTGCCCGAGCCCGGTCCTCTGATGTTTGCATGTTGAAAACCCATCTCCAAAACGAACTGCCCCTTAGGAACCGCGCAGGCGCTGTCCGAGACGGTCGGACGGTCGAGGATCGCAAGCAGTGCCGACGGTCCCGCGCAGGGATCGGGAGTTTCTGTCTTCTCCTCATCGGCATATGCCCGGCCCCCGGCGGAGAGAAGTACCGACAGAAGCAGAGTAATCAAAATGGCACTCCTCCCGATCGGCCTCCGGCCGCACATTTCTTTCCCATTTTTCATTCCTTTCATTATATCCGGGTTTGTCTTTTCTCAATATAGAGACAAAAAGTTGTCTCCGGCTCCAAAATGTCGTGATATAGTTTTGTTATGGAAAAAGACAACAGCGTGGTCTCCCGCCCGCCCGATAACCGGCACTACGGACGTCTGAAGGACTCTCTGGTGTTGAGAAGACTTGACAACTGGCTCGGGTCGCTCCGGCAAGGGGGTCTGGTCCTGACCGGTCTTGCGCTTATAGGCTTCATAGGAGCGGTTGATTATTTCTCGGGACTTGAGGTTTCAACGTCATATTTCTACCTTATTCCGGTTGCGCTTATATCCTGGTATGGCAGGATGTATGTGGGATTTGTGCTGAGCGCAGTAGCCGCGATCACCTGGCTTATTGTCGATTTATTGGCCGGCCACCCGTACAGCCAGCGATGGATTTATGTCTGGAATGCCACAGTCCGGTTCGGCTTTTTTTTCGTGGCAACATACATCCTGACCGAGCTCAAAATATACATGGATCGCGAAAAGAAGATGGCGCGAACGGATCCGCTGACGGGAGTGAGAAATTCACGGGCATTCAGGGAAGAGGCAGGCCTCTTTTTCAAGCTTGCTGCCCGGCACAGACACGTCCTCGCGCTCGGTTACATAGATCTGGACAATTTTAAGACGGTGAACGACACAAAGGGCCACGCTGAAGGTGACCGGGTGCTTCAGGTCATAGGCGGCATGCTGTCTCATTCAGCGAGGGGTTCAGACATAGTCGGCCGTCTCGGTGGTGATGAATTTGGGGTTCTCCTTCCAGATACCGATTTGGCCGGCGCAAGGGCATATTTTGATAAGCTCCACGAGCGGCTTCTTCGGGCCATGCGAGAAGGCGGATGGCCTGTGGGCTTCAGTATCGGTGTTGCGGTATTCCCCGGTCTGCCGCCGGATGAAAATGAGGCGTTAAGAATAGCTGACATGCTGATGTACAGGGGAAAGAGGGGCGGAAAAAACAGAGTTATCTACGAAGTCTTTTCCTGATCTTCGGACGGCCCGAAACGTATACAGCCGCAGGCAGCTGCTTTAAAATTTGCCCCGCGTAATAACAAGTGTACCCTTTAATTCATTGATCCAACCCTCCGCGCCGCTCCCGGGAGGGACACTGAAAAACGTAGGCTCAGTCGATATGGCCGCCCACTTGGAAACAGTTGTTATATATAAAACGGGTGACTGAATGGACCCAATAGGTCTGTTTTGTCATTGACATTGCGGAATATGCAGGTATAAATTATGCGTGGCCGTTCTGAGGCCAAGCAAAAAGAGGAGGGGCAGCGATGAAAAAAGTATTCTGTCTGTTTTTTGTTTTCATTGCAGTATTATTGCCTGTGATTGGTTTTGCCGCTGGTGTGCCTTCGGTTACAGGGAAATGGGGTTACGTCAACATCGCACACCAAGACAGCGGTTCCTGGGGAACGACAGCGGGAACTCTGGTTTTCAATGATAACGGAACAGGGACTGATACCTATCAGTCTAACGACGGGGGGACTTTGACCTCCAAATCGAAGAGCTTCACCTATGTTGCAGCCGCCAATCGAGACGGCAGCTTCTCACTGACGATGACCTATGCGGATGGAACGAATGTCTTGAGGATCGTGAAATCGGGCGACGGACAGATGCTGGTGATGGACGGTGCTTCTGACACATCCGGTCAGGGAATGATGATCGCCGTAAAAATGGACCCCTCGAAGACCTATGCGAATTCGGATCTGAGCGGAGACTACTATGCCGTTGGATATGAATATGACAGCATCGGCACTAATTGGCCAGGTCACTATATTTCCTGGTCCGGCCTTGCACAGATTGACGGCATGGGAAACATGCTTTTGTCAGAAACGGGTAATGCTGATGGAACGATCGGTAGCGCGTCGGGTGTCTCCAGCGTTATTCATGTAAGTTCCGACGGCTCGGTAACGGGAAACGGGAGCATGGCAGGCTATATGACGGGTGACGGAAAGCTCGCGGTGTTTTCGAGCCCGGGGGTAACTACCAAATGGCAGATTGCCGTTCTCATTAGAAGGGCGGACAAGTCCTATTCAACTTCCGATCTTGCAGGTACATGGGCAATCAGTAAGTTCGGCGATCAAAACGGCAACAGCTTTGAGGCGTTTATAGGTACGTTGACATGCGACAGCAGCGGCAGTTGCGTGTTTGCAACCAAGAACCAGACAGACGGCAATATTGTATATAATCACGACGGAAACTCTAATATCTCCGTATCCCCGGACGGCAGCTTCGGTGGGTCTCTATCGCCCAGCTATCCGTCATATGCGGCGGCTCTTGGCAACAACGGCAATACGGTCATTTTAAATCCGAGTTTCGACCAGAACAAGCTGACTTACCGAGGGATAATCATCGGAGAGCGGTGCAGCAACTGCTTCAATATTCAGCAGGAGTTGGTCCCGATGATGTCATTCAGTCCTGTTGGCAACGGCAATGGACTGAATATTTCTCTCTATAATCCCCTGGACAACCTGATCACTACTGTAAAGGACGACTCAAATTCCTCCTGGTGGCCGAGCTTAAACAGAGAGCAGACCTTTATGGTCTATCCTGACGGCCTTGATCATAATCCTTACCCGATAATGGTCTATGACATAGCCCAGAAGACGAGCAGCATGATAAACAATGAGACTTCCCTGGACTACCGCTCCGCCTATTTTGACGATACCGGCGTCGGAAACGTTCTGTTCGTCGACCCTGTTGACGGGGCCATAAAGAAGATGAACTCCGGCGGAATGAATGTCACGACTGTTGCCGTCCCCATAGCCCCATATACCTTCGATGTCTTCTGGTTGTCGCCTGATCGGCAGTTGATAGTCGCAGTCGAGCAGAGGCAACAGGGCCAGGACTACTATACCGGTCACTATGAAAGAATTGTATTGATAGATCCAAACAGCGGCTTTCGTCTGGCCGAAACAAATGAATACCTCGGGGAATGGAACAACGCGTCGTGGCGGCCTGACTCGACAGGCTTTCTGTACTATCATCACATCTTCAACGTCGTGGGAGGGGTCTACCAGGGCAAGACGCCACGATACGAAATCTACAATTGGTCCGGCTCGTCGCTTTTATCTTCCGATATTTCGGCTTCCCCTTTGGGGAGCATGGACGAGAATATTTGCGTATTCACTGTGAACAATCATCTGCTGAGTCTTTCGCTCCAGAAACTGTATGATCTGAGCGGGCAGTTAATTGCGGACCGGTCTTCGGACGTTCCTCAACTTATGAGCGCGATGTTCGGGTTCGACGGCAACGGCAATATCTACTTTGCGGATCTTGACGGGAGCAATTTCCGGATATTCAGGGATGCCCCGATGCATGCAGACCCGACAAAGATCGGGGTCTTCAATAACGGCATGTGGTACCTCGACTCGAACATGTCATGGGCATGGGATGGCACTCCGACGGATACACTCGGTATCTTCGGTATCGGGCTGACCGGTGCAATACCTGTTGTGGGTGACTGGAATGGAGACGGAAACACGAAGATTGGTGCATTCATGAACGGATACTGGTATCTCGATATGAACAGAAGCTGGCAGTGGGACGGAGAGCCCACGGACAAGATGGGCGTCTTCGGAATAGGTCTGACCGGAGCAATACCTGTTGTGGGCGACTGGAACGGAGACGGGACGACCAAGATAGGGATCTATCAAAACGGTGTCTGGTACCTGGATATGAATAATAACTGGCAGTGGGACGGAGAGGCCGGTGGGGACAAGATAGCATACTTCGGAGTCGGCTTGACCGGAGCGGTCCCTGTTGTGGGCGACTGGAACGGAGACGGAAAGACCAAGATAGGCATCTATCAAAACGGATACTGGTACCTCGATGTAAACGGAAACGGCCAGTGGGACGGAGAGCCGACAGATCAGCTCGGTGTCTTCGGGATAGGACTGACGAACGCTGTGCCTGTTGTAGGCGACTGGAATGGCGACGGCATCTCGGAGATAGGGATCTATCAGCAGGGCCTCTGGTACCTTGACAAGAACAGAAGCTGGCAGTGGGAAGGAGAGCCTGACGATCAGTTCGGTGTCTTTGGAATCGGACTCACGGGGGCTGTGCCTGTCCCGGGCAAGTGGTAGTAGTTTTATACTGCGCGTTTTTTTTTGAGACTGCGGAAATCAAACGGCGGGTGGAAATGATTCCCCCGCCGTTTGATAGCATTTCGTTCCCTGTCACAAATCAGGCAGACATCAATTCACCGTGAGCGTCGTGCTGCCGCTCATGCCGCTGCCTGGTCCTCTGCGGACGCTGGCCTTTATTGCGACGCTGCCTGTTTGGATCCCCTTCGCCAGCCCCTTGTTCTTCTTTGGCACATTAATTACAGTGGCAATGGCGGTATTCGAAGAAGTCCATGTGGTATTCACTGAATTAGTCAGGTCCTGCGTGAGCCCGCCTTCATAAACACCTGTTGCCTTGAACTGCACTGTCTTTCCGAGAGCTATAGTCGGGTTGTCCGGTGTGATGACTATGCCGGTCAATGTGGCTGATGATACGGTGAGCCCGGTGGTTCCGGTCACGGGCAGCCCAGCGTAAACAAACGTTGCAGTGATGTTGGTCGATCCGGCCTTTATGGGCGTCACGAGGCCGTTGGAGCCGAAAGCGTTGCTCACGGCGGCAATGGTCTTGTTTGAAGATCTCCAGGTCACCTGCGTGGTGAGGTCCTGGGTCGTTCCGTCCGAAAAGTTTGCTATCGCCGTGAACTGCTGGGCTGCTCCAAGGAAGATTGTTGTGTTCGCCGGAGTTACCGTGATGGAAGTCAGACTTGCCGGTGAGGCAACCGTCAGTGCTGTAGGAGGAGAGACGGTACCCCCCAAACCGGCCGTTATGGCAGTCGTCCCGACGCTGATGGATGTCGCAAGCCCCCGGGTAGGTGAGGCGTTGCTAATGGTCGCAACCGCAACGTTGGATGAAAGCCAGGCCACGAATGGGGTGAGGTCCTGGGTTGAGCCGTCCGTATAGGTCCCGGTCGCAATAAATTGCAGTGACGTTCCCAGGGCGATGCGTGCATCTGCCGGAGGGGTAACATGGGTAATCGCAATCGACACCAACGTCGGCGATGTCACGGTCAGCGTTGTGCTTGACGAAATACCGTTTATCTTTGCTGTAATGGTCGTTGTCCCCGTTGAAAGGGGGGTGGCCATTCCGCTGGAACCCGCTGCATTGCTGATGGCCGCTACCCCGCTGTTCGAGGAGCTCCAGGTCACCTGGTCTGTCAGATCCTGGACCGAACCGTCAGAGAAATTTCCACTGGCCGAAAACTGCTGTGGCAGCCCCAGCGGACTATTTGGATCTGTCGGAGAGATATCTATCGAAACCAGTGCGGCCTGATCAACCGTAAGGTCGGTGCCGCCGGTGACGCCCCCCAATGTAGCGGTGATCGTGGTCAAGCCGGCTGAAACGGAGGTCGCCAGCCCATAAGAGCCCGTTGCGTTGCTGACCGTGGCGATCCCTTCATTAGACGAACCCCAGGACACCGCCGATGTCAGATCTTCAGTGCTGTTATCCGAATAGGTCCCGGTGGCAACGAACTGCTGTGAGGTCCCCAGGGCGATACTCGGTATGGCTGGCGTGACATCAATTGAATCCAGAACTGCTGATGTTACAGTAAGCACGGTGCTGCCGGTTTTCCCTGATAGCGTTGCGGTAATGGTGGTCGAGCCCTGCACTGCCGATGTGGCCAGCCCTGTCTTGGCATCGATGGCTGCGACAGCCGGGTTCAACGAGCTCCAAGCCACCTGGTCGGTCAGGTCCTGAACGGTATTATCAGTGAAGACTCCCGTGGCAGTCAGCTGCAGGGTACGTCCCAGGGGTATGCTCGGGTAGACCGGCGTTATGCCGATCGAAACCAGGGCGGCATTGGTTACCGTAAGAGTGGTACTGCCGGAGACCGTCCCCTGAGTTGCTGTGATCGTTGCCGAACCGACAGCAACGGCACTGGCCAGGCCGGCATTAGAGCTGACGGTCGCGACGGCAGGGGCCAGCGAATTCCAGGTAACTGTCTTCGTAAGGTCCTGTTTTGTATTGTTTGAATAAATTCCAGTCGCTGTCAGCTGCTGAGCCGTACCAAGTGCGATATGCGGGCTGATCGGTGTCACCTCAATCGAGACAAGAGTTACAGGGTCTCCACCGGCCTGACTTCCGGCCACCAGACTTCCGCCGCCGCCACCGCCGCACCCTGCCAGTAATACTGCAAGAAAAATAGTGCACAACATACCGATCGGAATCTTTAATGGAATCTTCATTAAAACCCCCCTTATCAACCTTGTTTTTGCTTATAGTGACTGCCTCTTTTGAAAATGAAGGACAGTTTGCCCTTGTCGTTAATTCTCTTTTACCGTATGAGGCGCATTATATCCATCCTACCCAGGTAGGGGTATGATCAGGACTGAACAGTTAGTTGTCGTTTACTTTTGGAAGGAGAAAACAAAGGCAGATCTGCTTAAGAAGCATTCAGGAAGACAGACCGAAGTTATTATTGGGGGCGTAAACGAGGGTGCGCAAGAGTGCCATTCTGTTTTCCGCGCCGGTCTTCAGATAGATATTGCTAAGATGGTCCTTCACTGTCTGCTCGGATATTTCAAGTTCTACTGCGATCTCTGCATTCCTGGAACCATCAATTACCCGTCTGAGTATGTCGGACTCGCGCCTCGTCAATCCAAATTGCTGCCTTATTCCACTGATATTGAGCTTATTGGAAACAGTCTCCTCGAATATAAGAAGATAGACCAGAGGGTTTGGTTTTTCCTGTATATATAATCTGAATATCCAGTCGCTCGTCGAACCATCGAGTTTTTTTGTGATATAAATCTCGCCCGGGAAGACCTCACTGCGTCTTTCGCTTTTTATTGCATCAAATATTCTTTCAGTGATTGCCCTTATCTCCGAGGGCAACTCATGCCGGCCGAGGAACAAAGAAGCCTTCCTGTTGAGCTCCATGATGTCCATTTCGTTGTTGAAGATGATCAGGCCTACGGGACATTTATTGATGATAAATTCCGTCATCAGGGGTAAAACTTGATTACCTTTGCTAACTCCGTGTGAACTCATAGCCTGCCATACTCCTGACATCAAACATGGTTTTTACTATGCAGCACATAGGCATTTATGAGAGTAATGAAGTGAAATTGCCGAATACCGCCTTGAAGTGTCTTTTTCTTTTGTCCTGCCCGCTGTAACCCTTCCTGGACCGCCTTATGGGGTCACGGCCGATAACAACCCAGCCTTCCATGCGAAGAAAGCCTGTTATTTTCCGGGAATGGATCAGTTTATCCAGCTCGAAGTCCTCAACGATGCCCAGTCGGCCGTTTCTATATTTCACTGTGATTTGCATATTTCGAATTATCTCACGATTCAGCCTGTTTCGAAAGCAGAAAGTGCCGGCCTCAGGCCCCTCCATTTTCTGAAAGATATTCCATTAACAGAAATAGAGCCTTTGCTCTTGTCAGAATTACGTCGAGACTGTCTTCGATCCTTTCAGATTGGCCGGTGAGCCCGCCCTTTACAAAATCAGCTTCGGCTTCGGCGATGGCGCGAAGGACTTCGCGACCTTCAGGTTCCTGCTCCAAACCGGTTTTCCATCTGTCCTTTGCCAGCAGAAGAACCCCAAAGAGCAACTTTCTTATTTCGGTTGCCTTGTCTTCGCACCGTGTCAATCTCTCCTCATCCAGAGAACCATCAAACCATGCCATGTCAACCTCTCCGCATTGAATAGACTTCAATTCCACTGTATCAAAGTCTGTCCGGCCTTTCAAATGGAGCGACGATTGGCGCTATAATGGATTCATGGCTGAGACAGCACATCGCGGACCGGAAGAATGAATCATGGCTCCTCCTGTTGACATCTGCAGTCTCGATTATCTGACAGGAACACTCGCAACCGCCTACAAGGGGCTGATTACCTCGCTTGTTGCGAAGGACTTCTGTATGACAAAGGAGGATAACATTGTCACAGTGAAGGCGACGATTCTGGCAATGCCCAGGGGAGAGTACAGGGCCTCGCTTATCAGCCGGGGAAAGGAGCTCGCACGGACCGCCATCAAGGAAGGCACCTTCGACTTGAGGGTCGATGCCTCCGACATCTACGGGACCGGCCGACTGCAGGTGGACATCCTGCAGGACGGCAGACATATCGGCACATTCCTCATAAGGACGGAAGACAGCGATGAGTTCTTTGCCTCTGCCATGGAAATCTCCGCGGATATCGGCGGGACAGACCTCAGGCTCCTGACGGCATATGTCGGGGACAAGCCCGGTCTCCTGAAAAAGGCGGAGGATATCATCTCTCATATCATATCCACAAAGAAGGACTGGAGAAAGTTCTCCGAGGAGCTCAATACCTTTGCGAGAGACCTTTTCTGGCATGCCCCGGCCGGATTCCAGAGGTGTTATCAGATCCTGGCGAGATTTTCCCTCATGGCCTGCGAAAAGGCCGGTCTGTCTTTGCACGACAAGGCGGTCGCCAACTTTCTTTATCTGGCTGAACTGCCGCTCGAAGACCTCTCTGACGAAAAAAGGCTGCGGCCCCTGCTAGAGATCTGGCTCGGTGAGTTGAAGGGGTCTCCGGCGTGTCTGTCCTGCAGCTTTTCCCGGGCAAGATATGTGGTGAAGGGGATCATGAAGAGATTTCCGGACCTTGACCCCTCGCCGGCAATGAGGCCGTTGATCCTGTCTCTCAGAAGGATCATCGAGATGACTCCTGCGGTTCCCGACGCCGCGCTCGAGACGCTGCGCATTGTCCTGCCTCTGTCGGAATTTCACGGGATCGCCCCCTTCGGGGAAGGGGCCAGAAAAAAGGCGGCGCTGCGCATCGACTCGGCAGAGACCATGCTCGATGAAGGGAAGTACGAAGAGATCTTCGGAGAGCTTGGCGATATCGGTTCGATTCTGTCCGGTGATGCCGCCATGGTGGAGGCCTTCTTTTCTGCCGCCGGGAAGTGCCTCGCCCCTGAATACGCCGAGTCCTGTTCGGCTGCGGTATTTGAATTCCTGCGGATATTTGACGAATTGTCCGGGGAAGGAAGGAAGCGGACTACGGAGGGTATCGCCCGGTATATCAAGAGGCTGATAGATCTTGGTCTGACCGGTCCCTGCGAGGCGGTCCTTGCGGTGATGGAAAAGGCCGCTTTTTTGCGCAATGAAGACCTGCTTCTGAATGTCGAAATCGCCGCAGCGGTCCTTCATGCCGATGATGAGCTTCTGCTGCGACGGTATTGCGCGGCCCTCACAAATGTGCTGGTCCCGTCACCGGGAATATCCGGTTTTTCCGGCGAGACATGGGCCGAGATCTCCCGTCCGCTTCATATTTCCAGACTGTCAAGGTTCCTTGATGTTATCGGTCTTGACAGGGGCAGGTTCAGAGACGTTCTTGTTCACCTCATCTGCAACCTGCATGTGAGCGGTGTGTTCTTACCTGACGACCGGCTCTTCCAGAGAAACGTTTCAGCCTACCTCAACTCCGACGGGAAGGGCGGGAATTATCTCCTCGATTACATGCTGCTTCAGATGCTGCCGGTGTATTTCAACGAGGTCGGGGCAACGGGCAGGATCAGGGATTACTCGACAGAGATAGATTCGTGGGGCAACGATACTGTGCTCTATTTTCTCAGAAAACAGGTGCATGTCAACGCAAGCACTAACAATATCAGGCTCGTCGAGAAGATCTTCGGCGCCTGGGTCTCCGATGCGCCCGCGGGCCTCAGAGATGTGCTGCCGGAGGACGTTTTCGGGAGGATCGACCGGCCGCTGTTAAGGAGATATTCTGCTTCTGTAAGGCCGTTTATGGAATCAGTGGGAGTGCTCGACGACTCGGGACTGCACCTTGAAAGGCTGAGCGCGATTCCGGAAGAAAGGCTTTGGGAGGCGATGAGTAAGCTGGATGCCCCTGAAGAAATACGGTCCAAGATATTCTGCCTGTGCAGGCTCTATCAGGAACTTGGCCAAAAGTATGCCCTCGTATCCGTTTTCCCCGATGAGGCGGACATTTATTCGGGGTTGGATGAACATATCGGAAGACTAAAGACTCTCAGGGAAACTGTCCTCTACCCCGGGAAGACACTGGCTGTTGAATCGTTCTACTTCAAAAGGCATATCGCCTTTGGCATACCTTCCGTGATGGGTTCATACCACGAACCGAAGTTCGATGCGCTGGGGGAGACCCTGCGGCTGGAAGAGAGGGTGAGGGTCCTTCTGGAAAGGATGATTCAGGAGATTGAGGAGAACAATGTATTTTCACCCGTCAAGGCCGGTCGATGGATAAAGGCGCTTCACTCCATGAACGAGCTCTTCAGGCTGCATGATCTCGGGAATTTCACTGTCGACGAGCTCATGGCCGTTTTCGAAACCAACTCTCTCTACTTGTCGCAGGTGATCGATATGCTGAGGGTCTGGCAGAGGGAACTGACGTGGATGGTGGAGCTTCTGACGCGGATGTCTTATCATCACCTCACGCGTGTCCTGAAGGCCGTGCCGTTCGATGAAATGCCTGAACGGCTGAAGGCCCTGGGTCAGGGCCCGGACTTTGTCGAAAAGGCGGCGGACGTGATCATGCGGGACCTCGCAAGCAGCATAGCAGGATTTAACGAGACAGACAGGGTGCTTACGGCCTTCCTTGAAGTGATGGTTTCCCGAATGGACACCGCGGGCGATTCGGAGCTTCTTCCTTCGAGAAGCCCTGAGGCCATGAAGGAGTTCTTCGTGATGGACGAATTGTCGGACGGGGACGCCGCGTCGCTTGCTCCTTTAATCGGGACAAAGGCGAAAAACCTCGTGTACCTGAAAAACGGGGGATTGCTCGTGCCTTCCGGCGTGGTATTTTCCTCTGCGATGACCGAAGGATATCCGGGATATACATCCTCAGGCGGGTTTCGTCAGACCCTGCGGAGCGCCGTTAGAGAGATAGAAGAACGGACGGGCAAGGCGTTCGGCGGCGTGAAGAACCCTCTGTTTCTATCGGTAAGAAGCGGGTCGTTCGTTTCCATGCCCGGGATACTCTCATCCATGCTCTATTGTGGCATGAACGAAGAAACGCTTAGAGGCATGATCGAGTCGGCGGGAAGTCCACGCCTTGGCTGGGATTCTTACACGAGGTTTATCGAGCATTATGGCACTGTCGTCCATGGGCTTGAGGCGGATGTCTTCAATAAAATCGCTGACGGCCTGATGGTAGAGAGAGGCGCAGGGAGCAGAGACGAACTCGATGCATCCATGCTGGAGACTATGGCGGGACTTTTTCTGCGCGAACTTTCGTCCAGGGGGCTCCATATTCCCGATGATGTATACGTTCAACTCGCAGAGTCGGTCCGCGCTATCTATGCATCGTGGCACAGTGAAAAATCCTCACTCTTCAGGCAGACGATGAGGATCTCTGCTCAATGGGGGACGTCTGTCACTTTGATGCAGATGATCTACGGAAACGAAAGGGGATGCGGCGCCTCGGTATTTTTCACGAGAAACCCCTTTTCGATGGAGAGGGGCATCTACGGAGAGACCAAGGAAAGCGTTGCCGGGACGGACATCGTCTCCGGAGGCTCGCCGGGCATGCCGCTTTCGCGCGTGCAGTCAGGAGGTACTGACAGCCTTGAAGATTCCGATCCCGAGCTCTTTTCGATGCACCAGGAAATCGGCCGGAAGATCGAAGAGGCGATGGGAGGACTGCCCCAGGAGGTGGAGGTCACCTTCACGAAAAGACCGGACGGCAAGAGGGTGATCTATGCGCTTCAGACGAGGCGGATGGAGTTTCACAGGGGGTTCAGAAAGAGATTTGACGACGTCTGCAAGATTGGATCCAACGTCATCGGACGGGGGGCGGGCGTCCACGGCGGGGCGCTGAGCGGGATCGTCACTTTCGGCGCGTCCGCTGAAGAGGTGAAAAAGCTGAAGGACCAGGCGGCGATGCCGGTGATACTTCTCAGGCCTATGGCGAGCACGGACGACGTCTCTCTCATGCCCGGGATAGACGGCATCCTGACAAAGGCGGGCGGAGTCGCCTCACACGCGGCCGTGCTCGCCCAGAAGTTTGACCTCACGGCTGTTGTAGGCTGTTCAGAGCTTGAGTTCAGGACCGATGAAGAGGGAAATCCCTTTGCCCTGATCGGCGGCTATACCGTAGGAGAGGGTTCTTTCCTGAGCATGGATGGATCGACGGGCCTCGTGTATTCAGGTCTCTGCGTCTTCACTGTCCCGGAGAAATAGGGGCCGGATAGGTGATCCTCCTCCCCCTCACTTTTGCCCATGGCGTCATCGTGTGCTCCCTCGCGGAATCAGCGGCCATGATATGTCTTACTTCGTTGCCATATACCAGAAGCGCGTCAGCGATCAGAGACCTGTGACACCTCCAAGGCACTGCCTCTGCGCACATGATAGCCGTCCTTTCTCTGGCGGCGACCGTCAGCAGTTCCGTCAGGCCTTCTTCGAATTCCCCGGTCTGC
Organism: Thermodesulfovibrionales bacterium; assembly: GCA_033853975.1. Classification (GTDB taxonomy): domain Bacteria; phylum Nitrospirota; class Thermodesulfovibrionia; order Thermodesulfovibrionales; family UBA6898; genus JAWOKY01. Next base: position 16,480 of record JAWOKY010000141.1, read on the forward strand.
ATGTAGTCGGCGAATCCCCGGAATGAGGCGTTTCTCCATGCCGTATTCGGGGAGTCCTTTTTTGCTCTGCGAAGCCCGCCCAGCCCCTTCAAATGCATATACCCGATGTGTGCTTCCTTCAGACTCTTATTGAGCGCGTCCCCGTTGAATTGGGGGTTATGCCTGGACTTCGGGATCGTCCGGACGTCGACAAGCATTTCGATTCCGAATGACCTCAGGATTTCAATGAACTCCTCTATGTGCCTTGTGGAATGGCCGATCGTGAAGATGCTGGTCTCTCCCCCCGGCCTTGTCTTTTTCACGAGAGACTGCCTTTTGCCCTTAACTTGTCCAGCAGGAAATGGAAATAGACGAACCCCGCGTAAGGACGCCAGCGGGAGGTGATCTTCCGGACAGTCTCGTAGTGCGGCCTCTCGCTCAGTCCGAAAAAATTCTGGAGATTCTTCTGGGCCCCTACGTCGTCGCCGGGAAATACGTTGAGCCTCCCGAGACCCCTGAGAAGCACGTACTCGGCCGACCACCTTCCCACGCCGCGAATCCCGGTGAGGCGCCGAAGGACATCTTCGTCTCCACTTTCATCGAGGTCCTCTGTGACAAGGTCTCCTCGGGCAACAGCACCCGACAGTTCCACAATCGCCCTGCCTTTGCTTCGGCTGAAGCCGAGTTTTCTGAAGTCCTCAGGTGAAAGCCCCGCCAGGTCCTGCGGCCGTGGAAACGCGTTGAATGTCTCATCACGCTCATTGAATGATACGCCGTAGGAGGCGGCGAGGCGGTTTAAAAGGATGATGCCGAGGTCAAGGGAAAGCTGTTGGCATGCAAATGCGTTTACGAGCGCCTCGAAGACGGTGGGGAAACGAGGCGGCCTGACTCCGACGAACCTGTCGGTGATCGGTCTTAGTCTCCTTTCACGGCCTGTCAATAAGTAAAAATCCGCGAGATCCTTCTTCAGGGAAAACATCTTTTCGAGCAGTGAAGAGACCGGGCGTTTTATGGACTCAGGAACCCTTCGGCCCGAGACCGTGACATGGAGCCTCGGCGTATCGGAGGTTCCCCCCTGCAGTACCGTCACCCTGTATGGCAGGTTGTCAAGGAGCAGTATCCTCGTATAGCGGCCAGCGTGCCATCGGTCGATCTGATTGTTGGGTCTTCTCCTGAGCGCCCATACTGTGAGCATCAGGCTGAAAGGAGGACGCGGCTTCAGATAAAAGGACAACTCCTCCACGGACAACCTGCTTCATTATTCCACGACGCAGATGGCCATCCCCGCGCCATGGCCGATCACCTTCGCGGTGACGCTTCCCATCAGGAACTTTTTCACCGGAGAAAGTCCGCGCCTGCCAAGAACGAGCGTCTGATACCCTCCGTCGACCGTCTCCTCGATGATGGTGCCTGCCACGTCGATGGAGTCGGAGATCGTCTTCTTCCCTATCCTGCCTGCGGGAATGCCGTGGCGGGTCATGACGCTGATAGCCTTGTCAAACAGCGGCTCCGACTTTGCGCGCTGGCCCGCAAGCCACCTTTCAATCGCATTCTCCCTCTCTGCCTTTTCTTCTTTGGTGGGGATATGGCCGTCGTCCCACAGGGGGGCCGGGGGATAGGGAAGGACATGAAGGAGGGTTATCTGAAGATCGCCAATCCCTGAAAATTGCGCTGCGGCATACTCCACTGCCCTGAACGAGGAATCGGAACCATCGATAGCTATCAGCAACTTTTTCATCGTCTCTCTCCTTGCGGGGTTTGGACTTTTCTAATTACATTGTACTCAAAAAATATGCGATGTCCCGCGAAATGTCGGAAGGGGAGGGTGACGACCCGCGTGGACAAAATAATTAACTTTCTTTCTGATCCGCGCTGATTTGAGACAAGACGGCTGCTAATTCGCTAAACGTATAGGGTTTCGGAAGGGAGCCGAGGAAACCGGATTGTCCGTAACTGTTCATTATCGGCTCCTGTGAGTAACCACTCGATACTATTGCCCTGACATGAGGATCGATGCTGCGAAGCTCAGCGATTGTTTCCTTTCCCCCCAGTCCTCCGGGTGTGGTCAGATCCAGAATGACTATATCGAAAGGACTGCCTTCTCTTTGCGCATTACGGTATAGTTCGATTGCCTCGACACCTTCTCTGGCCACGTCACTTTCATAGCCTAATTGGCTGAGCCAGGCCTTTGCCACATCGGTGACGATTTTTTCATCGTCCATGATCAATACCCTGCCTTTGTAACTGACAGACTTTTTCTCCAGAGTCCCCGTTTCCGCAGCCCGCGGCACTTCCTTTTCCGAAATGGGAAGATAGATAGTGAAGGTCGAACCGATATTTTCCCGGGACTCCGCGGTAATAGATCCCCCGTGCTGATCCATTATCGAATGGCATATGGCCAGACCGAGGCCCATGCCCTTTTGAGTGCCCATGTTTTTCGTCGAAAAATAGGGATTGAATATCCTGTTGAGGTTCTTCCCTGGAATGCCTGTCCCCTGGTCGCTTATGGATATTTTCATGTACATGCCCTCTTTCAGGGCGGCTCCCTCATCTTTTCCGCAGTGGACCCTTTGGCTCCGGACCTTTAATCTGCCGCCGTTAGGCATGGCATCCCTGGCATTGAGCACCAGGTTCTGTATGACCTGCCTGATCTGTCCTTCATCGACTTCTACAGTAGTGCTGTCGTCACCGATGTCAAAATCTCCTTTCAGGTTCGTGCCGGTCAATGCAAAGTTCACCCATTCCGCGAGTTTGTCGCAGAGCAGAAGAGGTTTTCTCACCGGTGTGTATCCGCGTGAGAATGACAGCAGCTGGCCTGTCAGGCTCCTTGCGATTCCGGCTATATTTTGCGTATGGGCTATATACCTGTGCGCCTTGTCATCAGGCCTCAGATGGCTTGCTGCAATGCTGATATTGCCAAGCAGGCCCTGCAGGAGGTTATTGAAATCATGGGCTATGCCCCCGGCCAGCAGACTGACCGATTCGAGGTTTCTTGCCTTCAGGATTGCCTCTTCCATTTTTTTTCGTTCACTCACATCTCTTATATCTTCGACGATGCCGACGAGTTCCCCCTCAGGGTTCCTGAATGGGGCTGCTTTGACAATGGCGGGAAATTTGGTTCCGTCCCGGCGCGGTTTCTCCACCTCTATCTCTACACTTTCTTCACCGCTCAGTATCCTGACGTGCGGACAGTCGGCGGTATGACAAACCGAGTCGGAGGGGAATATTTCGTAACATTTCCTGCCCATAACCCCTTCCCTGGTCATGCCCAGGAGTTTCAGAAACGTATCGTTTACCCTCACTATGTTGAAATCCCGGTCTATTACCACCATGCCGTCCGCAGCGGTATTGAATATCTGTTTTAGTTCGGCATGGGCGACCCTGAGATCGTGCTCGGTTTTTCTGGAATCGGTAATATCGGTGACCACGGCCAGTATGCTGCTGATCTTTCCCCCTGTGTCATGCAGCGGGCCCGCCGAGATCATGATATCAACAGGTGAGCGGTCTTTCTTTCTGCGCCGCACCTCCGCCCCCAGAACAGACCGGCCTTGCAGGATCTGCCCGACGACGGAGCGAAATTCCCCGATGTTATCCCCGGGTACGACAGGGTAAAATTGACCGATAACCTCCGTCTTTTTCCAGCCGAAGATCCGCTCAGCGGATTTATTCCAGAGTGTCACAATCCCGTCGGGGTTCAATGCTATGATCGCGGCCGGAGATGCATCGAGGATAGTCCGAAACCGCTCGCTGGTCTGACGGAGTTTTTCCTCGGACCTCTTTCTGGCGGTTATATCCCTTATGACCTCCACGCCTGCGACGATCCTTCCTTCCGAATCCCTCAATGGGGAGGCGGTGATTTCTGTGTGTATGACGCCCCTGTCGGTGGTAACTTTCCCCTCCTTCTTATGGATGGTGCCGTCGCTGAAGGCCATGACGAACTGGCAGCCGTCGCAGACGCCGTCCTTTCCCTGATACGCCTTATAGCAATACTCCCCCACATGATCCCCGAGCAGATCCTTTGCCACCCGGTTTTGGTAAATGATGCGGAAGTCGGTATCGTGAATGCTGATGCCGTCACCTATTGCGGCGATGATCGTCTCGGCCCTTGCCTTTTCCTCTTCGGCCCTCAGGATCGCAGCCTTCAGTTCCGCCGTACGAAGGTCGACCAGCTTTTGGAAATGTTCCCGATACTTGTCGAGTTCATCTTCGGTCCTGTTGTATTTCGTGATGTCGGTACAGAGGAAGACAAAACCCTTGGGCTTTCCCTTTCTGCCGTATACCGGTTTGAGCTCCACATTCAAAAAAAGCCCTTCTCCGTCGGGGCGAATGTATGCTGATTCGAAGGAGAGGGTCGCTCCTTTCAGGACCTGAGCGATTTTTTCGTTGATAGCAGGCCGGATGTCCTCCGGCCAGAGGTCGTGAAAGTTCTTTTTCGTTACTTCGCTTTCTGAAAGGCCGGTCATCGTGAGCCCAGAGCCATTGAATGTAAGGCAGCGCCCGTGCCTGTCAAATACCATTACGGAACTGGGGGAATTCTCGATGATCGTGCGATATAAGATGTCCCTGTTATGGAATTCTTCTTCTTTGCGGCGAAGCCTGTCTTCCGATCTTCTGAGTTCCTCAAGCCATCTGCGCGTGTCGGCTAATTCATGGAGGAGTTGCTCTCTTGTTTTACCTTCGTCCTGCATGCCGTGATCCCCTGTGGTCGAGAAGCCTTAACTGCTTCAATCACGAAGACAGCATCAAATTATAATTATAGGTTACGGACGTTGTCAACGAGTTCATCAAGAAGGAGCCGCGGAAAATGAGAAGGTCTGGAGATTAAGACAGAACGTGACAAATTGTGAGGACTGGGCAGGACCCGAAGGGGCTTTGGACCCTCTTTTTTATCGCAGCGTCAATCCCCGAGAATCGCCTTTATCCGTGCCATGGATGCCTTGGCGAAGTGTTCCTCGTCCGCGGGGTCTGATTTTTCGGTGCCGTCTATCCGCTCAAGTACTTCCTCATCGATCTCTTCGATGAACCTCGAAGGGGGCGACGGAAGCAGTTTCCCGTATCTGATCCTGTGACCGGCGCGGGTGATATAAAGCTCCTTCATCGCCCTCGTGATGCCGACGTAGAAAAGCCTCCGCTCTTCCTCGACCGAGCCTGCCGAATCAACGGACTTCCTGTGAGGAAGTATCTCTTCCTCCACCCCTGCGATGAAGACGACAGGAAATTCGAGCCCCTTCGAGGAGTGAAAAGAGATGAGCGTAACGCCTCCCCCCGTCTTTTCCTCCTTCTGTGGCAAGAGGTCGGTAAGGGCGAGCGTCTCGATGAACCCCTGAAGAGAGGGCTCGGTCTCTTCCGACTCGTAGCGCGAAAGCGAATCGATGAAGTCCTCCAGGTTTTCGAGCTTTGCGGCCGCGGCCTCGGGAGTTTTATATAATTCCCTGATGAATTCGGTATAGTTGATCTCCGCGGTGAGACCCTTGAAACTCCGGGTCATATTCCCCTTTTCCGCAAAGGCCAGACGGTAGCGCTCGATCAATTCGGCAAGCCCCCTTGCAGAGGCAGCGGGCCTCTCTCCGAGTCCTTCGATCTCGTCCGCTCTCCTGAATACCTCAAGAAGAGGCAGGGAATGGTTCTTTGCGAAATCCGAAATTTTTCCGATCGCCGATGGTCCCAGTCCTCTCTTTGGGATGTTCGCCGCCCTCAGGATACTGAGGTCATCAAGAGGGTTGGCGATGATCTTGAGATAGGCTGCCAGGTCCTTGATCTCCCTGCGTTCGAAATAGCTTGTCCCCCCCACGACCGAATAGGGGATACGAAGCCTCCGAAGTTCCTCTTCGAAGGGTTTTGAAAAGAGGTTTGCCCTGTAGATCACCGCAAAATCCTCGAAACGCAGATTCTTTTCGAGTCTGAGCATCGAGATCCTTCCCGCCACCCACTTTGCCTCTGCCTCGCCGTCGGTGGCCCTGTAAAGGGAGACCTTTGCCCCCTCCTTTCCCGCCGTCCAGAGCGACTTTTCCATCCTCTGCCTGTTGTTTCTGATCACCGAGTTTGCCGCTTGCAGGATATGGCCCGTAGAACGGTAGTTCTGTTCGAGCCTGATCACCACGGCGCCCCGAAAGTCTCTGCTGAAATCGAGGACATTCCCTATATGGGCGCCGCGCCAGCCGTAAATCGACTGGTCGTCGTCGCCGACGACGCAGACATTCATCCTCTCCCCAGCCAGCAGCTTTATGAACTCATACTGGACACGGTTTGTGTCCTGGTATTCGTCGACCATGAGATACCTGAACCGGTCCCTGTATTTTTCGAGGACCTCCGGGTGCTCCTTGAAGAGCTTCAGCGTAAGAAGGATCAGGTCGTCGAAGTCGAGGGCGTTGAGCGACTGAAGGGCCTCGTGGTATTTCGGATAGAGCCTGTCGGTGACTTCGGCGATCTTGTCATCCTGACCCGATGCCGGTCCCGGCGCAGGGGCAAAGTCGTTCTTCGATCTGCTGATCCTTTCAAGGACCGCCTCGATCTTGAAGGTCTTGTCGTAAAACCGTATGTCCGAGAGTATGTTTCTCAGGACGGAAAGCTGTTCGGATGTGTCGTAAATGGTAAAGTCCCTGCGGTAACCGAGGCGTTCTATCTCACGTCGAAGGATATTGAGGCAGAGGGAATGGAATGTGGAGATGACGGGCGTGCCGCTTTCCTTTCCGCGGAGCATCGAACGCACTCGTTCCTTCATTTCCCGTGCGGCCTTGTTCGTGAAAGTGACGGCAAGGACCGATGAAGGCGGCACGCCCCGGTGAAGAAGATAGGCCGCTCTCATGGTGATCACCCTCGTCTTGCCGGAACCGGCGCCCGCAAGTATCAGTAACGGTCCTTCCGTATGCAGGACCGCTTCCTTCTGTCTTGGGTTGAGGTTTGTGATTGCTCTTTCGATATCCATCGTGGTTTCAGCGCCCGGAGCAACAGGCGGACTATATTACTTCTTTCATTCCATTGTGTCAAAGAAGGGCGATTAGGAGCATTTTCATCGGAGCATCACTAATAAGTTTGTCGCCTCTGAGGTGAACCTGTCTCGTACGGGCTCTTCTGTTATAATAAAATCACCGAGGAGGAGACTATGGGCGCTAAGAAAGAAGTTTCCCGTACGGTTACGTTCCAGCCATTCGAACACCTCAGGGACATGATCGAAAGTAGAGGCGTGCGCATGTCCCCCAGGGCCGCGGTACCGGAGCAGAAAAGGATCAGCGATGAAGAGCTTTTCATCGACGCGATGAGGGAGGTCAGGGAGATTGCGGAATTCCGGAAGATCCCCTTTAGGTGCAGAGGCGCGGCGCCGGTGAGAAGGAGTGTTTCACGAGACGATGAGGCGCTCAGGGCCGTGGCAGACATTGTAAGGGGGAAAGGTTCCCTCAATCTTCCCGATACCCAGGAATATGTTGAATGGGTGGGCCCCTCTTACAAGGCCGACATAATCAGAAAGCTCCGCGAGGGCAGGTTTTCGGTGCAGGACTGTCTGGACCTTCACGGCCTGATTCTCGAGGAGGCGAAGGAGGAGGTCGACCGCTTTCTTGCAGAGTCCAGGGAAAGAAGGCTCCGGTGCGTCAAGATCATCCACGGCAGGGGACTCAGGTCTCCCTCGGGGCCTGTGCTGAAGGAGGCGGTTATACAATGGCTTGCCTGCAGGCACCGCAAGAAGATCATCGCATTTGTTACTGCGCGGCAGTGTGACGGGGGGCTGGGCGCGCTCTATGTGCTTCTCAAATAGAAAGGATGTCTGAACCACATCTATTTTTCGCAGCAAAGGGGAGGAAAGAAATGATCGTAAAAGGTGGGAATGGTCTTTCAATTGTGAAGTTGGCCGCACTGCTGCTGCTTGTCATCTCTTTTGCATACGGCTGCAGCAATTCGAAGCAGGAAGTTACAGACACGGTGAAGAACCTTCTTAAGGCTGCGCACGAAAAAAACAGCGACCAGGTCAGGAGATATGTCGACTTCGATGCCATGCTCGACAGGTCGCTGAAGGAGCAGGGCATCGCCAATCTGGACACGGACCGCAGAAAGGGGATCATTGACGGTCTTGTTGAGAGCACCTGCCAGCTATCAAAGGAGGATTACAGCAGGGCGCTTCAGACGCTGAAGGTCGAAATCGGCCAGGACGGCCACCTTGCGGCTGCTGTTTACAGTACGTTGGGGAGGATGAATGTTACGCTTACCCTTGAAAAAAGACAGACCGGCTGGGTCGTGACAGCGATCCAGTAGGGCGCACAAGGCCTTTTAAATTTTTTGCGCCTGGTTGCTCGTCAGTCGGTTGAATGGCATTTATTGCAGAGGGAACGCTGATACGTCGCATAGACATTCGCCCGTCTGCCATAGAATGTAGCCTGTATCTCAGTCTGGGTCCTGCCGGCCGAATTTTCCGCGGAAAGGCCGGTGCCGCTTGCATCGATGCCGGGGTACATGCCGGCCACCGTCAGAAATTCAGACTCGGAATTCCATCTCATGATGTGGTCCCAGCCGGACGCATGGGCCCTGTGGCAGGTGAGACACATCACATTGCAGTCTGTATTCGGCCCATTTTCATATGTGCCGTCGGATCTGGCGTGAGATGCGAGGATGCTCCTGTCGGATGTCCCTTCCTCAAACGGCACCATCGAGGTGTAGGAGGTCGATGAAGTGCCTGTCAGATCACCAGATCTCACATAGGCGTTATAATTTCTTGCCACTTCCATCGTCAACCGCGCCCCACTTCCGGCAGGGTGCCTGAGGGCGGAAGCCATGCTTTCGTTATGCAGGTTCTTGTGGCAGTTTCCGCACCACTCGGAGATGCCCTTTCCGTAAGCGATGCGCGTATCGGCAGTGTCCTCCTTCCTGTTGTAATCAGGAGGAGTGACAGCATAAGGCGGGTCATCGGTAAAGGCCAGATCTCCACTGACAGATGCGGGCTGATACCCCCTGCCCGCAAGCAGTCTGTAGACGCCGACCGCATCGGTCGAAGTCGGCATGGCGCCGTACGAACCGGACCCCACTGTCGGCGGGACCATCGTGCCCTGGGCAGGAGATACCACGGCCCCCGCGATATCGATTCTGTATCTGGCGTGGGGATCGTGACAGCTCGAACAGTGGAGATTTGAGGAAGGGTAATTGCCGCCGGGAGCTGCGGCGAGCGTGCCGTCCTGGATATAGCCGAAGTCGCTTGCAACGATATTGTGGCCGTGCCGTTCACCGTTGCTGTGTCCGGACGAGCCGGACGAAAAATTCCAGGAATAGGACTTCTTCAGCCAGAAGAAGTCTCCGCCCTGGGTGTACTGCGTTGGCGGCTGGCCGGGGCCCGGATCATTGGCCGTTGTGAAATGAAAGTCTCCGCTGCCGCCGCTTGTTGAATGGCATAAAAGGCAGGTCGAACTCTGGTCGCTCCCCAGGAGAAGATAATTGTTTGACGCCTGGGGGGTGGCGCCTTCGGCAAGGTGCATGTTATGGCAGCCTTCACAGTTTCCGACGGAGCCATTGTGAAAGGCATAAGCCGCGCGCCCCGGATGGAAAAATATCAGGCACGTGCAGATTGCTGAGATAAGCTTCTTCGGTGTCATCCTTTTCTTTTTTGCCCGCGATAATTTAAATTCCCCGGAAATTATTGTCAATCCTACCTAGGTAGGGGAAAAGGATGCCGGCCTCGGTTTACGCTATAATAAAATCGTCCATGAAATGTTTGAATATCTCGATCAGAGGCGTCGTACAGGGAGTTGGTTTCAGGCCGTTCATCCATGGCCTTGCAACGGAGCTCTCCGTAAAAGGCTATGTCACGAATACCTCCGAGGGCGTGGTCATTATCGCCGAAGGCGATAACCTTGAGACATTCCTCGAACGCATCAGGACGGACACCCCACCGCTTGCAAGGATCATGAGCATAGACATCTCGCCGGAAGAGCCCTCAGGTTTTGCCGATTTTGCGATAAGGGGAAGCAGGGAGACCGGCAGCTTTACCCTCCTTTCGCCGGATGTTTCGGTATGCGATGACTGTCTGAACGAGATGTTCGACAAGGGCGACAGGCGCTACCTCTATCCCTTCATCAATTGCACCAACTGTGGCCCGAGGTATTCGATCACGAGGTCCGTTCCCTACGACAGGGCAAACACCACGATGAAGGTTTTTCCGATGTGCGGCAAATGCAGCGACGAGTATGGAAATCCCTCCGACAGGAGGTTCCATGCGCAGCCGGATGCGTGCCCCGTATGCGGGCCGCACATTTCCTTGATTGCCACGACAGGTGTCCATGTCGACGAAAGGAAAGCCCCGATGCTCGAGGCGATACGTCTTCTTAAGGAGGGGATGATCGTTGCGGTTAAGGGGCTCGGCGGTTTCCATATCGCCTGTGATGCAACAAGCGCCGATGCCGTAAAGAGGCTCAGGGAGAGGAAGCGAAGGAGCAACAAGCCCTTTGCCCTGATGGCGCCGAACATTGAAGGGATCAAGAAATTCTGTCATGTGTCTGAAGAGGAAGAGGGTCTTCTTCTTTCGATGAGAAGACCGATTGTGCTGCTTGAAAAGCGAGGTGACAATACCCTTCCCGATGACGTCTCTCCGAACAATCGGTACATCGGATTTATGCTGCCCTATACCCCCCTTCATCATCTTCTCTTCCGCTACCCGGCGTTTTCTGAATCGATATCCCATTTCGATGCCCTTGTGATGACCAGCGGCAATCTGTCCGAAGAGCCTATCGTGATCGACAATGACGAGGCCGTCGGGAAACTCTCCGGCATCGCAGACGCATTTGTCGTCCATAACCGCGACATCTTCATGAGGGTGGATGATTCCGTCCTGAGGTCCGGAAAGGCGGCTGCAGACCGGTCATGGGCGTCGGCTGCGACTGGGCCTTCGTTCGTAAGAAGATCGCGCGGATATGTCCCCGATCCTATACTGCTTGGCGGGGACGGACCGGATGTGCTCGGCTGCGGCGCTGACCTGAAAAACACCTTCACGATAACGAAGGGAAGGTATGCGATTCCCGGCCAGCATATAGGGGACATGGAAAATTTCGAGACTCTCGAGTTTTTCGAGGAGACGCTGAAAAATATCAAGTCCGTCTACAGGGCCCAGCCTGTCGCGATTGGTTATGACCTTCATCCGGGTTATCTTTCGACACGGTGGGCGCTGGGTCAGCAGGGCGTGGAGAAGATCGGGATCCAGCACCACTATGCACATATCGCCTCGGTGATGGCAGAAAAGGGCATCACCGGGAAGGTGATAGGCGTTGCCTTCGACGGTACCGGGTACGGTGAAGACGGTACATTATGGGGCGGCGAATTTCTGGTCAGCGATATAAATGGTTTCACGAGGGCCGGCCATCTCAGTTATGTGCCACTTCCGGGCGGAGAGATGGCTATCAAAGAACCCTGGCGCATCGCGGTGAGCTGCGTGAAGAAGGCCGCCGGAAAAGAGGTCATTGAATATCTGAAGCCTGCAGGCTTTATCGAGCGATACGGCATCGAAAAAATAGGAACTATCCTGAAGATCTGCGAAGACAAAACGCTTTCGCCTGTTTCCTCGGGAGCGGGGAGAATCTTCGACGCCGTTGCTGCCCTGACAGGCGTCTGCGACCGAAACACCTTCGAGGGCGAGGCCGCCATCGCGCTCGAATCAGTCGCTTTCGACAACGTGGAGGAAGACTATCCTGTCGACGTAAGTTTCAGAGACCCGATGGAGATAGATTTTTCGATGGTGATTTTGAGTATACTTAAGGACATCGAGGCCGGCAGGGACAGGGGTGTTATTTCTTCGAAGTTTCATAATACTGTTGCCTTTGCCGTCCTGGCGGCGGTAATGAAGCTCTCTGCGGTGACAGGCATCAGAGAGGTGGTCCTGAGCGGCGGGGTTTTCCAGAATGCCCGTCTGTTGGGGAGTGTCATGAAAGGATTGAGAGCGGAAGGGCTGCAGGTTTACACAAACGAGCTTGTTCCGTGCAACGACGGCGGCATCTCTCTGGGGCAGGCCTACATTGTGAGAGAAAGGATCAAGACGGGAAACAGGGCATGATGATGGAAGAGAGAGTCAGAAGGATCAGGGAACTCATGGAAACAATCGGAAGGCCCGTGAGGCTGATGGAGGTCTGCGGCACCCACACTGTCGCGATCTTCAGACAGGGCATAAGGAACCTCCTGCCTGAGGGGATAACGCTCCTGAGCGGACCGGGTTGCCCTGTCTGCGTGACATCGGTGAGGGACGTTGACACGGCGATAGCGCTTGCGATGCACGAAGGGGTGATCCTCACCACCTTCGGCGACATGATGAGGGTGCCCGGCGGCAGAAAATCACTCCTGGCCGCAAAGGCGGAAGGCGCCTCCGTCCATATCGTCTATTCGCCGCTTGATGCTCTCCAGATCGCGGAAAAACACATCGACAGGAAAGTCGTCTTCTTCGCTACCGGCTTTGAGACTACTTCTCCGCTTGTGGCCGGAACTATCATGGAGGCTGAGCGGCGGGGCATCGGAAATTTCTTCATCCACTCCGTGCACAAGACGGTGCCTCCTGCGTTGAGGGCGCTCCTGGCGTCCGGCGAGGTGAAGGTCGACGGCTTTATCCTGCCCGGCCATGTATGCACGATCACGGGAATCCGCCCCTACGGATTCATTGCCTCTGACTACGGCAGGCCCTCGGTTGCGACAGGATTCGACGCGGTCGATATCCTGGCCGGAATCACGATGATCCTCGAACAGCTCGCCGAGGGGAGGGCAAATGTCGAGATCCAGTATACACGGGTTGTTAAAGAGGAAGGCAATCCCAGGGCGATGGCGGTGCTGGAAGAGTATTTCGAGCCGGAGGACGCGAATTGGCGCGGCATCGGGACCATCCCCGGAAGCGGTCTGAGACTCAGACGGAAGTACCGCCACAGGGACATCACTTCTGTCTGCAATCCCGCTGTCCCGGAAGGAAGCGAGCCGAAGGCCTGTTCATGCGGGGATGTGCTGAAGGGGATCAAGATTCCCTCTGACTGCGCGCTCTTTGGCAGGGCCTGCACCCCTGAAAATCCGGTAGGCGCATGCATGGTGAGTTCCGAGGGAAGCTGTGCGGCTTATTACAAATACAAGGCGGCCGTGGAGCAGGGATTATGAGCGACGAGCTCATACAGCTTGGCCACGGAAGCGGCGGAAAGATGATGCACCGGCTTATCAGGGATTATTTCGTTCCGGCTTTCGACCTCATGACCCTGAACGATTCCGCGGTCATCGAAAATTCATTCCCCGGCAGGATTGCGGTCACTACCGATTCCTATGTCATATCGCCTATCTTTTTTCCGGGAGGAGATATCGGGC
>JAWOKY010000142.1:0-12434 GCA_033853975.1 Thermodesulfovibrionales bacterium
CTGTAAAATTGTTTGCAATTCTCAGCCAAACAAAATCATCTTGCGTAAAAAAACAGAACATCGAGTTGTGAAAGACGAGTACCGTTACACTCATCAATATTAGAGGGGGAATGACTCTTTTAAATACCTCCCTTTTCCCCTCGGCAGGCAGAAAGCGCAGGACTTCCTCGCCAACCGGCTGCCGGAATCTCATGGTTTTCTCCCGACGAGCGTTCTCTTTCCCGGACATTTTCCTTCACTCATAGTTACGGCCCTTTTCGTAGCCTCCAGATAGGTCCGCCCATTTCGCAGGTCCGGTTCGAGGTAATTCCCTTCAGCCCATTCGTTCCAGGCATTGACGAAGACGATCCTTTCGTCGGGCTCTGCGTCCTGAACCTTTTCAACAGCGTACCTCAGCCACTTCTGGTAAAGCTCCGGCGAAGAGTTGATAAAGATTATGGCGTCCTTCTTTCTTCTCGGAGAGTTGTCCCACGAAGGACAGACTCCTGGAAAGCGCCTGTAGGCAGGCTCCGGCTTGTTCATCATTTTCCGGACAATGTCCGCGTAATCGTATATGGAATGCCCGCCCTCGTTTTCTATAGGCAGACTCGCTCCCCGATTGTCCCAGTCTGGCTGAAATTCGATCGAAGCGTCAAAACCGATCGCCCCAGGGTCTGAATGTTCGTCGGGAAAGCTCTCAACCCTGCACAGATACAGGTCGTCGAAGCCCTGTCTCTTCGCCTCCTCACGCCACAGCCTCGTCGTCTTCAGCGGGTCCGGCATGCGATTAGCACGGTACACCAGAAAGAGCGGCTTGCCGTTGACCTTTACGTAGCGGTTATCCCGGAAAAACCGCAGGAGATATCGGATATGCTCAAGGTCGTCTTCATCAGTGTAATGCTGTCCGATCAGGACCTGCCCGCTTCTGCCGTCCCAGGCGCGCGTCCAGTCTTCATTTGCCCAGCAAAGGCAGAACGGAAAATCCGGCTCCCCTGACTCAAGCATGTCGTGAAGCGGCCGCTCAAGCAGGAGCTTTCCGTTAAACCAGTAATGGTAGTAGCAGAATCCTTCTATTCCATATTCCCGGGCCAGATCGGCTTGGGCCTTCCGGACCTCGGGAACACGCAGGTCGTAGAAGCCCAATTCGCCAGGCAACCGCGGCTGGTAGTGGCCCGGAAACTGCGGCCTGGCATTCGCCACATTCCGCCATTCGGTAAACCCCTTCCCCCACCATTCGTCGTTTTCAGGAATGGGATGGTACTGAGGCAGATAAAAGGCAAGAAGGCGAGCCTTGTTCTGAATCCGCGCGTTATCATCAGATGCGGGTGAAAAATCCTCGATGAGGCCTGTTGCTCCCCTGCCTTCCCGCAGAAGTCCGCCGAGCAACGACGCTGTCTTTTCCCTGCTGAAATGCTCTTTCACATATTCCCGATACCGTACACTGACCGCCTCCAGTTCATCGCTGCCGTAAAGCGCCACCACTTGATCCGCAAAGACCGTCTCGGAATTACATGGCCGGATAAGGTCTTCAATATCCTGAAGGCCCTCAAGGCCAATGCTCGTTGAGACAATCGGTATGCCTCTATGCATCGCCTCAACAAGTTTTCCCTTCACGCCCGCGCCAAACCTGAGCGGAATGACTACCAGTCTGATGTGCCCATAAAGCGCTTCAAGCTCTTTTTCACTCACCTGGCCGAGGATCTTTACATTGGATGACGCCAGCGCCAATACCTCAGGCGGAGGCGAGGAACCGACGACGTTGAATATAATATCAGGCATTTGTCTCCTGATCAGCGGGAAAACGCTCTTGCAGAACCACAAAACGGCGTCAGCATTGGGCCGGTGCGCGAAGCCCCCGACGAACATGATGTCCTTCCGAGGACCGAAATCCAGCGGTCCGGTCATGACGCTCTCATAAAAGAAGAGTGGGACGGTCACGACTTTCTTGAGCGGACTTTTTTCCGCAATCATGTCTTTTTCCACTTCACTGAATGTAAGGACAACGTCGGACTTTTCGATTATGTCATACTCCAATTTTTCGTAACGTTCCGCTTCCTTCAGTGTCTTTTCCTTCCTGTCTACTTCATAGTTTCTCCTGAGCCTCAGGAAGTGCAGGTCATGGCCCTGATAGATGATGGCCGCACCCGTATTCTCCCTCAGAAAATCGATGAACACATCCGCGGTGTCTGGCTTATTGATGAACACGTAGTCGATATTTTCGGCGTTATCGACGACCCACGACCGCCAGTTGGCACTGTACCATTCACCGCATAGCACTTCTATGCCGTCGCTTTCAATAACCGAGACATATGGTTCAACCCTTCGAAAGTCCGCGGGGACAAGCTTGACGTTCAGACCAAGGTCGACCAGCAGCCGCAGATACATATAGTTGGTCCGTGATCCGGCGAACATATCAAAGCGTGGCACCTCATAATCTATAAAGAGAATCGTCTTTTTGCACCCGCTTCTGTCCCGTGCAAGGAAGAGGGCATCCTCGCCGGCATAGTGTTCTTCCCGAAGAACGTCCTTCCATTTTCCGAAGAAGATTTCCCTGTTTCTAACCTGGTAGCTCTTTATCCCGCTGCTGAGGTCTGTCCCATGGGTTATGCCCTCGAAGTGCACAACGATAGATTTAGGCTCGAAGAGGACCCTGTACCCCTTCTGCCTGATCGAGAATGCCAAGTCGGTATCCTCGTAGTATGCCGGGGCAAATCTTTCGTCGAACCCCCCTATTTCCTCCCATAACTTTTTCCGCACCATAATGCAGGCACCGGAGACGTAGTCCACGTCCTTCGTGTAATTGTATTCGGGCTTTTCAGGATCGTCCAGCCGCCCATAATTCATTCCGGAGGCGTCGCTCCAGATGATACCGCCTGCTTCCTGGAGCAGGCCATCGGGATAGACGAGTTTTGATCCGACCATTCCGACGGTCTCATCTCTTTCGATCGTCTCAACAAGATGTCTGAGCCAGTCCCTCTGAACGTTGGTGTCGTTGTTCAGGAAAAGGATATATTTCCCCCGGGCCTCTTTCGCGGCGCGATTGCAGTTTTTCAGAAAGCCGAGATTTGTGTCATTTCGCAGGACCCTTATGCCCTTCACATACTTTTCAATGTTTACCGTCTCGTCGGTGGACAGATCATCGGCGATAACAATTTCGAAATCGATGTTTCTGCTATTGTCCAGAATAGAAAGCAGGCAGGAATAAGTGTGAGCCCATTGATTGTGGACAGGAATGATAATCGAGACGAGAGGCTCCGAAAAATCTGGAAACACCAGCGGCCGCTTAAGATCGGCCTTCCCCTCGTAAACAGGGAACCTTTTAAGCTTTTCTGCCGCTGTCCGGGCGCGGGTTGTCTGCACTGCCGGCTTCTTCTCGCCGAATATCTCTCTTCGGGCATTTTTTAAAAATGTCCCCAGCCCGTATTGTCTTATGTTAGGGATCGCCTGTTTGAAATCATACGACTTGAAGACGCGCATTACGTTTGACAGAATTCCGCCGCCGGGCATCCGATTACCTGTTTTCATCCTTTCTGTCATTATGATTGGCCGGTCCCAGGCCCAGGAGTTCATAAACCTTGCGTAAAGGTCGCGTGACCCTCCAGCTCAAAGAATTCTGCAGCTCCTGAATCTGCCGGGCCTGTTCCGCTGCAACGCGTTCCTGGATCGCCAGCCGCCCTTCATACTCCGCCATCACACCTTCCCGCTCGACAAAAAGATTGCCGATCTGGTCAATATGACATTCATATCCGTCCACCAGCTTCTTGAGCTCACGCAGTTCTTTGACCTGTTCTTTATGTTTGCCAGCGCGCTGGTCGAGGGTCGAAATGTCCAACGCTTCCCGCGTCGCATCAAGATAGTCCCTGCCGTAAAACTGGTCGGGCTCCAGATGGTTTCCCTCTGCCCATTCGTTCCATGCGTTGATAAAGACGATTCTTTCTTCGTCCACCTGCATCGCGTTCGTCTGTTCTGCTGCGCTTTCGAGCCAGTGCCCGTATTTTTCGGGAGACGAGTTAAGAAAAATATGGGCGCCCTCCCGCCTGCGTGCCGAATTGTCCCACGAAGGCGTAACACACCGGAACCAGGTGTAATCGGGAATCGGCTTTTTCATCATGTTGTTGACCAACTCACCATACTGATGCACATAGTTCTTCTCATAAACGTCGTTGATTATCCCGAATTTTTCCAGTCTTTCATTACGCGCATCATCAGTCGTCGGGACCCGGGGTCCCTTGTTGTGCCAGTCTGGAGCGAACTCCAGGGCTGCATCGAAATTGATGACACGTGGGTCGCAGCGGCCGATGCTTTCCACGCGGCAGAGGTACAGCTCCCCCATGCCCGCCTTCCGGGCCTCCTCACGCCAGACTTCGGCGGTCCGCGCAGGATCAGGGATATTTTCCGTCCGGTAGACCAGAAAGAGCGGCTTGCCGTTGATCCTGATGTAACGGGGATCTTCGAATATCCTGAAGAGCTCGCGGATGTGGTGCCGGTCATCCTCCTCGCTATATTCCACCTTCATCAGGACATGCTGGTCTTCTCCGTCCCACCTCCGCGTCCAGTTCTCGTTGGCCCAGCAGATGCAAAAGGGGAAATCGGGCTTGCCTGACTTGAGCATGTCTTCGAGAGGCCTATCGAGGAGCCGTTTTCCGTTGAACCAGTAATGATAGTAGCAGAAGCCGTAGATGCCGTATGTGCGGGCGAGTTCCGCCTGGGCGATTCGCGTCTCTTCGAGTCTAAGATCGTAAAACCCGAGGTCAGCCGGTATATGCGGCTGGTAATGGCCGGGGAAGAGAGGCTTTGCCTTCGAGACATTCCTCCACTCAGTGAACCCCGTCCCCCACCACTCGTCGTTTTCGGGAATCGGGTGATACTGGGGGAGGTAAAATGCGATTGCGCGGAGGGTTTCCTGCCTTGCCTCCGCACCGGCCGAGACGGCTATTCTCGCAGCGGCCTCTTTCTCGGAGCAAGACAAGATATTCCCTAACAGTGTTTCCGTCTTCTTCATGCTAAACGTCGACTCGATGAATCTGGAACTGCGTTTACTCAAATCTTCCAGTCTCTTTTCGTTTAAATAGAGGGTAACAACCTCCTCTGCAAAGCGGCCGGGATCATCCTGCGGGGTTAACACCTGATCTATCCCCTTGATCCCCTCCAGTCCTATGGATGCGGAAACCACCGGGACGCCGTGGTACATTGCCTCGACAGTCTTCCCCTTGACCCCGGCGCCAAACCTCAGTGGAACTACCACCAGCCTGACACTGTCGTATAACTCACCTAGCTTCTCATCACTTACATTGCCCAGAATCTTTACGTTCTCCGACGCCAGGGCAACGATCTCATCGGGAGGATTCGACCCGGCTACATGAAAGACGATGTCCGGTATCTGACGCATTATCAGAGGGAAAACCTCCTTGCAGAACCACAAGACCGCATCCTGATTCGGCGCGTGGCCGAAACCTCCGACAAAAAGCAGACCTCGCCGGCCTCCGAAATAACGGTCAGGTGTCGGAACACTGTCGTAGAAGAACAGAGGGACAGTAAGAACCTGCTTTTGAGGATATTTATCCTTAATAATCCTTTCTTCAACATCGCTGAATGTCAGAAGAACATCGCTATTCGAAAAGATAACGTTTTCCTTTCTTTCGTAACAGTTGGCCTCTGCCAGTATTCTCTGGTCGTTCTTCAACTCGGCTTTTCTTCGGAGACGCAGATAGTGGAGGTCATGACACTGGTAGATAATAGCCGCCTTCGTCCACTTCCGCACGGCGTCCAGAAACTTCAATGCGGGATCGGGTTTGTGGAAAAAGACGTAGTCGATCTCCTTCCCGTTATCGCGCATCCATTGTCTCCAGTTATCGCGGTACCAATCGCCGGCAAGGACTTCGACCCCAAGCCCTTCGAGCTCCGTCGAGTATGGCTCTACGTGCTTAAAATCCGCCGGCAGAAATTTAACGGTCAGCCCCATCTTGACCAAAAGAGAAAGATACATAAAGTTAGTCCGGGAGCCGGCAAACTTGTCGTATTGAGGGACGGCATAATCGACAAACAACAGGGTCCGTCCTTCGAAGACCGTAGCTAATGACTCCCGGGTATCGCCGGCCGACATAGCGGCTGTTTCAGTCTCGCCTGCACTCTTGCTCACTGCGCCGCAAGAGTGACAGGTCACTTTTTCGATGAACTCTCTTTTAAGAAGATCATAGTTCTCCCTCACATACGCAACCAGTTTCCGGCCTTCGCCAATAAATGGCTGAAAAAACTGGCGTTCCGCATCTGTAATAATGATCGGGGCGCTCTTGGGAGTGACATTGATGCGAACATTCTCCAGATGTGTGCCTAATAATTCCGAGAGGGTCTTGAGAAAATCGTCATAGAACTCCAACGGCGCAACGAACACATGATCACGTCGAATTGCCTCAACGGCGTCTTCAAACCTGGGCATAACGGTACCCGCGAAATGCCAGCACTGCATGTCAAACTGCTTGGTACGTGTCAAATGTGCTATGAACGATTCGATGCTGCCGAACTTAAGGTCTTGATGGTTCGGCAACGTGCTCGTACGGTAATACCGCAATAGGGAAACCAGTCTTTCCAACGGGTCACGAACTACTGCTACCGCCGGATAGTCAATTCCGGCGTCGCGTATTTCGCGAAGCGAAAAATGGCCCGTAATATAGTCATACTTCGCCAGATCCTCGCCGAAATCTTTCGCGAACCCCACGTACTCCTCGTAATCTCCGAATCTGATCGATGCGGACTCACCGAAGTGTCTTTCAAGCTCATGGTGCAGGGAAAGACCGGCGGTCTTCGGGATATGGATGAAAACCAATTTGCTTAGATGCCTCTCATCTGAATGTCGCATCATGTTTTCGTACTCACAAGTATTTCTATAAGTTGAGCGCGTATACCAAAATTCAGGTTATCGATGACAAAGATCCTTGTAACTAATCCCGAAGACTCATATATGAGATCAACGATATCGTAACCATAATGCCAGAACACAGGGAATGCTCCATGATAATCCGGAGTAAAAGGGAAAATTATTTCACTTTTCTCATTGAGCGTTGCCCATTTCTGCGTTGGACGAGAATTATTCACTAATGGGACAGAAAAAATATGAGCCCCTCCCTTACGTAAAGTACGCGCGATCTCTTTGAAGGCTTTGTCGGGAGCAACTATGTGTTCCATGACATCTTGGGTTATCACCAGATCAAATGCCTCATCTTGAAATGTTTGGCATTCGAGATTTTCATTCCGAAACTCGTTGATTTCTTGTCCGAGAGGATGACCGGCAAAATATTGAGTTGCAATGTATTTGCTGCACTTCTGTTTGAACATCACACTCGCACCCTGTTTATTTGGTGAAGACTCATGGATAAGGAGCTCTCGGTAATTTGGATATAGCTCTTCAAGAACATATACCAGAGCGCGTTCTCGCGGCCGACATTTACAGTTACTGCACAAGTAATGATCGCGATACCAGGAGTCGTCTGCTATAAAGCTGACAGTCTCCTCACAACAATTACAGTAACCGTGGTTGCTCCATGGAAAAGGATATTTATTATCCATAAATTATATAGTCCTCATGGCTGCATGGACTTTCTTTTTCGCACACTTAGCCTTGCCCCTTTAAAATCCGCAGTGTATTCTCAAGGTATGCCTTGCCCCATCTCATATCCGGCTCCAGATAATTGGTCTCTGCCCACTCGTTCCAGGACTTTATGAAAACGACACGCTGGTCAGATGTTCGATCGGCCACAAGGCCGATCGCCTCGCGGAGGTGCTCCGCGTAGAGTTCCGGCGTCGAGCCGTGAAGGACAAAGCCGTTGAGGCCCGAGCGGGGAGTATTGTCCCAATTCGGGACCACGCATGGAAAAAATTCCGCCCTGCGGGTCTCTTCAGGAAAGGCGTTTTGGATAAACACTCCATAAGAGTAAATCTGCGGCAGGTGCGGCTTCTCCTTCGAAAAGTAACGCCACTTCAATGTCTCCCGCTCGATCTCCTCGTTAATGGACGTCACCCCGCGGTATGGGAGCATCCCCACGGGCGGATTTGTCGTGAAGGCGTCGTAACCGTCTTCCGGCATCTTCCACGGATAGTCTGTTATGCCTATGAAATAAAATCCGGGTATTCCTTCCTTCACTGCCAGTTCACGCCAGGTCTCGATGAAAAGCCTCGCCCTCTGGAGATCAAAAGGACGATACACGCAGAAGATGTTTCTGCCGTCAATCTTCATATAGCGGGAATCGACAAGGGCATCGATCATTGCGTAGAAATGTGCGGTGAAGTCCTCCCTACCCTGATAGGTCTGTTCCATGAGCACCCGGTCGGGGCAGCCATGCCAGATGCCGGACCACGTGTGATTGGCCCACGCGAGGCAGAACGGAAAATCAGGCTTACCGTGTTTCAGCACTTCGCTGAACGGCCTCTCCAGGAGCCTTTTGCCGCCGCCGAACCAATAGTGCCAGTAGCAGAAACCTTCTATTCCGTATGCCCTGGCCAGCTCCGCCTGTGCCTCTCTGACATCGGGCAGACGCAAGTCATAGAATCCAAGATCGGCTGGAATGTTGGGCTGCTGGTGGCCTATGAAGAGCGGCTTCGCCTTCGCCACGTTCGTCCATTCCGTGAAACCCCTGCCCCACCACTCGTCATTTTCAGGGATGGGATGGAACTGGGGAAGATAGAATGCGATCAGGCGAGCCTTGAGTTCAGCCTTCCCAGGTGTCATAAGCTCTAACAAACCTCAGCCATTGCCAAAACTATTCTCCCGTAATCTGCGGATCACTGAATTCAGTCTTCGTATTTGAGACCACAAACCCTACATGCGTAATGGATACCGGCGCGCTGGTCATCTTCGTCGCGATCTTCTTGCCGTCCACGGTAAGGCTCACACTCTTATCTTTAAGATTGACGGTCAGCTCATAATCGAAGACCTTTCCCTGGTCGAACTTGTCCTGCTTTTCCACCTCGGCAACAAGCGGGCCATCAATGGTATATACCATACGCCCCATGAGAATACCGGCCTTGGCAGACTGCGATTTCTTGTCGGCAGAGGTTCCTGCAAAAATGATAAACCCATTTCTCGTACCTGAAGGCACGGCTGACTTCATCTGACCTTTGACCGTCATTGCATTCCTGAAGGGGGTGTCCAGCTTCTTCATTGCAGAAGCGGCCTTATCCTTCTCCGACGAAAGGATAACCCCCAAACCACCTTTCTCAATCGTCCCATCATTCACCTTGAACCCCTCGATAGCGGATGACTCTGCCTGCGCAGCAGGCTTAGGGGCCTCCGCGGGCTGCTCGGCCTTCTTGCAGCCTGACGCTGAAAAAGAAAGAATCATGGCACCGCAAACTATAACACTAACAACCGAAAATTTCTTCATCCTGTCCTTTCTCTTTTTCTTATTTAAGAAGATCAACGAAAGTTATAATTCCGATTCATCTTTTTTGCCGCAGGAGCATTCCCAAAACAGCCCTGAGCGGCGCCGTTATTTTCCAGCTCCATGAATGCAAGAAATCCGCAATCCGTCTTTCATAGATCCGCCGCTCTTCCTCCCATGCATCCCTGCTCTGCGCCGTTTCCGCCTTCGCAGCCAGAACTTCGTTCAATCTCGCCTGAAGTTCTTCTTCCTGTCTTCTGATCACTTCGTCCTTGCGCTTGTCGCTCTCCTCGACCAGCATGCCCTCCCGGGCTATTTCCTCCTCTATCTGCCGCAACCGCTGTTCCCTGTCTGCAAGCCGGCGCTCCGCATCAGCTATCTTCTGGCCTCTTACAGCCAATTCCCGGTCCTTTTCGGCAAGCTGGCTGTCTTTTTCAACCAACTGCCGGTCTCTTTCAAACGACTGCCGGTCTCTATCAATCAGCTGCCCGTCCTTTTCAATCAGCTGCCCGTCCTTTTCGGCAAGTTGCTTGTCTTTTTGGCCAAGCAGCCTGTCCTTTTCGGCCAACTGGCGGTCACGCAGGCGCAGAGTTTCTTTACGTTCCCAGAGTTCGGTCATACTTTGCCGATAGAAACTCCCATAAGAATAAAACGAGTCCCATAACCGCTCTACTGCTGCATTATTTGCCCAGGAGTTTAGCGGTTCTCCCGATAGCAGGCGTTGGAGAAGTGCGTAAAGTTCCCTCACGGGTAGTGGTGCTCCCGCTTCTTTCAGGTCTTCTCCTGTTGAGGCGCTGTGACGAAGGTCGCGCCTGACAAAGGAATTCATTTTATCCCGAAGCACGGCATCATCAAGCGGCCATGCTATGCCAAGCTCTTCTCCAATGCGCCTCAATTCCCTCTCCCAGTCTTCAAGGAAGAGGTCATAAGATACGAAGACCGTAGGGATGTTCTTTATGGCCCGAAGTGCAGAGATATTGTAATTAAACCAGATGCCGAAGCCTTTATCCAGAGAGAAGCCATCCCGTTTCTGAAGAGAACGAGCTACGTCAAGGGGGTTTCTGACCGCAAAAACAACCGACAGTTCTATCCCCAGTTCGCTGAGGACATCCTTCCAGAGATCGATGAATATCGTAGAACGCGGGTCTTTCCAGGCCCAGAGGGGAATACCAGAAAAGTTATTCTTTATGAGTGCAATTATCTCGTCTCGGAAGGGTCTGACGTCCGGAGCGTTCTGCCATCCTGCCGAAAGAGGCACAGTCGTATCCCATGTTCTCTTGATCGCGGCAAGAAGTCTCTCCTGAAGTCCGTTAATATCGATCCTTTCCCAAAGCCCTTCTGGATTGTAATCAAGCGCAGGGAAGATGTCTTTTTCCTCTCCCAGATACACGCTGAGAAGATTGATCGCGCGGGTGATCGCAGACGTGCCGCTCCGGTGCATGCCGAGGATGCATATCGCTCTTGATTTCTTCTTCAGATCATTCATCGGTCAGCGCCCTGTTGGTCAGCATGATATTTATCTTCGGCTTCTCTCCGTCGGCGGAAAAATCGACTGTGCCGGTCGCAAGCAGGTCGCGCTCCGGCTGCACTCTGAACATGAGAAGGTCGGTGATCCGGTGAAGATAAGTCTCCGCCCCGTTTATGGTCCCTACGAGGCCGGCATTCAGGAAATAAGCGCCCGGCGCGACAATGCATTTAAACCTGAAATTGACGTCGGCGACCGCATCCTTGTGGACATATTCGAGCGGGTCGGAAGAGGTATGGGAGGCCATGCCGCCAAGTTCCAGCCCTCTTACCGTCTTCAACATCATGCCGAACCTGACGTTGGCCGCCTCTTCTTCGAAATCTACAGAGTAACGGTAGATATACTCCTCGCCATGCACCAAAACGTTGACCCGGTCGCCCTCAAGGGTTGTTATCTCGGCATTGCGGATTCGTGCTCCCCTCGATTCGTATTCGACCGTGCTCCGGGGCTTGAGAGAGGGATCGAAGGCGGGTCTGCCGGCCTCTGCACCCCGGCTTTCTTCCTCCTTCTCCCGTGTGCTGCTGACAATATGTTCTTCCCGGACTTCCGTTTCCGTTTCACTGAGTCGCTCCCGTCGATACTCTTCCCTCAGTGTCTTTAAGCTGTTCGAAGGGGCATAGAGCAGCTTGTGATATCTCGCTACAACTCGCTTCGGCCTTCCCGAAAGGAGAAGTTCGCCCTGATCGAGCAGTATCGCACTGTCGCAGAGTTCCACCACCGCCGAGGCGCTATGCGAAACAAAGAGTATTGTGCTTCCGGCCTCCTGAATCGCATGAATTCGGGAATAGCACTTGCGCTGAAACGCCTCATCTCCGACCGACAGCGCCTCATCCACGATCAGGATGTCCGGCTCCACGTTGATCGCGGCAGCAAAGGCTAGTCTGACACTCATACCGCTCGAATAGGTCTTGACAGGCTGATCGATAAAATGGCCTATGTCGGCGAACCCCGCGATGGCATCGAACCTCTCGTCGACCTGCTCTTTCGTCAGGCCCCTGATGGCGCCGTTCATATATACGTTTTCCCGGCCGGTAAATTCGGGGTTGAAACCGGAGCTCAGCTCGAGAAGTGCCGATATCTTTCCGTTGACCTGCGTCTCCCCCCCGGAAGGCTCCAGTACACCGCAGATGATTTGAAGGAGGGTGGACTTGCCGCTTCCGTTCCTGCCGACAATGCCGATATTATCGCCCTTCTTCACCTCGAATGATACGTCCTTCAGCGCCCAGAAATCGCGGTGGTACTTCTTTCTGAAAGGATGCAGCGCCTCTCTCAGTCTGTGTTGTGGGCTGTCGTATAATCTGTACTTTTTTGATAAATTGCGAACGCTGATGGCAGTTTCGGGACTGTGTACTACGGACTGGGAACCAGTAATCCCGGACTCGAGATTGGAGCTCGTCTTATTTTCCATTATTCTTTGTCTGTCTTCTGCCAGTCCCTGATCCCGAGTCCCTGCCTACAATACATCAGCAAAATGCGGCCTGAGTCTCAAAAAGATTATCGCACCGAGGCCAAAGACTAAGCTGGCGACACTCCAGAAATAGAGCGTCAGAGTCGGA
>JAWOKY010000143.1:0-17591 GCA_033853975.1 Thermodesulfovibrionales bacterium
GATCTTCACGATCTTGTCGCCCGCCTTTATGCCTGCATGGAAGGCGGGGGTGTCTTCAATGGGGGCTATGACGGTGAGCACGCCGTCCTTCACCCCTACCTGTATACCCAGTCCGCCGAACTCCCCCTTCGTCTCGACCTGCATCTCCTTGTATTCCTCGGGTGGCATGAAGCTCGAATGAGGATCGAGGGAATTCAGCATTCCCTTGATCGCCGCGTACACGAGGTCCTTTGCCTTAACGTCCTCGACGTAATATTTCTTTACCATGGACATCACCTCGGTGAAGGTCTTCAATTCCTCATACCCTTCTCCCGACGCGCTCACGCTTGTCGCGGACATTTTCCCCGCGGATATACCCAGTGCGGCGATGGCTGCCACCAGAATCCAGACCAGCGCCGTTTTTCTGACCTTATTCAATAGGAACCTCCTG
This sequence comes from Thermodesulfovibrionales bacterium, assembly GCA_033853975.1. GTDB lineage: Bacteria > Nitrospirota > Thermodesulfovibrionia > Thermodesulfovibrionales > UBA6898 > JAWOKY01. The sequence goes on from JAWOKY010000143.1 coordinate 431, forward strand.
GACTGTTGTCACTTATGCCTTAACCACTGTGTCGGATCCAAGGGCTTTCCCCTGTACCGTATCTCGAAGTAGAGACCCGGGGCATTCAGCATGCTGGATGTGCCGACCCTTCCTATCACCTGATGTTGTTTTATTATATCTCCAACATGGGAAAAAATCTCTGAGAGGTTCCCGTACAGACTGTGATACCCATCTCCGTGGTTGACGATCACGAGCTGGCCGAAGCCCTTGAACCACTGGGCGAATATCACTTTTCCCGTAAAGATTGCGCGGGCGTCAGTATCGGGAGCGGTCCTGATCTGGATGCCGTTTCTGAAGACAGGGGTGTTGAATTGCGAGTCTCTCTGTGAGCCGTACGGCATGGCGACGGTCCCTGCAGCGGGCCACGGGAGTTGTCCCCTCAGCTTCGAAAATCCGGTTGCGGTATAGGTGTCCTTTCTGGAAGACTCCCGGATGATTTCGAGGAGCCTCTTCGATGCCTCGTTGAGTTCCCTGAGCATCCTCTGGTGCTCCTCCTTTTCGCTTCTTACCGAAGAAAGGACCGTTTCCTTCTGTTTCCTGTCTTCCGCCAGCGTTTTTTCCTTCGTCTTCACCGTTTCTGTCTTCCGGCTGAGGAGAGCCTGCAGGGACTCAAGCTTCCGGGATTCATCATCGAGCCGCGCCAGGTCGTTTTCGTAATTCGTCATGACGGTATGCTCGTAGGCGGCGATGCTCTCGAGGTACTTCCACATCCTCATCATCTGCGGCACGTCCTCCGAGCTGAGAAGGACGGAGAGCGTGTCGCCTGAATATCCCAGGCGGTTCATCATCCGCAATTTTCTTTTCAGCCATTCCTTCTCTGTTGCAAGCCGCCCCTTCGTTGCGGCCATTTCGGCGTTCAGGTATGTGATGTCGGCTTCAGTCCGCCTCTGCTCCTGCCTGCATTTGGCCAGGTCCGTCTCCGCCTTTGCGATCTTCGAGTTTATGCTGCTGATATCTACAAGGACCGAAGACTCCTTCTTCTGGGTCTCGGCGAGTTTCTTCTGCTGCTCGGATATCCTTTCCTGCACCTTCCGGTAGTCAGTCTGGGGCGATGAACTATAGGCAGCGGGCGGCAGGACAAGGAGAAAAAGCGCAATCAAGGCGGCAAACATCAGTATTTTAACCTTCCGATGGCGATCACCGACCCCGTCAGGCCGAGGAACATGCCGGCAAGGGGAAGGGCCATGAACATGTTTGCCGGGAAAAGGACCGCGTTGAAGATCGGCATCGTTGCGCCCAGTCGCAGGACCACCGCATAGTAAAAGGCGGAGATGGCGATGAGACTGAACAGCCCGCCGCCTGCACCGATAATGGTGCCCTCGATCAGAAAGGGTGCCCGGATGAACCCCTTTGTCGCACCGAGGAGCTTGAAGGTTTCTATCTCCTCGTTCCTCCTGTAAAAAAGGATCTTTACGGTGCTGTAGCAAACGAAAATGATTCCGACCGAGAGGACCGCGATAAAGATCAGACCGGCCGTCTTCAGGCCTGTCGTAAGGGAGTGAAGCGACGAGAGGAATTTTTCCCCGTAGTCCACTTCTTTAATCCCCTTTATCTTCAGGGAGTCCGCGGCGAATTTTTTTACCGCATCGGGTCCGGCGGCCTCTTTCCTGAGTTTGAGCTCGAGGGAATCGGGAAGAGGGTTTTCATCGAGGCCCTGCAGGACGTAATCCGAGTGCTTTAAAGTCGCCTTCATCTCCTTCATGGCGTCGTCTTTCGAAATGAACTTGACCGAGGCAACGGCGCCGCTCTTTCTGAGTGCTGCAATGACGTCTGCGATCTGATCTCTTGAGAGGTTGTCTTCGAGGTAGATGTTCATCGAAAATCTCTCGGGGAGCTTTCTTGCTGATGCGTCGATATTATAGACAACAAGAAAAGCGACGCTGATGATGAGAAGACCGGACGCTATCGTCAGCACCGAAAGCAGGTTTATCCATTTTTCCCTCAAAAGGCTCTTTATCGTGGCCATGAAAGAATAAGAAATAGACATTACCCCTTTTCCTCCCCGACAAGATTTCCGGAATCTATTCTGATGACCTTCCTCCCGGTGTGCCTGTAAAGTTCTCTGTTGTGGGTGGCGATGAGGACGGTCGTTCCCTTTGCGTTTATGTCCTTGAACGTCTGCATCACCCCTTCAGCGGTCTCGGGGTCAAGGTTGCCGGTCGGCTCGTCCGCAAGAAGCACCGTCGGTTCCGCCACGATCGCCCTTGCTATTACAACCCTCTGCTGTTCGCCTCCGGAGAGGCGCTTCGGGAAGTTGTCGGATTTGTGTCTGAGGTTCACCGTCTTGAGCGCCTCAAAGGCCCTGGCCTTTACCTCTTTTTCTCCGATCCCTCTGATTCGCAGGGCGATCGCGACGTTCTCGAATACATTTTTGTTGTCAAGAAGCCTGAAGTCCTGAAAGACGATCCCTATGTGTCTTCTCAGGGCCGGGACGCTCGACTCCCTCAACCGGTCTACCTCGAATCCCGCAACGGAGATAGTTCCGCTGTCGGCCCGCTCTGCAAGATAGATCAATTTCAGGAGTGTCGTCTTGCCCGAGCCGCTTGGCCCGGTGATAAAAACCATCTCGCCCTTTTCGACCGAAAAGGTGATGTTCCTGAGCGCGGTCTGGTTGTCGTACTCCTTTGTCACGTCGAGGAAATTGATCATCGAAAGATCCTCCCTCCCCTATTCCCGGCCCTTGATGATATAGTCAATCAATATATCGTCAAGACTCTTCGCAACCTTGTTTTCATCCACGGCTTTCTGTTCCTCTGCCTGCGCGGTCTCCTCCCCTGCTGCCTGGGCCGCAGGCGCCTCCTGAGATTCCGACCCAGTATGGACGCCCCTGATGAGTTCCTTGATCATCGTCTTATGCTGTTCCTTCATCAGCTCCCTGACGGCTTCCTTGCATCCGGGATCTGACAAGAGATGGGCGTAATTCGTCTTTTTCGAAGCGAGTATTGTGCCTTTTATGTAGAGGAGGGTGATTATGACAGGATTTTTGATCCCGTTGTCCTCTGTCTGGACATGGTAGAGATTCCCTTTATAGGGCACATTGGTGTTATAACCGACGAGCATCAGTCCCTTTTGGCTGCACGACAGTATTGTCGATTATTATAATTGCGGGTGAAAAAAAAGTGAAGGGGCGGCTGGCGGAAAAAATGAAATTTAACTCTCGGACGAGATGTCGATAAGCTTCGACCGTTCCCTCATCTGTTCGGTCAGCACCTCGCGCATCAGGGTACATGCCTGCACCACCTTCGAGTTGGCAATGCGATAATAGATGTTCACCCCTTCGCGTCGCGACCTGAGTATCCCCTTAAGTCTCATCACCGCCAGGTGCTGGGATACGTTGGCCTTCGGCACCCCGAGTATCTCGACCAGTTCCCCAACGGTTTTTTCCCCTTCCTTCAGGGCATTTATGATCTCGAGCCTCTTGGCGCTTGCAAGGGTCTTGCATACCTCGGACTGCATCTCAAAGAGTGTCTTGCTCTGTTTCATCTCAGCTATTTTAGGTATAACTGCCCCAAAACGTCAAGCAAAAATTTTGGTTGCAGGGGAACGACTTAAGCGGGATCGACGTCGTTTCTTTACTCCGGGGGATACTTTGTGATAATATTCAAAGCTAATCCTGATATTTTCCTCATATGACTACGTCCAGAAAATTTGCTATAGGAATCGATCTTGGGGGGACCAACCTCAGGGTTGCGCTTGTTTCCGAGGAAGGGGAGATCGTACGGAAGATCAGAAAGCCCGCCTCTGAAAAGGTTATAGATCTCATCTCGGAATCGATAAGGGAGATACCCTACGAGCATATCGAAGGCATCGGCCTCGGCACCGCCGGTGTCGTCGACCGAAGGACCGGAAGGGTCGCTGCCTCTCCCAACTTCAGGGCCGTAGAAGGCATAGACATCGTCCGGGAACTGTCGGGCAGGTTCGGTGTTCCCGTATATATCGAAAACGATGCAAATGCAGCGGCCCTCGGCGAAAAGGTTGGCGGTGCGGGCAGGAGTTTCGATAATTTTGTTCTTCTGACGCTTGGAACCGGCATCGGCGGCGGCGTCATCTACAGGGGCAGACTGCTCGATGTCTCGGCCGAGATGGGCCATATGAGCATCAACTCGGAGGGAGAAAAGTGTCCCTGCGGCAATATCGGATGCCTCGAAAACTATGCATCGGCCAGGGCGATGATATCGAAGGCTATCTCGATGCTTGAAAAGGGAACAGAGAGCCTTCTGAAGGAGTGCTGCAAGGGGAGCATCTACAAAATCACAACAGAGGACGTTTACCGGGCGGCCCTCGATGGCGACAACCTCTCAAGAGAGATACTCAGGGACGCCGGGAAATACCTCGGCGTTGGTCTGGCGAACATCATCAACATCATGAGCCCCGAGGCGATAATACTGACCGGAGGGCTTGTCGGCGCATGGAACATCTATGTTCAGGAGGCGATCAAGGAGGCGTCGCGAAGGGCCTTCAGAGAACTTGTCGATTCCGTAAAGATCCTGCCCTCTTCCCTGGGCGATAACGCCGGCCTTGTGGGGGCGGCGAGCTTCGTCTTCAAAGGTTTTTCGCGCGATATCCCCTCAAAGTAGGTCCGCGCAAATGCCGAAAAATATCAGAAATTTTTCGATCATCGCCCATATCGATCATGGGAAGTCCACCCTTGCCGACAGGCTCCTTGAGTACACCGGCGCCCTGAGCGAACGCGAGATGATGGAGCAGGTCCTCGATTCGATGGACCTCGAGAGGGAGCGCGGCATCACCATCAAGGCCCATGCAGTAAGGCTGCACTACAGGGCGGATGACGGAAAAGAATATATATTCAACCTCATCGACACGCCGGGGCATGTCGATTTTTCCTACGAGGTATCGCGGAGCCTTGCATCGTGCGAGGGAGCGCTCCTTGTGGTCGACGCCTCGCAGGGGGTCGAGGCACAGACGCTTGCAAACGCCTATCTCGCGGCGGAACACGATCTCGAAATGATCCCCGTGATAAACAAGATCGACCTGCCGTCCGCCGAGCCGGAGAAGACCAAGGAGCAGATCGAAGACGCCATAGGCATCGACTGCTCTGATGCGATACTCGCCAGCGCGAAGGAGGGCATCGGTACAAGGGAAATCCTTGAGGCGATAGTGAAAAAGGTCCCACCCCCCTCGGGAGACGACGGCAAGTCCCTGAAGGCCCTTATATTCGATTCCTGGTTCGATAATTATCAGGGTGTCATTGTCCTCGTCCGCGTGTTCGACGGGGCCGTCAGGGCAGGGAATAAGATCAAACTCATGTCAAACGGCGCCGTCTATGAGGTCTCAGAGGTTGGGATATTCACGCCGAAGATGGTGCCGGCTGCGGAGCTCTCTTCAGGCGAAGTGGGATATATCATCGCCGGAATAAAGAGTGTGCACGATACCAGAATAGGAGATACAATCACCGATGCGAACAACCCTGCTTCGGAGCCCTGTCCGGGGTACAAGGACATCAAGCCGATGGTCTTCTGCGGCTTTTATCCGACAGCTACCCATCAGTACGAAAATCTCAGGGACGCGTTGAACAAACTCAGGCTGAACGACTCTTCCTTTAACTTCGAGCCCGAAACGTCGCTTGCCCTGGGGTTCGGCTTCAGGTGCGGCTTTCTCGGTCTGCTCCATATGGAGATCATCCAGGAGAGACTCGAAAGGGAATTCGGTCTTTCACTGCTGAGCACCGCCCCGACGGTCGTCTACCGCGTGACGAAGACCGACGGCGAGGTGGCGCTCATCGAAAACCCGGCACACCTGCCCGATAAATGCGAAATCATCGAGGAACCTTTCGTTACCACCACCATCTTCGTGCCCGCTGATTTCATCGGTCCCATCCTCGACCTCTGTCAGGAGAAGAGGGGTGTGCAGAGGAGCTTTACCTATATCGGGAAGGAGAGGATAAAGGTGGAGTACGACCTGCCGCTCAACGAGATCCTCTGGGATTTCTATGACCGGCTGAAGTCTCTGACCAAGGGATATGCCTCGATGGACTACGATTTCCTGGGGTACCGGGAGTCCGATCTTATCAAGCTGAACATCCTGATCAACGGTGAGGTCGTGGACGCCCTTTCCTTGATAGTTCATCGGGATAAGGCGTATTATAAAGGGAGACAGCTCACGGAAAAGCTTAGAGAGATCATCCCGAGGCAGATGTACGAAGTCGTCATCCAGGCCGCCGTTGGCAGCAAGATCATAGCGAGGGAGAGCGTGAAGGCTCTCAGGAAGGACGTTCTCGCAAAGTGTTACGGCGGCGACATTACAAGAAAAAGAAAATTGCTCGAAAAGCAGAAGGAGGGCAAGAAAAGGATGAAACAGGTGGGAAGGGTGGAGCTCCCCCAGGAGGCCTTTCTCGCTGTCCTGAAACTCAAATGACACAGAAGAAGAAAAAATCGGCTTTCAGAGAGACGATCGAGGCAGTTGTCATCGCCTTTGTGATCGCCATCGTGATAAGGACCTTTGTGATCCAGGCGTTCAAGATCCCCTCGGGCTCCATGATCCCGACGCTTGATGTAGGGGACCATATACTTGTGACCAAGTTTCTCCTTGGCACGCCTGTCGACATCCCCTTCACGAACGTCACCCTCTTCAATATGCCAGGGCTGCGAAAACCCGAAAGGGGGGACGTCGTAGTCTTCAAGTTCCCCCAGGACCCGTCGCGGGACTTTATCAAGAGGGTCATCGGCGTTGAAGGAGACGTTGTACAGGAAAAGAACAAACAGGTCTTTGTAAACGACAGGAAACTGATCGAGCCCTATACCCAGCATGTCGACGACCATGTCGATCCCGGAGATGTTGAGCCGCGTGACAATTTCGGACCCATCACTGTTCCAAAGGGGATGATATTTGTCATGGGAGACAATAGGGATGAGAGTTATGACAGCAGGTTCTGGGGCTTCGTCCCCCTTGCAAACGTAAAGGGCAAGGCGACGATCATATATTGGTCCTGGGACAGCAACAGGACGTGGGCCCGCTTCAGCAGGATAGGGGAACTGATAAAGTGAAAAAAGGAATCGGCAACAGGGGTTCCGTAAAGTCCATCTTCATCATTGCCGTCCTTGTCGCGCTCGTCTATGTCGGTATTTCCTTCGCCAGGCCATATTACCGGTACCTTACGCTTCGCAACAATACCACCGATACGCTCGAAATGGATGTCGGCAACATCCAGACTATAAGGGAAAAGATCCTTGCAGAGGCCGCCTCGCTCAATGTCCCTCTCAATGAGGAGGACCTCGAAGTTACAAAGGACGAAAAAAGGGTCAGGGTGAAGGCGAAGTGGTCGGAGGTGGTCGACTTCTGGGGCTATTACCAGAAACAGCTGGATTTTACGATTGATGAGGAATACTGATTGTTCACCGGCCTGATCGTTGAGATGGGGGAGACCGTCTCGGTAACGAAGAGGGGCGGGGGCGCCAGACTTTCCCTGAGGGCAAAGTCCATCTCAAAAGAAGCGGCAATAGGTGACAGCATTTCGATAAACGGCGCCTGTCTCACGGTGGTGGAAAAAAAAGGAGACCTGCTGGGGTTCGACCTGTCGGATGAGACGCTGCGCGCGACAAACCTGGGACAGCTGAGGGTGAAGGACAGGGTGAATCTTGAACCTGCGCTCAGGCTTGATGCCCGGCTTGACGGGCACTTCGTTACCGGCCATATCGACGGCGTCGGCAGGATAAAGTCGAAGACCGCAACGGTCGACATGCTGAAGATCGTGATCGACGCAGGCCGGGAGATCGTAGGTTTTTTGGTCGAAAAGGGTTCTGTCGCTGTTGATGGGATTAGCCTCACCGTGGTGGATGTGCTGGACGAAGGTTTTTCTGTCGTCATCATACCGCACACCGCCCGCATGACGACGATCGGCTTTAAGGAAAAGGGAGATTCGGTGAATCTCGAAGTTGATATTCTCGGAAAGTATGTCTCGAAGTTCCTGGGACGTACTCAGGACTCGCGTTTCATGCGCACCCTCCTTGAAGAAGGGTTCGCCTAATATAAAGCAAAGGGGTTACGCCGATATGCAGAAGAATAAATGTAACACGATAGAGGAGGCCCTGGAGGACCTTGCGCAGGGCAAAATGGTTATCCTCGTCGACGACGAAGACAGGGAAAACGAGGGCGACCTCTGTATGGCCGCCGAGAAGGTGACGCCCCAGGCGATCAACTTCATGGCGAAGTACGGAAGGGGCCTCGTATGTCTCTCGCTTACTCCTGAGAGGATCGAGGAACTCAAACTGCCGATGATGACGGACGACAATACCTCGTCCTTCGGGACCGCCTTCACCGTGTCGATAGAGGCGAAGAAAGGCGTTACGACGGGCATCTCGGCAGCTGACAGGGCGACGACGATACTTACCGCGATAAACCCGGAGATGGGCCCGGACGACCTCGCAAAGCCCGGCCACGTATTCCCGCTGAGGGCGAGGCGCGGGGGCGTTCTTCAGAGGGCGGGACAGACGGAGGGGTCCGTCGACCTCGCGCGGCTTGCGGGCATGTATCCTGCCGGGGTGATCTGCGAGATCATGAGCGAAGACGGCACGATGGCGAGGATGCCCGAGCTTCTCGAATTCGCGAAGCGCCATAATATCAAGATAGTAACGATAAAGGACCTCATCGGTTTCAGGATGAGGACAGAGCGGTTTGTACGCCGCGTCTCGACGACGAAGCTGCCGACCGAATACGGCGGGGAATTCACGGTTATCGCCTATGCAAACGACGTCGACACCAATGTCCATCTTGCGCTCGTAAAGGGAGAGATAAAGCATGACGACGACGTGCTCGTCAGGGTGCATTCGGAATGCCTCACGGGGGACGTCTTCGGCTCGAAGCGGTGCGATTGCGGCGAGCAGCTCCACCGGGCGATGCAGAAGATAAAGGAACACGGAAAGGGCGTCATACTGTATATGCGCCAGGAGGGCCGCGGGATAGGGCTGGTGAACAAGCTGAAGGCCTATGAGCTCCAGGACAAGGGACTCGACACCGTCGAGGCGAACATCAAGCTCGGGTTCAAGCCTGACCTCAGGGACTATGGCATCGGCGCACAGATTCTCGTTGACCTCGGAGTGCGGAAGATGCGGCTGATGACGAACAACCCGAAAAAGATCATCGGCCTCGAAGGATACGGCCTGAAGGTCGTAGAGAGAGTACCTGTCGAGACGAGTCCGCACGAGAGAAACCTGGTGTATCTTAAGACCAAGAAGAAGAAGCTCGGCCATATGCTGAGCAATGTGGAATGATAAACGGAGTCGCATGCTGAATCGTAAATCCACTTGCGGAGGGAGCGCATGAAGATTGTTCAGGGAGAGTTGCAGGCTAAGGGTCTGAAGTTTGCGGTAGTTGTCAGCAGGTTCAATGACTTCATCACTGGAAGGCTTCTCGATGGGGCCTCCGATGCGCTTCTGAGGCACGGAGCGAAAGAGGAAGATATCGATGTGATCAAGGTCCCCGGGGCCTTCGAGATCCCGCTTGCCGCGAAGAAGGCGGCCTCGAAGGGAGCCTATAATGCTGTCATATGCCTTGGGACCGTGATCCGGGGGGCTACGCCGCATTTCGATTACGTCGCTGCAGAGGTCTCAAAAGGGATAGCCTCCGTTTCCCTTGAAACCGGCGTTCCGATCGCATTCGGCGTTATCACCTCTGATACGATCGAGCAGGCGGTCGAACGGGCAGGGACAAAGAGCGGCAACAAGGGGTTCGACGCAGCGATGACGGCCATCGAGATGGTCCAGGTGCTGAAGAAGCTATAGTGAACCGGCGAAAGGCAAGGGAGTACGCACTCCAGGCACTCTTTCAGCGTGAGTTTGCCGGAACCCATTCAGACCTCCTGCCGGTTGAAGCGCCCCCGGCTGATTCATCCGAAAAAAAAGAGACCCAAAAGTTTGCGGACGAGCTTGTTCGCGGCACGACCGGTCATATAGAGCAGATCGACGGGGTCATAAAAGAGGCGGCGGAAAACTGGGAACTCGACAGGATGGCCGCGGTCGACAGGAACATATTGAGGTTTGCCGTTTACGAGATCCTCTACAGAAGTGACATTCCCTCTGCGGTGACGATAAACGAGGCGCTGGAGATCGCAAAGAAATACTCATCGGTCGAATCGGTGCCGTTCATCAACGGCCTGCTCGACAAGGTAGCGAAGGAGAGGGGAAAGAAGTAGCCTGATCATTTCTTCGAGGGGGATCATATGGGGAGAAGAGTCGGCAGAAAGGAAGGCCTTCAGGATCGTTGCCGGCCGGAGCTTCACGCGGGGCACAGGGAGCGCATGCGGGCCCGCTTTCTCATGGAGGGGTTGGACGGCTTCGAGGACCATCAGGTGCTTGAGCTTCTCTTATTTCAGGCGATCCCTCGGTATGATACAAACCCGGTAGCCCACAAGCTGATGCAGCGATACGGGAGTCTTTCGGCGGTGCTCGAGGCCGACCCTGAGGATCTGGCATCGGTTGAGGGGATGGGATCGAAGGCAGCAACTTTTCTTTCGATGATCCCCCAGATCACCAGAAGGTACTTTCACGACAGGGTGAGGCATTCACGAAGGACGCTGAACACTTCTGAAGCAGCCGCGGAGTATCTGGTTCCGCTCATGGCGGGCCGGCCGGAGGAGGTCTTTTATCTGATCTGCCTCGATTCCCAGCTGAAGGTCCTCTATCCGGTATTGATAAGCGAGGGCACGGTAAAGGATGCCCTTGTTCATCCGAGGCATGTCGTCGAGGCTGCAATCAGGCATAAGGCCGCTTCCGTCATCCTTGCCCATAACCATCCTGCAGGCACTGTCAGGCCGTCAGGCCACGATCATGCCATAACCAAACGCCTGGTCCAGGCCCTCGGTGCGATCCATATCCAGGTCGTCGACCACATCATTGTCGCCGGGCAGCAGATCTACAGCTTCCAGCGGGAGGGAACATTGCCGGTGTATGAAAATGCCGGCTGAAATTTCTGAAAAACTTTCGATGATGTAGGGCTGTCTGGCCGGGGCGGAAAAAAGTAAGGTAATTCTTCTATAATAATACGCTGCGTATTTCCTGAAAATTCACAGGCTGCATAGAATCTTTTATTCGAGGAGAACATGATAGCACGATACACGCGGAAAGAGATGGGAAGGCTCTGGGAGCCTGAAAACAGGTTTCAGAAGTGGCTTGACGTAGAGATCGCCGCCTGCGAGGCGTGGGCTGAACTTGGGAAGGTGCCGAAGGCCGCACTCGAGACGATAAAGAAGAAGGCGGGATTCGAGGTGAGCAGGATCGACGAGATCGAAGAACTCGTCAAACATGACGTTATCGCATTTCTCACCTGCGTTGCCGAGAAGGTCGGCCCCGATTCGAGGTTCGTCCATAAGGGGCTCACCTCCTCGGACATCGTCGATACCGCCCAGTCCCTTCTTATGAAAGAGGCGGCAGGGATCATCATAAAGGATATCAGGGCGTTGATGACCGTTCTTAAGGACCAGGCATTCCGGCACAAGGACACCGTCTGTATCGGAAGGAGTCACGGCGTGCATGCGGAGCCGATGACCTTCGGTCTGAAATTCGCGCTCTGGTACGCCGAGGCGGGCCGCAATCTCGAGAGGATGGAAAAGGCCAGAAAGGCGATCAGCGTCGGAAAATTCTCGGGAGCTGTCGGGACCTTTTCGAACATCCCCGTAGAGATCGAAGAAAAGGCCTGCAAAAAGCTCGGCCTCAAGCCAGCACCGATAGCGACCCAGGTGATACAGCGCGACAGGCATGCGGAATATCTTACGACCCTTGCGATCATCGCGGCTTCGATCGAAAAGATCGCTGTCGAGATACGCCACCTCCAGAGGACAGAGGTCCTCGAGGCAGAGGAGCCGTTTTCCAAAGGCCAGAAGGGCTCATCTGCGATGCCGCACAAACGTAATCCCGTTGGCTGCGAGAATCTCTCCGGCCTCGCCAGAGTGGTGCGCGCCAATGCGATGGCGGCACTCGAAAACGTGGCACTCTGGCATGAGAGGGACATCTCCCATTCATCGGTTGAAAGGGTGATCATCCCCGACAGCACGATCCTGGTGGATTACATGCTCCACAGGCTTGCCGGCATCCTCTCGGGGCTCCAGGTATATCCCGAAAAAATGAAGGAGAATATGGGCCGGAGCTTCGGCCTCTATAATTCTCAGAACGTGCTGATCGCGCTGACCGAGAAGGGAATGACCAGGGAAGACGCCTATGCGATAGTCCAGAAAAACGCGATGCAGAGCTGGAAGAGCAAGAAGGACTTCAAGGGTCTTCTGATGAAAGACAAGGCTGTCAGAAAATACCTCACGAAAGAGGACCTTGAAGGTATCTTCCACCTAAAGCATTATTTCGGAAGCATCGATTACCTCTTCGAGCGGGTATTCGGCAGGAAGAAATAGACGTTCGGGGCTTAATTGTCACTGACATACAGATACAAGAGACCGGCGGTAACAGAGACGAGGAAGAAGGACCTCCTCTCTTACCTTTCCAGGTCCGGCAGCGTGGCCAAAGACATCCTGACGGAGTATTGCTTCTATATCGAGGCGAAGGAACCCCTCTCCCCAGGCGAGCTTGACCTGCTGCGCTGGCTTCTGAGCGAGACCTTCGAGCCGGAAAATTTCTCCTCGAATAGTTTTTTGGCGGGACACAAGTCCCTTGTCCCGGCCCCCGGTTTAATAGAGGTCGGTCCCAGGATGAACTTCACCACCGCCTGGTCGACAAACGCGGTTTCAGTCTGTAATGCCTGCGGACTGGCGAAGGTCACGCGGATCGAGCGCTCGAGAAGATATAAGATAGTCAACAGTGCGGAAGTGCAGAAGCGCGGAAGCGTGGAACCCTCTGTACTTCCGAGCTTCCGAGCTTCCGAGCTTTCTTCTTTCATCGAACTTCTCCACGACCGTATGACCGAATGCCTCTACCCCGAGCAACTGACTACCTTTGATACCGGCGTAAGGCCCGAGCCGGTCTACGAAGTCCGGCTGATCGAGGAGGGGAAGGCAGCCCTCGAAAGGATCAACAGGGAGATGGGGCTCGGGCTGGACGACTGGGATGTCGGTTACTATTACGACCTGTTCGTAAAAAACATCGGCAGGAACCCTACCAATGTCGAGTGTTTCGATCTCAGCCAGTCAAACAGCGAGCATTCCCGCCACTGGTTCTTCAAGGGGAGGCTGATCATCGACGGTCAGGAAATGCCTGAAAACCTCATGTCCGTCATCAGGCGGACGCTCGATGCACACCCGAATAATTCCGTCATCGCCTTCAAGGACAACTCAAGCGCGATAAGCGGATACGAGATACAGTCCATCATGCCAGAAAGACCCGGAAGGCCTTCACGGTTCAGCAAAACGCGGGTCAACTATCACATAATCTTTACGGCAGAGACGCACAACTTTCCTAGCGGCGTTGCTCCTTTCCCCGGAGCTGAAACCGGAACCGGCGGAAGGATAAGGGATGTCCAGGCGACCGGCCGGGGCTCGCTCGTGGTCGCAGGGACCGCTGCCTACTGTGTCGGCAATCTTCATATCCCCGGCTATCAGCTTCCCTGGGAGGAAAAGACCTTCGCCTATCCCCCTAATCTCGCACGTCCACTTACGATAGAGATCGAGGCGAGCAACGGAGCCTCCGACTATGGCAATAAATTCGGCGAGCCGGTGATACAGGGTTTTACGAGGTCTTTCGGCCTCAGACTTCCCGACGGCGAAAGACGTGAATGGATAAAGCCGATCATGTTCACCGGAGGCGTGGGACAGATCGACGCACGCCATACGGAAAAGGAACAGCCCCAAAAGGGGATGCTTGTTACCAAGATCGGCGGCCCGGCGTATCGTATCGGCATGGGCGGCGGAGCAGCATCGAGCATGATACAGGGGCAGAATATCGCTGAACTCGATTTCAACGCGGTCCAGCGCGGCGACGCCGAGATGGAACAGAAGATGAACAGGGTGATCAGGGCCTGTGTGGAAATGGGCGACAAAAACCCGATTGTGAGCATCCACGACCAGGGCGCAGGCGGAAACTGTAACGTTGTGAAGGAGATCATCTATCCTGCAGGCGCAAGGATCGAGATAAGGAAGATCCCTCTTGGCGACAACACCCTGTCGGTGCTTGAGATATGGGGAGCGGAATACCAGGAGCAAAACGCTCTTCTGATCCGGCCGGAGAGCGCCGACGATTTTCTTGCTGTCTGCGGAAGAGAAAAGGTGCCCTGCGCCTTCATCGGGGAGATCACCGGTGATGGCTGCATCGTCCTTCATGACGAAACCGACGGCAGCACGCCGGTCAATCTCCACCTCGACAAGATACTCGGCGACATGCCGAGAAAGACCTTCAGGATGGACAGGGCGAAGCGCAAACACAAGCCACTCGAATTACCCGAGGACCTTACGGTCCGCGATGCGCTGGACCGCGTTTTGAGGCTCCTGGCTGTGGGCTCGAAGAGGTTTCTTGCAAACAAGGTCGACAGGTCTGTCACTGGCCTGATCGCAAGACAGCAGTGCGCAGGGCCGCTTCAGCTTACGGTTTCAGATGTGGCGGTGATCGCCCAGAGCCATTTCGGGCTCACAGGGGCGGCGATTTCGATAGGAGAACAGCCTCTTAAGGGTCTGATCGATCCCGCTTCGATGGCGAGGATGAGTGTCGCCGAGGCGGTCACAAACATCGTCTGGGCGAAGGTGAGCCGCCTGCAGGACATCAAGTGTTCCGGCAACTGGATGTGGGCCCCGAAACTTCCGGGCGAAGGGGCAGACCTGTACGACGCCGCCATCGCGATGCGGGATATCATGATAGATCTCGGCATCGCCGTCGACGGCGGAAAGGACAGCCTCTCGATGGCTGCACGGGTGACCGATGCATCCGGGAATACCGAAACGGTGAAGTCGCCGGGGACACTCGTGGTATCCGCCTATGTGACGTGTCCTGATATAACGAAGGTGATCACACCAGACCTCAAACGGCCGGGCAAGAGCAAACTCCTCTTTATCGATCTTTCTTCCGGCAACAACCGCCTGGGAGGATCCGCTCTTGCGCAATGTTATGGCCAGGTGGGAAATGAATCGCCCGACGTCGACGACAGCGGGTTACTGAAGAGGGCGTTCAATCAGATACAGCACCTCATCTCCGAAGACCTTGTCCTTTCGGGCCATGACAGGTCCGACGGCGGTCTTATCACAACCCTGCTGGAAATGGCCTTTGCAGGAAACTGCGGGATAGAGGCGAACGTCGAAAGTCCGGGAGCGCGGAGGCGCGGAAGTGCGGAAGCAGCAGCCAACGTCCTTGAAACTTCCGATCTTCCTTATTTCCGATCTTCCTCGCTCTCTGTGCTCTTCTCGGAAGAACTCGGCCTTGTTATCGAATACCTTCCTGAAAATGAGGGAAAGATAACGGCTGCACTGAAAGAAGACAACATACCATATCAGGTCATCGGCAATACCCTTGCCGACAAGCGAATAAATGTTTCGCTTCTTGCAGCTGACGGTTTACCTCATACGGTCCTGGACGAAGACATGAGGGTGCTGCGCGGAATATGGGAGGAGACGAGTTACCAACTCGAACTGCTCCAGAGGGACCCCGAGTGCGCGGCCCAGGAAAAAAGGAATATCTACGACCGGAAGGGGCCTTCGTACAGACTCTCCTTTGTTCCGGAGCCGACGCCTGAGGGGCTTATCGAAAGAGAGCAAAAACCGAAGGTCGCGATCATCCGCGAGGAGGGGAGTAACGGCGACAGGGAGATGACCTCTGCATTCTTTGCGGCTGGCTTCGAACCCTGGGATGTGACGATGACCGATCTCCTTGACGAAAAGACGGACCTTGAAGATTTCAGGGGCGTTGTCTTTGTGGGCGGCTTCAGCTATGCAGATGTGCTGGACTCGGCAAAGGGATGGGCTGGAGTGATACGGTATAACGACCGTATCTGGCAGAAATTCCAGTCATTTTATCACCGGCCGGATACCTTCAGCCTCGGCGTCTGTAATGGCTGCCAGCTGATGGCGCTTCTTGGCTGGGTGCCGTGGCAGGGGATTCCCGACAGTATCCAGCCCAGGTTCATACATAACAGATCCGGCAGGTTCGAGTCGCGTTTCGTAACCGTGACCTTTCTTGAGAGCCCTTCGATCATGTTGAAGGGGATGGAAGGCTCCACGTTCGGCGTATGGGTGGCCCACGGAGAGGGGCTGGCTTACTTCCCGGACGATTCGATAAGAAAGAGTGTTCTTGAACGGGGCCTTGCGCCTCTGCGGTATGTCGATGATAATGGGGACATTACCGAACAGTATCCCTTCAACCCAAACGGCTCTCCCGACGGCATCACCGCGCTCTGCTCTCCCGACGGAAGGCATCTGGCGCTCATGCCCCATCCCGAACGCGCGTTCCTTAAGTGGCAGTGGGGATGGATGCCGGAAGAATGGCGCACCGGGGCGGCCGGCCGGCCGGCCCTCGAGGCATCTCCCTGGCTCAGGATGTTCCGAAACGCACGGCAGTGGTGCGGAGTCAGAGCAGATTGATGTTGGCGGTTATCCCCTGGTGAGTGCCGAATCTAAAACAGACTCAGTGCCGGTACTTGACAGACCAAGGCAAAGCATGGTATTACATATCGGCCTTTTTTTGGCCCCCCATATTTCCAAGGAGGAAATCTCGAATGGGCACAGCAACGTTTAAAGGCGGGATACATCCGCCCGATAAAAAAGAGTTGTCAGGACGCAGCCCTATCACCGATGCGAAAGCTCCGAAGATCGTAGTTATCCCTCTCAGCCAGCACGCCGGAGCTCCGTGCAAGCCGCTCGTTTCGATAGGGCAGGAAGTAAAAAAAGGAGAGTTGATCGGAGAGCCGGGCGGCTTCGTGTCGGCGCCGGTCCATTCGTCCGTCTCCGGCAAGGTCATAGCCATCGGTGAGTTCCAGAACGCGATGGGCAGGATGGTCAATTCGGTCGTCATCGAAAACGACATGAAAGACGAATGGACGGCCCTCAAGGACAGCCCCGATTACATGAACCTCCCCCCTGCCGAACTGAAGGAGAAGATAAAGGCTGCAGGCATAGTGGGCCTGGGAGGCGCGGCATTCCCGACAGCGGTGAAACTTTCGCCCCCAAAGGAAAAGCCGATTGACGCGGTGCTTATCAACGGCGCAGAGTGCGAGCCTTATCTGACCGCAGATTACAGGCTTATGCTCGAAAAGCCGAAGGAGATCG
>JAWOKY010000144.1:0-3177 GCA_033853975.1 Thermodesulfovibrionales bacterium
CGCCTACCTTGGAGAAAGCACCGGTGACCTGAGCGCCCTCCTCAACCCTGAGACTCTGGAAGAGATAACGGCTGCCGGAACGCACGGCAAGAAATGAGTGCCTGAGACGGGCCCGCGCGCCGACACCTTGCGAGGGCGCCTGAAGAAACCGAATGAATTTTGAAGTGATACTGATCGGAGTCGTGGTATTCATCGCCTCCCTGCTGCAGGGTGTCTTCGGGTGTGCGTTCATGCTGGTTGCGCTGCCCTTCCTGTCCTATTTCATGAGCATTAAAGTCGCGGTGCCTCTTTTGTCGCTGCTTTTCGTTCTCTCCTCTCTGATCATGACGCTCCGACTGAGAGGAGAGTTCTCTTACAGGAGTGTTCTGCCGCTCCTGATCGGCGCCCTGTTCGGGATTCCCGTGGGGATATACTTTATCGTTGCGTTCAGTGAAGGACTGATAAAGGCGACGCTTGGTGTTCTGCTCATTGCCTATTCACTCTATTCCCTTTTTGTGAAAGAAGTTCCTTTTTGTCTTCCCGGGCGGACAGGATACCTGTTCGGTTTTTTCGCCGGAGCCCTGGGAGGCGCCTTCAATATTACGGGACCGCCGGTAGTTTTCTATGTATCAACTCAGAAGTGGTCGAAAGCCAATATCGTCGGTTCCCTTCAATTCTTCTTCCTCTTGACCGGTCTGTTCGTAGTCGCGTTCCACGTTGTGGTTGGCAACATCACAAGGGAGATGACGAAAACGTTTCTGGAACTCCTCCCCGCCACTCTCACAGGGCTGTTTGCGGGTCTTCATATTTTCAAGAGAATAAATGAAGACAGTTACAGAAAAGGTCTGTTCATCCTCCTTGTCATTATGGGGATCATGCTTCTGATCAGACGGTAAGTCGTTCTGCGGTGCAGGATGAAGGCAATATACCAAATCCTATGTGTCAATTCCGGACATGTCCGGAAACAAGACATGCAAGGCCTCTCTCTTCTTTGTCGCCGGGAAGAGAATAAGGGAAAGAGGATCATCGTGTTGTCCTTAAAATCGGCAGCAATGGCGTGACTATACGTCCCGTATCACGCCGGAGAGGAGGCGCGCTTCCCGTGGAGAAGATCCGGTGGCATGCCAATTGCTTTTAAGGTCGCGAGAGTGCCTCGTGGAGGCAAATCGACTGAACGGAGGATTCGTTTCATGCAAGAGGTGACTTGTCTAAGGGTGCGTACCGCCAGGAAACAGGCCGCGTGCCAGAGGGCCTGTCCGGCGGGTATTGACGTGCCACGGTATATCAGGGCGATAGCGGCGGGAAAGTTCGATGAATCGCTCGCTATCATCCGTGAGTCGATCCCCTTCCCTTCTGTCTGCGGCTATGCCTGCTTTGCCCCCTGTGAAACCCGGTGCGGCAAGGGACAGTTTGATGAAGCAGTGGCCATCAGGGCGTTGAAAAGGACCGCGGCTGAAAAGGGCGGGGACCGATGGAAAGAGAACGTGAAGAAGAAGGGCCTTTCCGGCAAAAAAGTGGCTGTTGTGGGGGCGGGCCCCAGCGGGCTGACCGCTGCCTACTATCTTGCCCTGAAGGGCCACGGCGTTACCGTCTTCGAAAGCAGGAGCGAGGCAGGCGGCATGATGCGTTGGGCCATACCCCGGTATCGCCTTCCGCGGGAGATTCTCAGTGCGGAGATACGGGAAGTAAAGAGCCTGGGGGTTGAGATCAGGACAAATACGCGGGTCGCATCGGTTGAGGAACTCAGGGGGGCGGGATATGACGCCGTATATATAGCCTGCGGGGCCCAGAAGAGCGCCCCTCTGGGCATTGTCGGGGAAGACAGGGAAGGCGTTGTGGGCGCCCTGGAATTCCTGGATGCGTTGAATTCGGGCGCCCCCTTTTCCGTGGGCAGACGCGTGGCGGTCATCGGCGGCGGTAACGCGGCGATCGATGCGGCCAGGAGCGCCCTGCGACTCGGCGCGGCCCAGGTGAAGATATTCTACCGGCGCACGAGGGAAGAAATGCCGGCCTACCCGGATGAGATCGATGCAGCCCTGGAAGAGGGAGTGAAGATTGAATTCCTCTCCGCGCCGGCAGCGATCGAGAAACAGGGCGACGCCCTGAAAGTGACCTTGCACTGCATGGAACTGGGTGCGCCCGACAAGAGCGGACGGCCGAGCCCTGTCTGCAAGTCCGGATTCGACTATAGCGAGGTTTTCGATACGGTCATCTCGGCAATCGGCCAGCAGGTCGTACTGGGGCCTAATTTCGGCATCACGTCGGATAAAAGCGGGCTCATTGCGGTAGACGGCCCTCATTTCGCAACAAGCGTCAAGGGGGTCTTCGCCGGGGGGGACGCGGTCAGTGGGCCTTCCTCGATCATCGAGGCCATTGCTCACGGCAAGCTGGCTGCCGCTTCCATGGACCGGTACCTGGGAGGGAACGGCGACATCGCCCTGACGCTGCTGCCCGGGGAAGAGGAGGCTTCTCCTGATTTTTACACGGATGCCGCCGCGGCGCGGGTGGAGATCCCGCATCTGCCTGCAGGCACGCGGGCCGGGACCTTTGAAGTAGTGGAGAAGACGCTCAATGGGTATCTGGCAAGGAAAGAAGCGGACAGGTGCCTGTGGTGCGATTACCGGCAATTCACGGTAGAGCTGGACTTCGAGGCCTGTAAGGAGTGCGGGTACTGCCGTGAAGTCTGCCATATGGGAGTCTTCGGGCAGGGGACACGCTTTAATGCGAAGGGATACAGACCCCTGGAAGTGAAGAACCCGGACAGCTGTGTGGGCTGCATGAAATGCTTCTGGAGTTGTCCTGATTTTTGCATAGAAATCAAAGGAGCGGAATAGATATGAAGAGATATCTCGAAACGGGAAATTTTGGCATCACCGAAGGAGCGATCCTCGCGGGCTGCCGGTTCTTTGCCGGGTATCCGATCACCCCGGCGACCGAGCTTGCGGAATCCATGTCCAGCCGGCTGCCACAGGTCGGAGGCATCTACATTCAGGGAGAGGACGAGTGCGCGGCGCTGCACCTTTGCATCGGAGCATCCCTCGGCGGCTACAAGGCGATGACCGCCACTTCCGGCCCGGGATATATCCTCTATGCCGATCCCTACGGTTGGGCCATCGGTTGTGAAACGCCGCTGGTAGTGCTCAACTCAGGCCGCGTGGGGCCGGTGAGCGGTATCACCGGTGCGCCGGGACAGGGCGA
>JAWOKY010000145.1:0-18604 GCA_033853975.1 Thermodesulfovibrionales bacterium
CTTCCCTCATCGGGCCTGAAGAATTTCTTTCTGCGGGCGACGGATTCGGGTTCGACGAGAAACTCGCCAAGGTCTACGTGCGGTACCAGGATGAGATGAAGCGGTCCAACGCCCTCGATTTCGATGACCTCATTATGTTGACTATAAGGCTTTTCGAGGATCATCCGAAGGTCCTTTCCAGGTATCAAAACCTTTTTTCCCATGTGCTGATCGATGAATTCCAGGACCTCAATTTTGCCCAGTATCAATTCGTAAAGATGCTCTCCATGCGCAACCGAAACGTCTGCGCCGTCTGCGACGACGACCAGAGCATCTGCAAGCTCAGAGGGGCGGATGCGCGGAACGTGATAAATTTCGAAAAGGATTTCCCGGGGACCCGGGTCGTGAGATTCGAAAAAAACTACCGGTCGACAGGCAACATACTCGATGTATCGCGAGCAGTAATCTCCATGAATGCCGACAGGAGAGAAAAGAAACTCTGGACAGAAAGAGAGCGCGGCGAGAAGGTCCATTTCTGCTGGCTCAACAACGAAGCGGAAGAAGCCAGGCATATAGCCAAGATCATCAAAGAGCTCTTTTTGAAAGGAGCCTATGCGTACAGCGAAATCGGAATACTTTTCAGGGTGAACCTGCAGTCAAGGGCGATTGAAGACGCACTGCGCGAAGCAGGCCTGCCCTACAACGTCGCGGGCGGGGTCAGCTTTTACCAGCGGAAGGAAATCAAGGACATCATCGCTTATGCCCGTCTCATGCTCAACCACAGCGACAACGTCAGCTTCAGGAGGATCATCAACTGTCCTCCGCGGGGGATAGGCGCCGCCACCATTTCGAAGATCGAAAACGAGGCGAGGAAAAAATCCCTGTCTCTCTTTGACACGCTGAAGTCCTGTATGCGCAGCAACGGGATCGTGGCGTCGACGAAGGAAAAGCTCGGGAATTTCGCCCATCTGGTCACAACCCTCTCTGCCCTCACCAACAATAATGCAGCTCTTCTCCTGAGGTCGATAATGGAGAAGACCAGCTACGCAGAGACATTGGATGACGAACGGAAACAGGCAATAACCGAACTCATCGCCTCGGCGGAAGGGAAAGACATGAGGGAATTCATCGACAGGGTTTCCCTGTTGACGAACATGGATGAGCCCGCAGGAGAAAACCATATCTCGCTCATGACCCTCCATAACGCAAAGGGCCTCGAGTTCCCTGTCGTCTTTATCACTGGCGTGGAAGAGGGCATCCTGCCCTATTTCAAGGCCATCGGCAGCAGCGAGGAGGTCGCAGAGGAACGGAGGCTGTTTTACGTCGGTATGACGCGGGCCAGGGATCTTTTGCTCCTTTCGGGGGCCAGAAAGAGAAGGCTCTACTCAAGGATCCAGGATCAGGAGCCCTCGCGGTTTCTGAAAGAGATGCCAAAAGACTACTGCCACTGGATCGAAAAAGTTACCGAACCCTCGCCGCTGCGCTCCAGACTTGAGAAGAAGAAGCCGGAACCGAAGAGGGTAAAGCCGCTCTTTTCGACTGGATGCCGCGTAAAGCATCCTGTGTGGGGCATCGGCGTCATCCGGGACTGTTACGGCGACGGAGAAGACCAGAAAGTCATGGTCAATTTCCCCAACATCGGACTGAAAAGACTATCCCTCAAACTCGCCAACCTCACCAAGATATAGGACCGAAAAGATGAACATTTCCATTGAGCACCTTTCGAGACTGGCCCGACTGTCCCTTTCGGACGAAGAAAAGGCGCTTTATGAAAGCCAGTTAAACGGCATACTGGAGTACATGGAAGCCCTGAGGGAACTCGACACGGAGAACGTCGAACCTACGTCCCACATCATCTCTCTGGATAATGTCGATCGTGACGACACACCCCGGCCCTCTCTGGACAGGGAGGATGCGCTCATGAACGCGCCCGACCGCACCGACAAATTCTACAGGGTGCCGAAGATAATAGAATGAACAGGAACGCCATAGTGCCAAAGCGCGGAAGCGCTGAGGCAACTGCAATGAAGAAGTGCTTTTTAGCGGCCTTGCCCGTTTTATCCCGGACTTCCGGACTTCAGGACTTCTGTGCTTCCGAGCTTTCGGAGGCGCCATGCTGAGGTGCATGCTCAAGGCAAAGATACACATGGCTACAGTGACGGAGTCGAACCTCGCCTATGAGGGGAGTATCACGATAGACGAAGACTTGTTGAAGAAAGTCGGCATCCTTCCCTATGAACGGGTGATGATAAGCAACATGAACAACGGCGAGAGATTCGAAACATATGCGATCGCCGGCAAAAAAGGCTCTAGGGAGATCTGTCTTAACGGACCTACGGCGAGAAAAGGCGCGGTGGGCGACAAGGTCATCGTATTCAGTTACGGCTATTTCGACGAAGCAGGGCTTAAGAATTTCAAGCCAAGGATAATAATACTTGGCCCCAACAACGAGATCATAGGAACCGGATCAAAGTAATCCGGTCATCCCTCCGGGGTCATTGCCGGAAAGCGGCACTGACCAGCAGTGTAAAAAGCCTTTCCGATAATTCCGGCAGAAATTTCTCACTAATAAAGAAAAGCGGGGGCGTAGCCCCCGCTTCGATGATTGTTGTCTATCCCTTGTTTACGGCATAGGCACTGTAAAGGGCACTACCAGGAAGCCATTGGCTTTCAACGTAACGGACTGCGATTGGGTCGTCTGCGCGTAAGGCAATGGCGGTGTCATTTTGACAGTAAAGGATGCCGCCTTGCCGGTCCACTTGTATTGCCACATATACCAGCCATCCTGGTCGGTGACGACCGCGGCTGCTGCTGACCTGCTTATGCCCTGGAAGATCTGCACCTTGGCATTAGGGACCGGGTAGCCGTCACTGTCGAGCACTAGGCCACCGATGCCGGGGTCACGCTTGAAGACGTTTTCGCTCTGGACATCATCACTATCGGTGAGCAACTCGCCGTCGCCGAACCCAAAAGTGTAAGTCGCCATGTTCGGGATGATGACCTGGGTCGTGTTAGCGGCATTAACTACATTGCTGTTGCTGTTGGAATAGCCCGTTGTCCCTTTTAAGCCGTAGTCCAAATGGATGTTGACATACAGGAAGCCTGAATCTGGCACAGGGCAAGTCACCTCTGCTGTCGTAACAGTGCCAGCAGTGCCAGACTCGTAGTCGCCAAGAAGGATTACAGGGGCTCCACTGCCCGAAAGGTTGCCTCCGGCAGTGGTGATAGTACAGCCTGTCACTTCGTTCCCCGGCAGCAGACAGCCGTTGTCATCCAGCGGGGCCTGCTCGTAAATATGGATTGGAACAGCGCCCTTTGTGACGAACGGGTACGGGATATCGATCACTATTGGATTCCCGGTCCCTGAACCGTCAAAGACGTTATAATAAAACTGGCCGGGATTGCTGGCGTTCAGCTTGTAAACCGAGGCGCTCTGATCCGGCGTCAGGATCAGCCGGAACTGGTCTCCGACGGCACTGTTGTCAACATCAAAGGGGCACAGAGAAGAATCGGACACTGCGCTGCAGGATGTGGGACCGGTGTGCTGGCAGGCACCGCTTGTTCCACTGCACTGATCAACAGTGCAAGGGTTCCCTTCATCATTACAGGCAGTTCCCGCCGGCTTGAAAACATCCACGCATGTATTGCTCGTCCCAGTGCAATGATCCTTCGCATCGTTGTCACAATCGCCACCCTGCGATGAACCCGTGCAGTGCGTTGACGCGGGCTTGAAGCCGTTGTCGTGACAGACACCGCTAAGGCAGGTGTCCTGATTGGTGCACTCCGTGCCTGCATCCCCACAGTTGGTGCCATCCGGCTCATGGTTGGCCAGGCAGGTGCCGCTGCCATCACAGCTGTCGGGGTTATCGCATTCGGTTGAAGAAGGATCACCACATGCAGTCCCGGAAGTGGCATAGTTGGCATTACAGGTGTTCGTCGTACCATTACAAGTATGGTCGGGATCGCACGTTCCGGTACCTGTCTGACACACATACCCAGCTGCCTTCTTGTTGTCTACACAGGTGCCTGTCCCGTTACAGGTGTCAGGAGCATTGCACGCGGTATTATCCGGATCACCACAGGTAGTCCCGGAAGCCGCATAGTTGGCATTACAGGTGTTGGTCGTTCCATTACACGTGTGGTCGGGATCGCACGTTCCGGTACCTGTCTGACACACATACCCAGCTGCCTTCTTGTTGTCTACACAGGTGCCTGTCCCGTTACAGGTGTCAGGAGCATTGCACGCCGTGTTATCCTGGTCACCGCAGAGCGTGCCAGCGGCTGCATACGGGTTGGAGCATTGTCCGGTGCTTGGATCACAAGTACCGGCGACATGGCACTGATCAAGGGCGGTGCAGACTACTGGAGTGCCGCCAGTGCACGCGCCATTTCCGTCACATGTCTCTCCAGTAGTGCAGAGGTTGCCGTCATCACAGACTGTTCCGGCAGTCACGTAGACCGAATTAGCTGTGCAGTTGCCGCCATCGGCTCCAGAATTTCTACAGCCCCATATGCAAATTCCGTCTGTCTTAGTGGTCACACAGGATGCGTCCGGACTTTGGCCTGACGGGCATGAATCCTTCGGGGCAGGATCATCCGTAAACATAGTCTGCGCTGTCAAGCCCGAAGACAGGCCCGTTGCTGTCAGCGTGAAGGTCAGGCCGATGTCATTTGCATCAGGCGCCCAGGTCGCATTGATGATGTTGCCGTCGGCGTCCGCCTCAGACAATAGCGTGACATCCGGCTCAGAAAGCTGCGACTCTTCGTGCAAGATCATCGAGACCGTTTCGCCCGGCATCCAGCCGGTGCCGGTTATGATAACGACCTCGCCGGGCGCATAATCCGGTTTGTCAGTTGTCACCGTGGCAGCAGAGACTGCGGTGTAGGTCGCCCCGATGATAAACATAAGGGCCAAACACATCATAAGGCCTTTCAAAATTTTTAACCCGTTCATAACCCCTCCTCTGTTTAATGCTCAACTTCTCATTCGTTGTTTCTTCGTACAATCTTCAAACCATGAACATGAGACCCGCCTCATAGAATCCCGGCTCCGCCGATTTTACCCATCGCACCTGTGCCATTGCCGGAACAGTGGTCTGTGTCTCTGTTAGCGGAACTCTTATGACAAGAACAACACCGTCTCTAAGCGACCGGCCCTGCTCTCTGATCTTCATCCCCATATCGCTTACATCGAGGATTTCACCTTCATTGGCGGTCTGGTCTGGAGGCTGGGTAGTATCACCCATAACCTTAAATCGCATCGAGCGTTTGAAAGAAACGCGACGGGCTCTTTTCTCATTACTCTCCATAGGCAACTCCTTTCCCCATATTTATAGTCAGTTTAAGCTGTCATGCATTCCTTTTGAATACCCCAAAAAGAGGGTATCCGGACAGGACGAATTGCTTTCTCAACGGGATAT
Source organism: Thermodesulfovibrionales bacterium (assembly GCA_033853975.1). Classification (GTDB taxonomy): domain Bacteria; phylum Nitrospirota; class Thermodesulfovibrionia; order Thermodesulfovibrionales; family UBA6898; genus JAWOKY01. The sequence continues at coordinate 5,400 of JAWOKY010000145.1, forward strand.
GATATAAATAAACTATGGTGGGTGCTGATCCGGGGGGACCAGAAAAAGGGGATAAACAATCTCAGTCTTCGGCCTACGTCCTGTTCAGGCAAAGTAATGGGTCTGGCGAGGAATTATCTTATAACGAGAAAGCACGGCAGATCCTCACCTTCTCGCCTTCTCCTTCGGAAGACAGCGCAAGCCCTCCTGCAGATATCTCCGACTATTGTTCAAAATGGGTGAGGTCACTCGAAGGAGGAGCGGCTGAAAACTCATCCGGAGAAAGCCCGGGTCCGGAGACAGGCTTTATCGACATAATCCGGAGCGGCTTCAGACGTTATGGGGTAAGAGGAGTTGTTCTTGCTGGTCAACCGGAAAAACAAAGGCAGTATCTATTCATCCTCGAGAGAACGAACGTGGAAAATGCTCACCTTGAGATACTCTTCAGGCATCACCGTCTCAATAACAGGGAAAAGGAAATCGTCAGACTGCTCCTTATGGGCAATGGCAACAAAGAAATCGCCCATTCTCTCGGATTGACCCTTAACACGGTTAAAGGGTATATGAAGCTTTTGGCAAAAAAACTAGGCGTAAGTGGGCGTTCAGGCATCGTAGCATCTTTCGTTACGAAGAAATAACTAGAAGAATCGGGTGTTCGTGCCCGGGCATCTAGGCGCTGTATATGCGCGTTCCCGCCCTGCCCTCTTCAGCTTCCCCGATGAGTTCCGGACTGGTGATGAGCACCTCCTTGCCCCCTGCCTCGAGAAATTCTATAGCGGCATCTATCTTCGGACCCATGCTGCCCGGGGGAAAATGCCCCTGTTTCCTGTATTCCCTTATTTCCTCAAGGTTGACCTCTTTCAAGGCCCTTTGGTCTTGCCGCCCGAAGTTAAGATACACCATGTCGACCTGCGTAAGGTTGATGAACCGCTCGGCGCCGATGTCCCTCGCAAGGAGGCTTGTGGAGAGATCCTTGTCGATTACCGCGTCGACACCCTTCAGGTCCTCGCCAGCCTCAATGACCGGCACTCCCCCTCCCCCTGCGGCGATCACAATCACCCCGTCGAGGGCGAGACGCTTTATGACCCCTGTCTCTAAAATGCGCACCGGCCGGGGCGAAGGGACCACACGCCTGTACCCCCTGCCGCTGTCCTCTATGAGCTTCCACCCCCTCGCTGTTTCGAGGGTCCGGGCCTCTTCCGCGGAATAGAAAGGTCCGATCGGTTTTGTCGGATGCGTGAAGGCGGGGTCGTCCTTGTCCACAACGACCTGCGTGATCACCGTCACTACGTCGCGCGGGGCATCTATTTTCCGCAGACGGTTGTACAGCGTCTGTTGCATCATGAAACCTATCCCGCCTTCGGAATCCGCATCGCATATGTAAAGCGGCATCGGCGGCACGGTGTTCCTGGCGGATTCGTTCCGTATAACGATATTGCCTACGATCGGCCCGTTTCCGTGGGTGATGACGACCCTGTAGCCAGCCCCAATCATTTTAGATATCTGCTTCATGCAGGCATCGGCATGGGAAAACTGCTCCTCGATCGTCCCTTTCTCTCCCCGCCTGATGAGTGCGTTGCCTCCCAGCGAGATGACGCAGAATCTCCCGTCTTCGCGCATCGTTCGCCGCCTCTCAGAGCCTCCGCCGGAAGAGACCAAAAAAGTGTTCCTTCACCTTGCTGCAGACAGGCCTTCTGAGCCATGCATCGAGCGTTATCTCCTCGGAGTCTTTCAGGTCTTCATCAAATATATCGCACATCTGTCTGCCGAAATTCCTATCGAGAATGCCGACATTCCCTTCATCGTTTCTTCGAAGGGACTGAAAATCCAGGTTGGCAGAACCTATGACGCTCCAAAGCCCGTCGAAGACCGCGGTCTTCGCATGGAGGATCTCGCCGTTGTAACTGTAGATCCTCACACCGGCCCTGAGGAGCTTCGCAAAAAAGGCCCTGCCTGCATAGTAAGCCGCGCTGATGTCCGTCTTCCCCGGAAGAAGGAGCTTCACCTCCACCCCCCTGGCGACAGCATCTTCGAGGATCTGCACCAGCCTCCTGCTCGGGGTAAAGTACGCCGTTGTCAGGTAGATGCTCTTCGCCGCCCGGTTGATGCTGTAATAGAGCAGCTTCCGCATCCTCCGCCTCCCCCTTGCCGAACTTGCAAAGATGGGCAGCACCGGCAGACCTTCAGCTGCCTGGACCGCATTTTTCATAAACACGATCGGTTCGCCCTTCCATATCTCCCAAGACCTCCGGAACCGTTCAAGAAGCGCATCGGCAACAGGTCCTTCGAGGAGTATGCCCGTGTCTCTCCACCCGTCCTTCTTTCTCATCCTGTAATATCCCCTGTACTCGTTGGCGATGTTGAGGCCGCCGGTAAAGGCCACGGACCCGTCGATGATGATCAGCTTCTTATGGTCTCTGTGCACGTAATGAAAAGGCGCCGTCCACTTGAAAGGCCTGGATGCCCTCACCCTTATTCCCGCCTCCCTGAGGCCCTTCCAGAATGAAAGGGGCGTGCCGAAGGAGCCGAAATGGTCATAGAGCAGATAGACCTTGACGCCTTCGGCGGCCTTTTGGCGCAGGATTTCGGCAAGTTCCTTCCCGGTCTCATCATTTCTGAAGATGTAAAATTCGAGGCAGAGGAGTTCCTTCGCCTTTCTTACCTCGTCGAATATCCTCTGAAATGATTCCCTGCCCTTCCATAGAAGGGTAACACTGTTTCCGTCAGCAAACCTGCTTCCGTAGACCCGCTGTATTCTGCGTCTCAGCAGATAGGTGTCCCTGACTGCCTCCTCCATAATAGCTCCACCCTTCATACTAAAAGTATAAACGATAGGCGCCGGAATCGTATGGACTTCTTTCTGGATATTTCCGGCGTCCGTGGAGTAAAATAAATGAGGTCTTTTTGGAAAGTAGACCTTTTTTTACAGGTAATAATGGATTTAAAAATAAAAAATGTCGGGGAGAAGGACTGTGTCTGCGAGGCCCTGATCCTCCCCTTCACAGAAGATTCCCCGGTTCCTTACAGGAACCTTTGTCCTTCACTGTCCGGGCTCATCAAGAAGGTCTACGGAAAGGAATTTCGCGGCAGGAAAAACGAGGTCTTTCTTATGCCTGCACCCGGGGATGTAAGACCTGCAAGGGTCCTGTTTGCCGGGCTCGGCAAGCGCGCTGAAGTGTCCCCCGAGACGGTGCGGCAGGCCGGGGGAAAGTCCGCTGTTTATCTCAGGGGACTTGGTATCAGGGAGACCGCGCTGTCCCCAGTTCTGCTTTCCTCCCTCGGTGTTTCACCTGCGTACTTTGCCGAGGGCGCTCTTCTGGGCCTTTATACCTACAGTCGTTACAGAACGGAAAAGGAAAACGGGACAATAAAGAACATGACGGTGCTTTCTCGCCCCGCAAAGGACCTCAGTTCCTCCCTGGAGCGTGTAAAGACCGTGGCTTCGGCGGTATGGTTTTCAAGGGACCTCGTCAATACCCCTGCCAATGACATGACTCCGGCCCATCTCGCGAAGGCGGCCCAGTCGCTGAAGGGAAAAAACCTCTCCGTAAAGGTCCTCGAAAGGAAGGACGCCCAGAGGCTTGGCATGGGCTCATATCTCTCGGTTGCCAAGGGCTCCCATGAGCCCCCGAAATTCATAATCCTCCACTACAGGGGTTCGGCGCAGGCCCCTGTCGTACTCGTGGGAAAGTCGATCACATTCGACAGCGGGGGTTTGTCGTTAAAGCCTGCCGAGGGTATGGAGAAGATGAAGTATGACATGGCGGGTGGAGCCGCAGTGCTTGGAGCAATAAAAGCTGCATGCGAGTCCCGGTTGCCCGTTCATCTCGTCGGCATACTCCCGGCCACCGAAAATCTGCCGGGTGGCTCGGCCACGAGACCGGGAGATGTGGTAAGGGCAATGGACGGCACGACCATCGAAATTACCAATACCGATGCCGAAGGTCGGCTCATCGTTGCCGACGCAATCGCCTATGGCCGGCGTCTGAAGCCGCGTGTGATAATAGACATAGCGACGCTAACGGGGGCGTGTTCCATTGCTTTAGGCAGTGAGGCGATAGCGATGATGGGAAACGACAGAAAAATCATAGGGCAGATGCAGAAATCTGCTGACGCTGTCTTTGAGCGCGTCTGGGAGATGCCCCTTTACGAGGAATACGCAGAATACCTCAAGAGCGATATTGCAGATATAAAAAACGCTGCCGGCAGAAACGGCTCGCTCGTGGCTGCGGCCTCTTTTCTTGGCAGGTTTGCAGGGGACACCCCGTGGGTGCACCTCGACATCGCGGGCACCGCCTGGGCGGAAAAGGAAAGACCCTACACCCCAAAAGGAGCCACGGGTATCGGCGTCAGACTTCTTTCGCAATTCATAAGGGAAATAAAATGAGGATATTTAAACTGTTACTGATCATCGGCTTTTTGCTCGTCCCGGCTGCAGCCTTCGCCTGGGGACCTCTTACGCACATCTTTCTTGGCAACGAACTTTTCTCGATGAGCCCTCTCATCCCGGCGGGACTCTACAGGATTATCAGCAGATATAAAAAGGACTTTCTCTACGGAAACCTCATGGCAGACATCATCATCGGCAAACAGTATATACCGGAGGAGAAGAATTCCCACAGCTGGGATGTCGCCTTCTCTTTGATGAAAGCTGCCTCAACCGAACAGCAAAAGGCCTTTGTCTATGGTTACATGAGCCACCTTGCTGCTGATACCGTTGCACACAATATCTATACCGCTGACAGGAATAACATCGGACATACAGTCATGGAGATGAAGGCTGATTGCATCATCGACAAGAAATACTGGTTTCAGGCAATCGCGATCGACAGGAAAATACAGGCAAGAAATGATTTATTTCTCGAAAGTTCCCTCGATAGGTTCATGTTTTCCTTTAAGACAAACAAGAGGATCTTCAAGGGCGTGGTCTTCCTGTCGGTCTTCAATGGTGAGAGGATTGGTGACTTCATCGACAAGACCCTTGTAACCTCTCTTCCCCAAAGAAGAAGAATCGAGGACCTGCACGAGGAGTCTCTCGACAGGATTATCGACCTCTTTCAAAACGGTAAAAAATCAGCGGTCACCAAGGCAACTCCAGGCGTTGTCAGCGACAGGGGCAAAATCACCAAGGCGCTCCTCTCTCTCAGATAAGGGCGCAGAAGCACCGGCAATTACCCACGGCAGGGCAGATTCTGTAGATTTTCTTTTACTCTTGCTGGATCTTAAGAGAGACTGTTACCCGTTTAAAACTTTTGCAGCATCTTTTGCGAAATAGGTGAGTATGAGGTCTGCGCCGGCTCGTTTTATCGATGTAAGGACCTCCAGCATCGCCCTCTCCTCGTCGATCCAGCCGAGCTTTGCTGCTGCCTTTATCACAGAATATTCCCCGCTTACGTTGTAGGCAGCAACAGGCATATCGCATCGCTCCCTCACATCGGAAATGACATCAAGGTAGGTCATCGCAGGTTTCACCATAACGATGTCGGCACCTTCTTCAATATCGAGCGCCACTTCCCTCATCGCCTCTCTTCTGTTGGCAGGGTCCATCTGGTAGGAACGCCTGTCGCCAAACTGGGGAGTGGACTCCGCAGCCTCCCTGAAGGGACCATAAAACGCCGAAGCGTATTTCGCGGCATAACTCATGATCGGCGTCTCTGAAAAACCTTCCTCGTCGAGAGCCTCCCGGATCGCAGCGACCCTCCCGTCCATCATGTCCGAAGGGGCGACCATATCAGCGCCTGCCTTGGCATGGGAGACGGATTCCCGCGCGAGCAGTTCGAGTGTCGCGTCATTTTTGACATCGCCGCCTTCGATAACGCCGCAATGGCCGTGGCTGGTATATTCGCACATGCAGACGTCGGTGATCACATACAGACCGGGGACCTTGTTTTTGATCGCCGCAATCGCCCTCTGGACTTCACCGTGCGGGTCATATGCGCCCGAACCGATCTCGTCCTTGTGCTCGGGGATTCCGAAAAGGATGATGGCAGGGATTCCGAGTGAAAAGACCTCTTTGGCGTGCTTCACCACCATGTCTACCGATTCCTGGAAACAACCGGGCATAGACTTGATAGCCTTGCGCACATTCTTGCCATAGGTGACGAAAAGGGGATAAATGAAATCGGATGGTGAGAGAGATGTCTCTCTCACCATCCTTCTTATCGTCTCGTTTTTTCTCAGTCTCCTCGGCCGCTGATAGGGAAACATGTCTTACCCGCAGGAGTGGCAGCCGGAACCGCATGACGGCGCCGACGGACCGTTTATCACGAAGCCCTCGCCCTGTTCGGTCTTGACGTAATCGATCTCCTTACCGCTCAGGCTGGCAAAGGCCTCCTTGTCGACAAAGACCTTGAGCCCGTTTTTTTCGACCGTTTCGTCACCTTCGGCCGCGTTTTCATCGATGTCCATTCCATAGCTTGGGCCACAGCATCCGGAGCCGTGGATAAATACCCTGAGGCCCCATCCTTCCTTGCCTTCAGCCTTTAAAATCGCCTTGGCCTTTTCGGCCGCTGTATCCGAAATTTTCAGCACTAGATTATCCTCCATTCGGTTTGTACTATGTCTTAGAATAATGGAAAAAAGGACCAAAAAGCAACTTAAGGATCGATAGGAAGCAGCCAGGGGAACATAACCTCCGGAATGGCGTCGCAGACCCGGGAGACGGGCTAAAAGCGCCGAACGACAGATAAACCGCCGCCAACAGCATCGAAAGCGCCCGATGCCTGCCGGACATTATGGGAATAGCCGGCATTCACCTTCAGCATCCAGTCTCTGTATATGCCGAAGGTGCCCTCAGCACTTACATCGTAACTAAAACGAAAGCCGTTCATGGTGTTGTCTTTCTGGGCTCCCAGGGACGTCGTGAGGCTGACCCCGTTGTCGTCGTTAATCTTCCAGTAACCGAAGGCTATGGCCGCATATCTTTGCTCCAGTTCAGGGCTGTAATAGCCGTTACTGAGCGTTTTGTCGAAGGTCTGCCACGAACCGGTCACACCTAGGTCGAGATTGAATTTCTCACACCTTAAAACGGAGCGATGAGGAGTGAACGCTATATCCCAATAGTTGTTGTCGTCGGAAAGGGTGACGTAACTGACACTGCTGTCAATCGTATAATCCAGATCGGGTTGCCATGTAAGATTGAGCCGGTTCGCATCACTCTTGATGCCAAGAGAGAGCGTTCGCGGCGAGATCACGTAATATCCGTGTTCCCTGGTGAGTTTCAGAAGGAGTTCGTCTGCTGCCTGCCATTCGAAAGAGACATCGTAGATGCCTATCGTTGAGCCGTCCTTTACCGATGCTGCACCGACGCTGCCGTGCACCTCCAGCGCTGGCGAGAGTCTCCGGCCGCCCCCAATCCACGCTGCGGTATGCCATGAGAAGGTGCTCCCGTCAAGTGCCTCATAGCCGCTCCCCCTGTCCGCGTGGAGGTAGTCATATTCGCCTCTGGCCTGCAGATAGGTGTCGGGGTCGATGAAATATGTGCCCTTCAATCTTGTACCGTACAGGGATAAATGGTTAGAGTCACTGTAAAAGCGGAACCCTGCCTCGACATTGGAACGCACGTCAATCGTGACAAACCGGCCGACATCATAGGTCTCCCTTGACTGCGGTCTCAGTTTTTCGAGGACCTGCAAACTCCGGACAGCCTCGGGAATTCTATGCGCATAATACAGGGCGATCGTATTAGAGTAGTTCACATCGTAATCATCGGGAGACTCCTTAAGCAGCGGGCCGATCAACTTTAGTGCGGGCGTCGGACGCGCTGCCAAAGCAAGCAGACGGGCCATCGCCTTCCGGTATTCCTTTGTCTCACCGAATTTCTCCCGATATCTCTCGAGGAGTTTCAGCGCCGCCGAAAAATGGCCCCTCCACTCTTCCGCCTCTGCATACTCGATAAGCGCATCTTTCTTGTCTGCATGTTTTTCAAAATATCCCCTGAAGGCCGCCACCGCTCCGTCAAGGTTCCCACTCCAGGAAAGGGAGCGTGCAAAATCAAGCTGCGCTGTTTCGTCCCCGGGAGACAATTTCACTATCCTGCCGTAGCTTTCGGCAGCTATGTCGGACCTGCCGTTCCAGTTTGCGATTTGGCCAAGGGCCCGAAGATACTCGATGTTGTCCGGATCAAGCTCAACCGCCCTTCTTATTGGCTCAAAGGCATATGCCGGTTCGTTGGCGACGGCGTATGCCCTTGAGAGGCGGGCCAGAAGAACAGCATCCCGGGGTGATAGATCAGCTTCCTTCTGGTACGCGTCAGCCGCCTTTGCTGCGTCTCCGAGAGACCACTCAATGTCTCCTATCTTCTTCCACAGATCGGCATTTTCCGGCTCGTTCTTTGCTGCAGACCTGTATATCTCCAAAGCCTTCTGCCATTGACCCTCCCGCTCGGCCTTGAGCCCGGCTTCATAGGAAAACTGCTTTGGGACCCCTGATGATGATTCGGACGACGAAGCCTCCTTCCCTTTTTCCTGGGCCGCAACCTGCGATCTGTTCGCTGCACCTCCGCCTCTGCCGACCGTCTCCCGGGTGTCAGGCACTTTTCGCTCCGAAGCGGGGGCCGAAATCTCAATCACAAGGCGCGGGGGGTCATTAAGCAAATCGACCTTGTCACTGTACTTCTTTCTTTCCAGATCTGCTACTATCCTTACCGTGCCTGCATCGAACTGGCCCGCCCTCACCGATTTTACGGGACCGGCATTCGCCCGGACCTCATTCTCCCAATTGCCGTCTATCCGTGCATTTTTCAAGTCGACATAGAACCTCTCAGGATCATGAAGCCGATTTCCCTTAAAGTTTGTTACTGAGGAAAGGTACACCACTATCTTGGCGCTATCATGGTCCGACCACAGCTTCAAGTCCCTGACCGACACCGGAGAACGTACCTGGACCGCGGGATACGCTGCCTGCGCCAACACCAGCGTGAGAACAATTGCGGCGATGTTTCCGGCAAGGGCAAGGAGTGTCGCCGCGGGCTTCCTCACTTGCGCCACCGCCTGTTTCTGAAAATCCAGAGGTCTGCGCCGAATCTGCCGATGGTGACCAGATCATAGAGCAAAGAGGAATAGCGAATTGGGGTCACAAGCAGTCCCTTAAAGAAATATTCCGCCCTTTGCCCCTTTGCGATGAACGCAAGGATGCCCAATGAAAGAACGGTCTCGGCAGCGATCGTTATTGCCAGGGGTTCCCAGAGGCGCAGGATAATCATGATCAGAAGCACGGCGGGGAAAAGAACCTTTTCTATAGCCGACATCAGAAGCACCCACCCCATCGGCCGGCCATACCTTCTGGTATGCTCCTCTCCGAAGCTCTGGCGGTACTGCTCCCTGATCTGCCTTTTTTCTTCCTGCTGTTGGCGGAACCTGCGCTTTTCCCTGAGCCTTTGACGGTACCGCTTCAGCGCCTTGAATGGGCTCCTGAGAAGGGAGTCAAAATAATAACAACTCTGCAGGAAAGAAGAGGACCACATGTAGATCTGGCGGGGAAGTCTCTTCGCCTCCGGCTCCTCGGAGCGTGCGTAGACATCCGCCAGCTGGATATTGCGGTAGCCCTTTTCGAGCATCGAAAACCCTATGAATATGTCCTCAGAGTTGGTCAGGTCGTCGCCGAAAATCGGCTCAAACTTATTGAAAAGCGCCTCCACATATTTTCTCCGATAGGCAACCGCGCACCCCACCGGATTCGTGATCGTGCCGAAGAAGACCATTTGTCCATGGTAGATAAACCGCTGCAGAAACATGTAGAGGGCCTCACGGTAGAGATTGCTCAGGCCCCTCTGAAGCCGGGAAAACCAGTTTCTGCGATGTTCAAGGTCGGCCTCCGGGTGAACGAAAAGAAAGTCCTTCACCGTCTGTTCCCTGAGCATGTCTTTTCTGTCCCCGTGACGCAGCGGCAGTATGGTACCGCAGGCGCTGGCGATGCCGATGCCGTTGTATAGCTCCTGCACCGTCCGCTCGATATAGTTGTCAGACTGAAGGACCGTGTCACCGTCCAGTATGAACTCCACGTCGGAATTGAACTCACGTGCCTGGCGCTTGATTGTCGGGGTTTTACCTATGGAGGCCTTCCTGTGTATCAGCATCAGATCCAGACCGTTTGCATCGCAGAAGTCTTTTGCATAGGTGAGGGTCTTGTCGTTGCTGCCGTCATCGACCAGGATAATCCTCGCCGGTTTCAGGGTCTGACGCATCAGAGAAGCAAGACATAAAGGGATATTTTTCTCTTCGTTGAGCGCCGGGATTACGATATCCACCACGGCGTTCCGCCAGTCTTCCGCAGGGGTTGGTACCGTCTTGTCGGGACCGTGGATGAGTCCCAGGATGCTCATGAGAGTGTTAGGACTTATGACAAAGTATGGGGCGGTCGCCATCTTATATTTTTACTGCGTCCACTTTTCCCTGACGTTCCTTCTCTATGAGGTCATCGAGCGTTTTCTCCAGGTCCCACCTATGGGTGAAGTGAGTAAGACCGCGCAACTTTTCGAGGGACGGCTTGCGGTGGTAGATCTCAACAAAATCTTCTCCATATGCCTCACGATAGGGAATGGAGATTATGGGCGAGCTGCTTGCGGACCGCTCCTTCACCAGCTCGGCCAACTGTCTGATGGAGATCTCGTGATTGTTTCCTACATTGACGATCTCGCCCGTGCTCCGGGGATTCCGCGCAAGAAGATCAAGCGCCGCGACGGTATCCCTTACGTCACAGAAGCACCTCATCTGTGAGCCGTCTCCGTAGATGGTGATAGGATCGCCGTTTACAGCCTGTTTTACGAACCTCGGCACCACCATTCCGTAACGCCCGGTCTGCCTCGGTCCGACGGTATTGAAAAAACGGACAACCACGATGTTCATGCCGTACCTGCGTGCATAAGAAAGGCCGAAGGCCTCATCCGCCATCTTGCTGATGGAATAGGTCCAGCGGGAAACGGCGCTCGAACCGACGGAGAGTTCCATGTCCTCTCTGAATTCCTCGACCACATCGCTGTCTGTCCCGCATCCTGCAGCCGTTATCCCCCTCCCGTAGACCTCCGAGGTCGAGGCTATGACGATCTGCTGGCTCCATTTCGCCGCATGCGCGTGCCTCAGCAGGCGTTCACAGCCTGCGATATTTATGGCAAGCACCCTGATAGGATCTTCAAGCACCTTGAACACGCCGACAACGGCTGCCATATGATAGATCCTGTCTGCCCACGCAACGGCCTTATCCAGTCCCGGCCACGTCAGTATGTCTGCTTCGTCAAACTTGAAGTTGGCGTCCCCCGTAAAACGCACAATGTTATCAAGAGAGCCCGTGCTGAGGTTATCGACGACATATACCTGATGTCCCCGGATAAGATGGTACTCCGCCAGATGCGAGCCTATAAAGCCCGCTCCCCCCGTGATCAATATGTGCATGACATCTCCTTTTCCAGCTGACTCAAAATAAATACTCCCGTCAATCCAGCAATAAAAGCCGGCTCGGCAGAAAAGGTGCCTTTGGCTTCGCCGTCATTATTTTTTCTTCTATTCATGCCCTCTGTTCTAATTTATTCTAGCAATTTTTTTCTCAGATGCAATGCTTTTGTTTGTCGATTATTGCTGGATTGGCCTACAACAGAGCAATATCAGTTATCTGCCGCAGCACGTCCGGAGAGATGAAAAGATTGGATGCCGTCATCGCCCGAGGGACTGATAATGCCGATCATTTGGGAGGGCTCCCGGGTCATTCCGAAATTGACAACAAACAGGGAGAAATTTTAATATAATCACTGACGCCGAATACCGTTTTGCAACGTTATTCAACGCCTGCATAACCTACGGGGTTATAAGGCGTTTTTTTAACACAACGAGATAACGAGGTTCAGATGTGCCGTTTAGCTGGAATGACATCTTCTGAGTACATGTCCCCTATGGAGCCGATTCTCGCCCTCGAGACGATGAAAGAGGGCCACGACGGCTCCGGTCTCGGCATCATGATGAAGGATCTCGGTGGGGAATTCGAAGAACTTAAGGAATATCCCGTTCTTTCCGCGATCTGCTCTGACGGGGGCCTTGCCGTCCTTGAGGAATACATGGACAGAAAGGGGTTTAGGGTCAAGCATTCATGGGTGCCCTCAATCCGCGGGGTGAAGGGCGTCAAGAGGCGCGACCACTACTTCGCAAGGGCCTACGAATACCCTGAGGCCTTCGCCGGAAAATCTCAGCGCGAGAAGGAAGACCTGCTTTTGAGGACGCGGCTCGAACTGAGGCAGATGGGCCAGGCAGACGAGTCTATCATTGTTTTTTCCTTTTATCCCGATATTCTCTGTCTGAAGGAAGTGGGCGACCCCCTCGAGGTAAGCGAATTCTTCGGGCTCGACCGGTCATCGCTTAAATCGAAGATTGTCCTGGCCCAGGGCAGACAAAACACGAACTACGCGATCAACCTTTACGCCTGCCATCCTTTCTTCATCCAGGGTTTTTCGACGATGACCAACGGCGAGAATACCGCGTTTGTGCCGATCAGGGAATACCTTATGTCCAGGGGTTTCCCGGGCTATGTCGGCTATAACAGCGACAGCGAGGTATTTACGCATATCCTTCATTACATGACAAGACAACTCGGCTTTCCTCTTCAGTATTACAAACACATCATCACCCCCCTCAAATCCTCGGAGATAGATGCGCGTGAGGACGCCGAAATACTGATGCTTCTCAAGAAATCAATGAGGATGTTATGCATAGACGGGCCAAATTGTATCATAGGCTTTACACCCGACGGCACCTGCTTCATGGTGCATGATTCGAAGAAGCTGAGGCCGGGTATGGTAGGCGGGGTAAAGGGGAAATACGCGCTCATGTCGGAGGAGTGCGGCGTCGACAGCGCCATCCCGCAGAGGGACAGGTCGAAGGACATCTTCCCCATGAAGTATGACATGGTAATTATCTCGCCGGGGGCGCAGGAGGTCAAGGTATGGAACCAGCTGACGGATTAGACCACAACCATAAACTCTCCTTGAGGGAGTTTCCCTATATCATAAGGTGGCGTGACGACCGCTGCAAACGCTGCGGCAAGTGTACCGCCGTATGTCCTGTCAAGGCGATCGAACCTTCGGTGAAGATACTGAGGACCGTCAGTTCGGAAGGTCCGGTGCCTACCCCTGTGGCGACAAGAAAGATCAGTTATGCCGTTGAGCAGGTGACCGACATCAACCGTTACTGTACGGGATGCGGCAGCTGCACGCTCGTCTGTCCGAACGAGGCGATAGAGCCTGA
>JAWOKY010000146.1:0-2521 GCA_033853975.1 Thermodesulfovibrionales bacterium
GCCAAGACAAAAGCACCTGTTATGGCGAATGAAATTCCGAGCCCGAACAATTGCAATGAATGTCATGGATCGGACATTCCAAAGACGCGCGGAAAGTTCGGCACGGGTCTTGATCTCCTTAAAGGCGGACATTAAGACAGTTTTGAAGCTGAATCGCACACGCAGGGAAGGACGGGGCGCCGGCCCCGTCCTTCCTCAGAAGGAAAAGTTGCAGTTGATGATTCTATTGAGCACGACGATAAAGGTGAAATTGACACGATTGAATGATGAGTCAATAAGGAAATAAGAAGATCTCATGTTACGAAAAGGAGGATCGGTTATTATGAAACCGCTGAAGATGTTCATCGCAGTACTGTCCGTCCTGATCCAGTTGCTCTTTGTCGTTCCTTCGGTCGCCGGCGCCGCGGAGAGTACGGAGGGGCATAAGAGCTGTAAACAGTGCGGTATGGATCTGACCGCTTTCGCACGCAGCCGGATGCTCATAACCTATTCCGATGGGACAAGCGTGGAGGTTTGCAGTATCCACTGCACGGCGCTGGAACTGAAACAGAACAAGGACAGGCAGGTCGAGTCGCTCAAGGTTGCCGATTACAAGACAGGAGAACTGATAGATGCCCGGACCGCAACCTGGGTAATCGGGGGGAATAAGCCAGGGGGTATGAACTCCCCGGCCAAATGGGCCTTTGCCAGGGAGACCGATGCGCGGAACTTCGTGAGTGAAAATGGCGGCAAGGTGATCTCCTTTGAGGAGGCGATGAAATCGGCAAACGAGGAAGTGGGCGGGGGCACGGAGATTACCCATAACCATCACGGGCACGCAGGTCACGGGCCTGGCGCGCAGATGTTGTACAATCCCGCCTTCGGCGACGATATATACCACACCCACCCTGCCGGAATGTGGATGGTCAATTACAAGTTCATGCATATGAACATGAGCGGACTTCGCGACGGAACCTCGAATGTTTCGATCGACAAGGTGATCCCTATGAACGGCACGAAATACGGTTATATGATGGCGCCCACCAAGATGACGATGGACATGCATATGTTTATGGTCATGTACGGTGTCACCGACAGACTGACGGTGATGGCGATGGCGACCTACCTGGACAATGAAATGGACATGCTGATGAACATGGGCATGAAGAACAAGCCGGAGCCGCCCATGCGTACGAGCGGCTTCGGCGATACCGAGCTGAGAGGGGTATATAAGATCAACGAGTACCTGGTCGGCAGTCTCGGTCTGAGCCTTCCCACAGGCAGTATCGACGAGGAGTTCGAAACGATGAGCATGAGGTTCCGCGACCCCTACGATATGCAACTCGGCTCGGGCACCTTCGACCTCAAACCCGCGCTGACCTATAACGCCCTCAGCGACGATGCGAAGTGGAACTGGGGTGCGCAGGCCATGTACACGTATCATATAGGGAAGAACGATAACCACTACAGTCTCGGCGATAGCTTCAAGGTGACCGGCTGGCTTCAGCGCGCCCTGGGCCCCTTCTCTTCCTGGGTACGTCTGGCATTCAACACAACAGGCCGGATCGATGGCCAGGACCCCGAGATCCAGAAGCTGCTCGATCCGGTGATGGGCGCGCCGACACCCGATGCCGATCCCCGCAACTATGGCGGTCAGCGGCTTGATGGGCTGATAGGATTGAGCTACACGAGAGGCGCCTTCAGCGTCGGAGTTGAGGGCGGCATCCCCTTTTATCAGCACCTGAATGGCCTTCAGTTGAAGACCACGTGGATGCTCAACGCAGGTATTCAAATGATGTTTTAGTCTCCGCTTTGCCGGCACGGAATCTTCGAGTGCGGCGAGGTCACCTGTCAGGTGACCCCGTCGCTTTCGGAGCCAGGGGATTTGTTATGATAAGAAAATGAAGATTTTTCTTCTCGTCCTTTTCGGCTGTCTGTTTATTGCTGCCTGCTCCGCGCAGCCGGCGTACCGGGAGGCTCCACGCTCGGGCCCGGATATCGCGGTGGAGCTGAAGACCCTCGTGCCGGATGTGCCGGCATTCTTCACCTACCATTACCGAGGGAAGAAGATAAACTTCTTTGTGATGAAGGTGGATGGCAGGGTCCTCTCGTTCTTCGATGCCTGCGCACGCTGTTATCCCGCAAGGCGCGGTTACCGCTACGAAGAAGGTTCTATCATCTGCCGGGAATGCAATGTGAGGTACTCGGTTTCCCAGATAGAGAAGGGAATCGGCAGCTGCTTTCCTATCAGGGTAGAGGGCTCGCTCAGGGACGGGAAATACCTCATTCCAGTTTCGGTCCTCGAAGGGATGGCCGACAAGTTCTGAATAACGCCCCCGGCTCCGCCTCTTAACCCCTCTCGTCCTCCCCTTAAGTTAAGGGGAGATGAAGGAGAGGTTATGTTCTTACGGGGAAAGGGGTAGTTATAAACTCGGGAGAGGCGTCCGGATCCATTTTATCCATGAGGTTTTTCTCTCGGGAGAGGCATCCGTCTCTCGGCAAGACAATAGCCCCTACAGACAACTTTTTGGTTTATCCACCT
>JAWOKY010000147.1:0-8144 GCA_033853975.1 Thermodesulfovibrionales bacterium
GCCCACGTGGCCTCGCACCAGGGGCTGGTCGCCGTGCAGAATTTGCTTGGCGGTAACGCCCGCATGGATTATTCCGCCGTCCCGGCTGGCATTTTCACCATGCCCGAGATCGGGAGCGTCGGCCTCCGGGAAAGACAGGCGATTGAGAAAGGCATCAAGTACCGGGCGGGTAGGTTCCAGTTCCGGAACCTCGGCAAAGCACATGCCATGGGAGAGATAGCGGGCATGGTAAAGGTGATTACGGACGAGGAGACCGACAAAGTGCTGGGTGTGCATATATGCGGAGCCCATGCTACCGAACTCGTCCATGAAGGTGTGCTTGCGATAACAATGGGCGCTACGGCGAAAGACCTTGGGCATATGATCCATGCCCATCCCACGCTGTCCGAGGCGATCATGGAGGCAGCGGAGGACGTTCACCGGATGGCCGTTCATGTGCCAAAAAAAGAGAAGGAAAAACAATCCTGATCCAAAAACCATTCGGAAACTAGGAATGGCCGAGAAATATCCGCGGTTTTTTGCTCAATTTCTGAGGCTTGACAAGTTTACCTCACTTGCGCCGTAAAACACCGTCCTTCAGGTCGGTGATATACATCGGCCTTTAGGCTGGTGCGGATGTCAATGTTGCAAATTTGATCCTGACTGGCTATAATTAGGCTCACGTGAATACGAGAGTAGTTGCATATTGTCTTTTTTTTGTTATCGGCGCTTCACTATATTCGGCCGAATGCATGGCTGGTACGTCCAGAAAGCCTCTCCCTCCGCTGCGAATCAGCATAGCGCCCGTCCAGCAGGGCATCATGCAGGATCAGATAAAGCCGGGAGACATCATCGAGTTCAATATCTCAGCCGCCTCATCCATCGACGTGGGACAGATGCGCATTGAAGTGGTGCTTACGGGCGGCGCAAAGCTCGTGTCAGGCAATACCTCATGGAGCGGTCCTGCAGGAAAGAACGAAGTGAAAACCATCGTCTTGACCGTCCGTGCTCCTAGCAGCGGCCTGGGAAGGATCAAGGCCAGGGCGATTGTTTCCCCCTCGGATGGTACACGGTTCTCTGCCGTAGCGCACTATGTTCTGGGCAAGGAAGTCAAATCGAAACCGGAGCAAGAACATCCGGTAAAGAAAGACAGTAAGGGCAGGGATATCATAGAATATCGATAGCACACCAATGACGCAAGAAAAAAACCTTCACACACTTGTTCTCTTAATTCTCCTTCTAACGGCATTAATTCTTTCCAGTTGCAGCGGCGGCAGCGAATCTCCGCCACCAGTCGTTCCCCCTGCCCCGATGGCTATCAGCGCGGTTGCGGGAGATTCCGCCGTCACATTAGGCTGGAGCGCCGTCAGTTCTGCCGGCTCATACAACGTTTACAGGTCCGTTGCGTCGGGAGGTTTGAGGACGAAAATAGCCTCGGGCTTATCGACTACGTCGTACCGCGATACGGGACGCAGCAATGGAACGCCGTATTACTATGTCGTGACAGCGGTGAACGCGGCAGGAGAGAGTGCCCCGTCGAGCGAGGTTTCAGCGACGCCTGATGTGGCGTCCAGCCCCATCACGATCAGCGGGAAAGTGCAATATCAGGACAAAGAGTATGGTGTAAACGGGTTTACCGGCAATCAACCCCTGAAGTCGGTACGGTATGCCGGCATCGAGCTCGTGGATGCATCAGACTCTACGGTAACCGCGACAGCGCAGACAGATTCAAACGGTTTATACAGTATTTCGACACCTACGACGTCAGCGAGCGTGTATGTCAGAGTCAAGGCGGAAGCGACCCTGTCCGGCAGCACTCCTCAGGTAACTGTAAAAAGCCTTGCCGGCTCCCTTTACGCCGTCGGAAGCAACGATTTTATCCCCCTGGGCGCGGCAAATGTAAATATATCCGTTCCAACGGCTTTGATCGGAGGCGCATTCAATATACTGGATGTCTTTACGAACGGGTTCCAATTCGTGTATAGCCTGGCGAATTCCTATCCGCCCCCCCTGTCCGGATTCTGGCAGCCGGGAAACACGAATGGAACCTATTACTGTTCAGTTTGCCCGCAAGGGGAGGGAATTTTCGTATTGAGCGATTCGTCTTCGGGAGATACGGATGAGTACGACGACGACGTACTCTATCACGAGTTTGGCCACTTCATGGCGGCCCATTTTTCTCAAGATGATTCACCAGGCGGGGCGCACGCCCTCACGAATAATGATCTTGACATGCGGCTGGCCTGGAGCGAGGGATGGGGCGATTCCATGCCGGGAAACATAAAGATGTGGCTGTCTGTCAACGCTCCGCAGCTCTTGTCCTCCGCGGCATCCGTTCCGCTGACCGAATACGTTGATACGGTCGGAAACGGTGCCGGAGTCGCGATCGATATGGACAATCCCGATGGGACCTATGGGAGCTACTACTATTATGCTTGTGGTGAGGTAGCCATTGCGAAGATACTGCTGGACATAAATAAAGACTTCGGGATGCAGGGTATATGGGCGGTCTTTACGAATTTTCGATCAAATCACCCCTCGCCGGCAAACCTTGAGCTGTTCTGGGACCAGTGGCACTCATTGGGAGAACCCACTACATCCCTGTTGTCAAGTAATATAACGATAGACTCGGTTTTCCTCGGCAGGCTCGTGCAATATGCGCCGGATAATTATGAACCTGACGATACCTCGCAATTCGCGCATACTTATACTTTCGGCCAGCCGCAAGTACACACGTTGTACGGTGCGGGGGACATTGATTATATAGCCTTTAATGCACAACAGAACAAGCAGTATGCAATTGCAACGACCAACCTTCTGAACGGGGCCGATACCCTTATAACACTGCTGAATTCAGACGGGACAACGACAACGTCTATTAATGGGAATCCGAACGACAATGCAAACGGAGCTGTCTATTCAGGCGCGACCGTCCCTAGTGACATATATCCCGGCACGCTGTGCGACGCCTTCGGAATATGTCACGACAACGGGTTTGACCTCCTCGGTTCAAAGTTGATTTTTACGGCCCCGTCAACCGGCACTTACTACGTTAGGGTACAGTCATCGTCCGCGAGGCCTGTCTCGGCAGGCAGGTACGGAACTTACACCCTGATCATAACCAATCCCTAGAGTTGCAGCAAATTTTCTTTTCATTTTCCTTTTGCCTCCTGCCACAGCTTTTCCATCTCGTCGAGCGTCATTTCGCTCAACGGCTTTCCTGCGTCAGCGGCGTTCTCTTCGATGTACCTGAAGCGACGAATAAATTTACTGATGGTTTTCCGGAGGGCATCCTCAGGATTTATGCCGAGAAAGCGCGAGATATTCACGAGCATGAAGAAGACGTCCCCAAGCTCCTCCTCGATGCCTGAGGCGTCTCCTTTCTTGAGAGATTCCTTGAACTCCGCCATCTCTTCATCGAGCTTGGGCAGGGCCTCATCGATCCTGCTCCAGTCGAACCCAACACGCGCGGCCCGTTCCTGAAGGCTGTGGGCACGGAGGAGCGAGGGAAGGTGCCGGGGCACGCCTTCGAGGATGGATTTTCTCTGCTCGTATCCTTTCTCCCCTCTTTTGATCTCTTCCCAGTTGGCGATTACTTCCTTGTCCGTCGAGAGCTGTACGTTCCCGAACACATGCGGGTGCCGTCGGATCATTTTTTCCAGATTGGCATCGATCACGTCCCTGATCGTGAACTGCCTGTTTTCTTCGGCGATCCGGGCGTGAAATACGATCTGGAACAGAAGGTCCCCGAGCTCTTCCTTCACCTTTTGCGGATCGCCTTCGTCAAGGGCGTCGATCACCTCGTAGCATTCCTCGATCAGGAAGGGTTTGAGCGATTCCGGGGTCTGCTTGTGGTCCCAGGGGCATCCATCGGGCCCGCGCAGCCGGGCCATGAGCTCAACGAGTTTTGCAAAATTATCAGCCACTGCCGGGCCTCCATCATTTTTCTTCCCTGTGTACCTTACATAAACGGCACCCTGTTTGCAAGCTTTTTTCTTGAAAGGCATGAATCGTTGTGGTAATCTTAAACTATTGAACAATAACCCTTAACCCCTTGCTCCTGAAAGGAGTCACATCATGCACAAGAGATTGGCTTCCCTGGCTTTTCTGGCATCATTATGTATCTTCCTCAGTGCCATGGGAGGCAAAGGAGGGGGGTTCGAGAAAGCGCCTCGTGTTGACAAGAATTTCGAGGTTGTGGTAATGGATGCTTCCGGCAACAAGATCGAAGGCGAAAAATTCAGCTGGGAGGGGAGGATCCACTTCGCGGGATACATGGGATTGGCGCAGGTCACCATGCCGTTCGAACGGGTGAAGGAACTGACGGTTGGAGAAAAAAAGGACCGCAGGGTAAGGGTCACCGCACATCTTAAGGACGGGAGCCAAGCGGTTTTTGATGTCGACTCCGATGCCCGGGTATACGGCGAGTCCGGTTTCGGGAGCTTCATGCTCACCATGGACGAGATAAAATCTATCAGTTTCAGAGGCATTAAATAAACGAACCGCAAAGGCAACGGAACGCAGCTATAACGGGATATCACGTGGTTCTCCCTCTCCTGCGTCTCTCTGCCTCCATGGTCTGTCATTACCCTTGGTCTTCTTATTGTGAACCTCTTGGATCATACACTGTCCCAGAAACATTCCTGCACCATCAAAGCGTTGCTTGACGAAGAAGATGCACGTATCCGGGAAACACACTTTGCCGGCGCAGGCGGCAGTGAGGTAGTACAGCTGCGCACGAGCCTTATCGACCGCACGCTGAGCGAGGCGTATGGCCGTCTGGCGGCTGCATCCCCCATGCCCGCGCTCCTCGCCATCGGAGGCTACGGCAGGGGAGAACTGAACCCGCATTCGGATATCGACATCATGTTCCTCTGCCGCGGCGAGAAGGACGGAAAGCGTTCTCCCGAACTGCTCTACCAGCTCTGGGACGCAGGTCTGGACATCGGCTACAGCGTGCGGAGTGTCGATGAATGCGTATCGCTCGCGCGCCGGGATATCAAGATCCGAACGTCCCTGCTCGAATCCCGTCTCATTGCGGGAGACCCCGTTCTCTACGCATCGTTCCTCAGGTCCATGAACAGCGAGGTCTTTTACTGGAAGGCCGCCGCTTTTATCACCGAAAAAATAGCGGAACGGAGCGCGACGCGCCAGAAGTACGGGGGCTCTATTTATCTGCGGGAGCCGAACGTAAAAGAGGGGGCAGGCGGCCTCAGGGATTTTCATACCGCGCTGTGGATCTCCTTCGCGCACTTTCGCGTTTCTTCACTTTCCGATCTTGTTTCCGCCGGTGTCATCACCGAGGGACAATACGCGGTTTTCTTACGGTCCCGCAACTTTCTCTGGCGCGTGAGAAACGAGATCCATTACCTCTCTGGCCGAAAGAACGACCATCTTACCTTCGATCTGCAGGAACGGATAGCGAAAGACTTCCGCTATCGCGACTCGGTGCATCTCCTCGCCGTTGAGCGGTTCATGAAAACGTATTTTCTTTTTGCGCGGAATATCCGCGATTTTTCGAATATCGTGTCCGATGCCGTGCTTCGAAAGTCCGCGCGCCGGTGGTACATGCGGACCTTAAAGCTCGGTTCATTCTCCCTCATCGGCAGGACCCTTGTCCCCGCATCGGAAGGGGTATGCCGCGAAAATCCGGCCTTGATCATGACGGCATTCGCGATCGCGCAATCGCGTCACGCCGCGTTCTCGGACAAGCTCAAAGCCATGGTCCGCGGATGCAGGATGGGCGACGAAGTGAGAACGTCGCCGGCTGCGGCATCGGCGTTCATCTCCATGCTGGACAATCCCGACAACCTTTTCGAGACCCTCACGCTCATGAAGGACCTGGGCACCCTGGGAAGGTATTTGCCGGAGTTCCGCTCCATTCAGGCACTCGCCAAGCACGATTACTATCATATGTACACCGTGGACGAGCACAGCCTGATCGCGATTCGCAACCTCCAGAGCCTGTGGGCAGGCCTCTTCCCTGGTCTGGTCACACTGTTCGATGCCTTCCAGGGACTGAAAAAGCGCTGGGTCCTGATCCTCACCGTGCTGCTTCACGATTTGGGCAAGGCGTACCGGTCCGGGCATGAGTACAAAGGCGTGGGGCTCGCGGAAGCGATACTTGCACGGCTCGGGATAGCCAATGAGGACCAGGAGCGGGTCCTCTTTTTGATCAGGAACCATCTGCTCATGTCGAGCATAGCCCAACGCAGGGAACTCACCGACCAGAAGGTGATTGCCGATTTTTCACGGCGCGTACGCGACCGGGAGACCCTCGCCATGCTCTATCTGCTCACCTATGCCGATATCTCGGCAGTGAGCCCTACAGCCTGGACGCAGTGGAAGGCGGCGCTTCTCCAGGATCTCTACATCCGAACGCTCAATTATTTTGACCGGAGCGCCCAAATCGTCGAAGAGGAGCATGCGAGGCTGATCGCAGCATCCCTCAAGATAAAGGAAAGTGCCACGGGCCTGTTTTCCGGCAAGGACATCGACACCTTCCTTGTCGCCATGCCTGAGCAATACATTCTCCATACCCCGGCGCACAAAGTGATTGAGCACATGAAGATGATGAAGCGTCTTCCTGATGAGAAGCTCGTCATCCAGTACCGTCATAATACAGACAGAGGGTACACGGAACTCACGGTGTGCGCATACGACGCCTACGGTATGTTCTACCGAACAGCGGGCACCATTGCTTCTAAGAACCTCAACATACTTCGCGCACAAGTCTATACCTCGAAAAACGGTGTGATGATCGACACGTTCCAGATCACCGATCCCGAGGGCAAGATCTATCCCTATGACGACGCATGGGAAAGCGTGCGTTTGGAACTGCGCGCCGCGCTCATGAGCACGTACAAACCGCCGGAGCCAAGCTCGTACGTCTCCCTCCGCGCCTTCCCCGCGGCAATCACTCCGACCGTTGATTTTGACAACGATACATCGGATTCCTTCACCATCATCGATATCAACGCGCGGGACCGGGTCGGTTTCCTGCACCAGATCACCAAAACGCTCTATGATCTCAATCTGGACATCGGATCTGCAAAGATCGTGACCGAGGGTGCACGGGTCATGGATTCTTTCTATGTTACGGACTTGCTGCGCAAGAAGATCACGGACGGGGTCCGGCTCGAACGGATTAAGGATGCGCTGCTCAAGGTGCTGGAGACAAAAAAAGGAGACGCTAAGCAGTAGGATCTTGCCTTATGAGTAAAATATTAATCATTCTTTCGGTGTTGTCCATTGTCCTTCTCGGGGCACTCGAACTGTACGTACAAAGTGATGCGTTTGCCACCAGGATAAGGCCGTATGTAATCGGGCCCCTACAGGCTGTCCTGGGTCCTCAAGCGCAGATCGGCTGGATCCGGGCCAACTTTATCCCCATGTATCTTGAGGCACGGGACATAACGATTCCTGACGCTCATGGGAAGCAGGCGGCTGCCATCCGTAAAATAAAGGTGAACATAAGCCCGTTGCCCCTGCTTTTCAGGGAGGTCAGGCTGCCGTCCATCGAAATCCTCGAACCGCGCATACAAGCAGAACGCTCGCGGGCAGGAGAGGTAAATCTTCTGACACTGATTGACCAAATCCGGTCGAACATCGCCCGTATGCAGACGGAAGGCCAGTCGCAATTTAAGCTGCTCTTACGCACCGTTACGGTCAAAAAGGCTCAGATTTCATTCACCGACCTGGCCTCGTCCGTACAACTGTCAGTCTCTGATATCAATATCCTCGCCAGGATCAACATTGCCGGCGAGAGCGCAAAGATAGCGTTCAACAACTCCGCCGTCCGGCTCACCGCGCCTGCTTATCCCGAAGTGTTGGGCAGAGTCCGAGCCGCCTTGGGGTACGACCATGGCAGCCTTCGCGTTGATTCGTTCGAACTTTCGACTGCGGATGCCGATATGACGGTATCAGGCTCCGCTGGACCGTTCCCGGACGCGAACCTCGACATAAAGCTCAGGGTCAGGTCCGGTCCCCAGACGATAGGGAAATTTGCAAATTTCATGAAACCGCTCCGAAAGCAGAAGCTGCCGGAACCTCGCATGGATGTGTCAGCTACCATACGAGGGAAACTGTCTGATCCCGAAATCAGCGGTACTGGAAAATTCAACGCTATCCCGTTCCGTGACCTGCTTCTCCAGAACGCGTCATTC
>JAWOKY010000148.1:0-4997 GCA_033853975.1 Thermodesulfovibrionales bacterium
TCCGGCCAGGGCAAGGCAGCCAGGATGGCGCGCCAAGAGGGACTTACACTGCTCGACAAAGAATATGCATACTGGAAGAACAACTATACCGACGTGTCGGAGTTTACGGCTCGGCAGGCGCAGACGTCCATCAACATCCTTGAGATCCACGACAGGCGACACGGCACCTCCCTCCTCAAAGAATACAATCCCGATGTTTCATACAACCGGCTCGGCGTCGTCGGTTCAGTGAACTGCGCCGACTGCCATGGAGACAACGTCTCCGGCAACCTTCAGTCCCCGCGGCCGGGTGCAACC
The DNA here is from genome assembly GCA_033853975.1 of Thermodesulfovibrionales bacterium. Classification (GTDB taxonomy): domain Bacteria; phylum Nitrospirota; class Thermodesulfovibrionia; order Thermodesulfovibrionales; family UBA6898; genus JAWOKY01. The sequence goes on from JAWOKY010000148.1 coordinate 298, forward strand.
GGGTACAAGGCCCTGAAAGCTTCAACACTCACCGAAGCGGTCCACTCAGTCCATGCCGCCTTTATCCCCATGCCTGACAAGGCCGGCAGAACGCAGAGCTGCCAGGCATGCCATCCGACCCACTGGTGGAAAGAAAAAATGAACATACCCGGATCGAACCCTTACGACGTCGTCGATCAGGAAGGCAACGCGCGGTTCTCCAATTCCGACGTGCGCATTGCAGGCGGCGGATGTTATCTCCGCAGGGACGCCCATACCAACCCCGATGTAAAGCCCCCGTTCTTTCTCAACCAGATCGGGAAGTGGTATTTGAGCGAAGTCAGCAGGAAGGACGAAAACGGGAAAACGGTCTCCAGGATCAGGGGATTGTATTGCACCCACTGCCACAACCAGCTTGCCCACGCGCTCTATAACTATGACGACCTGAAGAGCCCCGTGGAGCAGGAAGGCAAAACCCTGCGCAACACCTCAATAACGGAGATCGTGAAGGTGGTATCAAAAGGCGATGCTGCAAAATTCAAAAATAGCTATGCTGATCCGATCGTTGGCGCTGAAGGCGATCCGCTCCGTTCGTATTACGCAAGCCATACCGGGGCCACGCTCGTAAAGGCATCGAAAGACAGCGCGGGAAAACTGAAGCTTCTTCCCTGGAACGCAAAGGAAGGCAATGCTGTTCCTTACGACGGAGCGTCCGCAGGGAAGGACTGGTGGCTCGCTGCCGGTGAGCCGCACTGCGCAGACTGTCATCTGGCGCCTCTTGTGGAAAGCGAGGGAGGGAGCTATTTCCCCATCGACCAGCCCAACAAATATTCTCTCTACCGCTATTCCAAGGCGCACGGCCAGATTGCCTGCCAGTCTTGCCACGAGTCCATCCACGGCCTGTACCCGGTGCGATATGAAGGTCCGGAAAAGACACCGGATATAACGTCGCATGAACAGGCGCTCCAGTTCAGCCCCGACGGAAAATACGCGGGACCGGTGACCTGCGCCGCCTGTCATAGGGTAAATGAAAAAGGTGTCCCTGTTCAACTGCAGGGGACGGAATACTACCGGGATTACTGGGCATCGGTGGTTCTCCTGCACTTTATGAGAGCAGATGACCAGAAACTGCCCGTCAAAGAACTCGTGGAGAAATATCCCTACAAGAAATCACAAAAGATCGTACTGGACGGATGGGAATAGGATAACTTCCCACATCTTGAGAGCAGATCGACGGCGGCTCAGGTCATGGCAAGTGATGCGACGGGCGATAGCCCCTGCCGTAATTATTTACATTCTTTTTGAGGCCATCGCTGTGACATGGGCGGCGAACGGCGATGACATCCTTGGATTCTGGAACAACGAAGAAAGAGACGGCATAATCGAGATCTTCAAGTGCGGCGGGAAGTACTGTGGCAGGGTCGTTTGGGCAAAGGAGCCGACCTATCCTCCGGACGACAGCGCAGGAAGGGCGGGCCAGCCCAGAATGGATGACAATAACCCCGATGCGGCACTCAGGGACCGGCCTGTCATAGGTCTCCAGGTCGTGAATGATTTCATCTTCGACGGCGAAACGGGGTGGAAAGGGGGCACGGTTTATGACCCGAAGAACGGAAAGACATATAGCGGCAGGATCGTCCTTGCTTTCCCTGATGAACTGCACCTGAGGGGCTATGTTCTTTTTTCGCTCTTCGGCCGCACCACCACGTGGACGCGCGTTGACCCCTGATCCGGATTAAACCCTTCTCAACAGAAAGGCATGGGCGGAAAGACCCGCGCCGAAGGCAACCATAATGCAATAATCTTCCCTTTCTACCCCCTTTTCTAAAATATTGTCCAGCACGAACCAGACCGTGGGCGAAGACATGTTCCCGTATTCTGCAAGAATGTTGCGGGTTGCCTCCAATTGTTCTTCGGAGAGCCCGATTTCAGCTTTTATGGTGTTGATTATCTTTTCTCCTCCGGTATGAAGCGCCCAGTGTTTTACCTTGCCAACCTGCAACGACCGCACGGCGAGAACATCATGTACCACCTGTCCCACTGCCTTCTTGACGAGATGAGGAAGTTTTGTCGAGAGCTGGTTATACAGCTGACCGTTCTTATGGACATAGCGTATGGCGTCGCGGTCTTCAGGCACATAGTAACTGGATGACGCGACGAGTTTGAGCCCCCGGGGGCGGCTCCAGAGCACCGCTGCCGCAGCTCCGTCGCTGAACAGGGCGTTGGAGACAAGCAGACTCAAATCGTCCTCCATCTGAAAAGTAGCGGTACATATCTCGACCGAAACGCTCACCACCGCCTTGTCCGGAGAGTTCCTCACAAGGGATTCAGCCACCTCTAAGTTGGGAATGGCTCCCCCGCAGCCGCTGCCGACAAGGTCATATACCCTTAGATGACGGTCGAATCCCATCTTTTCGACGAGGTACGTTGATATCCCGGGACAGATGTAACCGGTGCAGGTATTCACCACAACGCCGGCGACGTCAGCAGGGGACAAGCCTGCCTTGAGCAAGGCCTTCTGTACCGCCTGTGCAGAAAGTTCAATGGCCCAGCGGGTGAACCGCCGAATCCGGTCATCAGGCTTCTCGGCAATGAAACCTTCAGGATCCTCAACCGCGAAACTCCTCTTTCGGATGGCGGGATGAGAAAAGAGATTCCGCATAAGCGAAACGCTCCGGGAACTCAACCTGTCAGAATACCGTTCCATGAGAAACCGCCCCACTTCTTCCTGCGAAGCAGTGAACGGCGGCGACGCGACCGCCACAGAGGCGATGTGCGCATTTCCCGACCTCGCTTCCTCATTCCCCATCGTTATACCTCCATTCCCAAAAGTCTGAGTCCCCTCCTCACAAACCGCGTATGCCTCCACAGGGGAGGACGCAGTCCCAGCCTGTATGCAACGCGATGTATGGACGGCAGCAAGGGAGAACTCAGAGAATCGGAACTCATGAAATTCATATGCGTGCTCATCGAAGTCTTTACCTGTTTCAGCATCCAGCCATATTCAACGGTGGGAGAGACATAAAAGACCGGCTCGAGCATCTCTGCGGGCGAGAGCGAAAGGAGACCCTGTTTTCTCGCAATCGCTTCCAGCTCGGTGCCGGGATAGACGCGTATGCCCATGCCAAGGAACACCACGTCCTGCGGACGCACACGGTTCTCTGCAAACCGAAGGGTCTCCCTCACCGTCCCCCTCGTTTCGTTGGGTCCTCCCAGCATGAATATCCAGACGCAGGGGATCGCGTGGTGCCGGACGACATCCGCTGCCTTATACACGTACTCAACGGTGAAACCTTTCCTGAGTGCCTCAAGCACCTCGCCTGATGCGCTTTCAACGGTTATGCCAATCCCTGAGAAGCCTGCACGCTCCATCGCGGTGAGCAGAGTGTCATCGACCAAAAGAGGATTCACCTCGAGACTCTGGAGAGAAACACGTGCATGCATCCGGGCAAGTTTCTCACAGATAGCGAGGGCATGATCGTACGGGGAGTTGAACACATTATCGACGAACTCGATATGGCGGAGTCCCGCTGCGGCGAGCCTGTCAATGTTTTCCACCACTTCTCCGGGGTCGCTCAGGCGGTACCTGTTCCCCTCTATTTTCCGGTACGTGCAATAGACGCAGGAAAACTTACATCCGAGCTTGGTCTGGAGAGGCACCGTGGAAAGCCTTCTGAGATAAGCTTTCAGGTCAACCCAGCGACGAAAATCAGGCGAAATGCACGGGCAGTCACTTCCGGATGAAGCACAGGGATTGGAGTGAAACGCGCCGTTTTCAATCCACGCTATTCCCGGAAGCGTTTTCGGAGACCTTCCCTCCGACAGCTCTTTAAGGAGAAGGGGAAAGACTGTTTCCCCGTCCCCCAGCACCGCCCACGACGCGCCGGTATAGTGCAGCACCTCCTCGGGCATCACGGGCACCGCGGCCCCTCCAAGTACTATAGGGGCCTGTGTCATGGAACGGACGGCATCGATGAGCGGCGCAAGATCCCTTATAAAAAAAGTGGGACACTGAATGTCGTTATTATCAATATTCCGCACTGAAAGCCCCACGATATCAGGCTTCCTTTCCTCCAGGGCACGCTGAAGTGCCCGCAGGGGATCCTCCCTGAACATCAGGTCAAGGACTTTCACTTCGTGGCCGGCGCGCTCTGCCGCCTCTGCGGCCATGCATGCGCCTACGGGAATGATCGGCATGGGAAAAGGGTTACGGTTCGTGCTTACGATAAGGACATTCATCTTCTTCCAATACTTTTATGGTACCTGATAACGCCCTGTCGTTCAAGAAAGGAACCGGCCACACGAAGGGCTCACATGGATTGGAGATTTATGGCAGATGCAGTAAAATGAAAAAAGGGGAGGCTTCCAGGACCGTAAGAAAGGAGACGAACTATGAAAAACAAGTCTAAGGTATTCATCGCGGTGTGCGCCGTCGTGGTGCTGGCAGTGGCGGCATGTGCAAGCCAACAACCGCTGGTGACGATAGGACCGGCAAAAGGCGAAATTGACCTCACTATGAAGGCCAGCAATTTCCAGTTCGAACCGAACAACATCAAGGCTTACAAGGGAGACGTGATTGTATTCCGTATTGAGAACAGTTCGTCTTCGGGTCATAATTTCACCGTCAAAGACCCTCAGGGCCGTACGCTACAGAGTGTAGACCTTCCTTCACATGAGACACTGACCGTGAAGGTGGGTCTTTCTGAAACAGGGATATATGA
>JAWOKY010000149.1:0-5999 GCA_033853975.1 Thermodesulfovibrionales bacterium
TGAACTCTTTCCGTCAAAATATGCTCCCTCAACCTCGATCATAAGCCTATCTCGAAACCGAGATATTCCGTAGCCGCGTCACCGTACGAACTCTGTTCGACCGTGGATGCCGAGGCGAAATCGCTGAGGTCACGGGACGTGATTACGAAGAGGTTGTCGGCAACATACTTCATCCGTCGCACCTTTGCCCATGGTGTGAGTAATCCCACCGAGAAGACGATGGCTATGATGTTCGAGACGCGTATCCAGAAAAGCCTGCCGCCGCTGAGTGTGCTCTCGAACCTGACCTCTCCAAGCTCTGAATGTCCGAGGCAGTAATTTGTCGTCCACGCGTAGAGATACATCTGAAAAAAGGATGCTGCGAACAACACAACGCCGTAGCTGAGTAATGCGCCCAGCAGAAACCCGGACCCCAGTCCTTCCCTGCCTGAAAGAGATGCCCCCGCGAGCTTCGGAAGAACAAGCGCGGCAGAGAGCACGGTACCAAACGCGAGCAGGGCCATGACTATTCCGGCTTTGATATAGACAGTGTAGAAGGGTCCGTGTGTTCCGGAAAAGGTGTTGGGGGTCGCGCCGTAGTCGATGTTGTTATAGAAATACCTTTTTCTCCTGAATTCCCAGTAAGGGACGATAAGTCCGAGCGTGAACGGGATAAGAACTGGGTAAAGGAGATAGGTGCGGTAACTCTCACCGAGAGACCCGAGGAACCTGAAACGTATATTCCGGTAAGTCGAGTTGTGCGCAAAGAAACGGAGCGATTTATAGACCAGCAGCGGAAAAAGGAGTGAGAAAATCCCGAAGACGACAAGGGCGTACGATGGGTTAAAGTATTTTGTGACTGAATAGAGAAGCATGCCCGCTCCCACAATAGCGTATCCCTTGAGGAGCGCCAAGGGGTCAGCAGTGTAATCAAAAGGGTGTCCGGCGAGGACTGTGTTCCTGTAAAAATAACGGCGGCTTCTCACCTTTGCCCATGGAGCGTAAATGCCGAGGGTGAGGATGGTAAGAAAGACGTTGACTATCCATATCCTGAAATATTCGGAGCCGGTTCCCGAAAATTCGAGGCAGTAGTGTCTCCTAATCCCGGGGTCCTGCTGCACCCCCGCTGCGGTCAGCGCAGAAGGCGCAGGGGATCGCGCCGGGAGGCCGGCGCGGAGCGACGCCCTCCTCCGCCTGCGATAATTCCCCGCCGCAATGAATACCGCAAGGACCAGGGTCCCGAGGGACAGGAGCCATATGCTCCTGCCCGCCCATGCCCTGATCGCTTCGAAACGTCTCAGTTCACCACGAACCTGCGAGACTTCCCGCTGAAAGACCTCATCTCCGAACGCGACAGGCCTAGGGGCCTCGGAAGACACGGACAAGAACTGGAAAAGACCGCTGTCTGCAATGAGTACGCGATCACCGTTCGTCGTCACATCCACAGGAATGGCGCCCTCTCCCAAAGGAATGCGCGTTATCTGCTTTCCCGCCGCATCGAAGACACCAAGGCCCGCGCTGCTTATACGGGCGTTGCTCGCAGCGACCCAGAGGTTGCCACCTGCGTCCCATGAAATCGCGAGGGGCCGTGAATGAAGAAGGTCATCCCCGAGCTTCTCCCGGACTTTCTGCAGCTCCCTCATCTTCTCGAGAAGGACCTTCAGACCTGCCTCCCCGGCCGCGGGCTTCTTCTTCAGGAACTCCTCCATCTCCCGGCTCTCTTCCGTCTGCGGCCGAAGAGGCACAATGCTGTCTGTCTGTACAAATCTGCCGTCCCTGAACTCAAAGGAGAGCACCTCCTTCTCAGCCGTATTGCTCAGCCAGAGCCGGCCTTCCTTGTCCAGGGCCATGCCGTTCGGAAAACGGATAACGGACGTGGCCGCGATCTTCTGCAAGGCAGAGCCGTCAAGGCCCTGCACAAGGAGCGCGTGGTTGTTCGTATCCGAGATGAAGAGGAGGTTTCTTTCCTCATCGGCAAGGAATTTGAAGTTTTCATTGATGGTGTATTGCCCCGCCGGTCCTATCCTGCGGCAGGCGAGGGGGGAGCGTTCACATCTAACTATCTCTCCCTTTTCAAGGTTGCCTATGAGGAAGTCGCCATTCCTGAGGAGCTGGAGGCCGGCCGGCTCCCTTCTTATTCCGAGGCCGGGGAGGGGTATGCGCTTCCTGAGGTGGCCGTCAGGTGCAAGAAAGAAGAGTGTTCCGTTGAAATGGACGCAGACTTCGCTTTCGTTTGCGGTGACGTGATCGGGAGGATGTATCGCCCCGGCATTCTGCAGCGCCCAGATACGGATGCCGGCAGAGAAGATAATCGCTGCGATCATGATCACCGCCGAAATGTTCTGGAGCCTGCTCCCTCTGAAAAGCGAACCACCGGAAGGTCCCGTAGCGCTCTGCGCCGGTGGGGAAGGGGCGTTCTTTGGGGAGGCGGTCGCCTCAGTCTGTCTTGTGCCGCTATACGGTCCACCTGACGGAAGAGTCTCCTTTTCGGGCACGCGGGGCCGCGCAGAGGGGGTGTTCTGTTCTTCACGCACGGGAGGCGTAGCAGGTTCTTCGACGATTTCACAGGGTACGCCGGCTTTCTCAAGGACCGCCCTGTATCTCTGCGCCTTCGGATAATCGAGATGTTTCCGGACAACCAGAGGACGTCCCCTAAAGAAAAGGTTTACAGTCTCTTGGTTGTTCTTGTAAAGCTCAAGAAGGCGCCGCCTTATCTCGGGCTGAGGTATCTGCGCAACAAACTTACCCCTGAAAATAATCCTGTATTCCGCCATCCATCCCCTCCCGAACGGACTCAACTCTTACCCGCTACGGCGCTATTATATTCTTTCCGGAACTTTTTTTACAGATGGTACTTCTTCATGTTTGTCTATCGTCTGCGACGTTTCCTAAGTATCACCAATGTATAAGTGACTGCCTCAGGTGTGCTGAACAGTGTTTGTGTTTACAGCGGTTGTGAGCGAAATTCGTGGCTTGCTGTCCTGCGAAGTACCGACTTAACGATAGTGTGGCCCAAAAAATACGCTCACGCTTTTCAAAAGAAGGTCGCACCCGCGAGAAAACTTTCCCCCCGCTATGTACATCCACCAATTTGAGATTTCCATTTCTCAGGCTTTCTTTCGGAATTTCGCACTATGATGTCAGTGACAGAGCCTCTTCTATCACCAAAAAATACCCTTCGAGGGTGATTCACTTCTTAAACTGCACTTGCTATAGTTCAAGTATTGGAAAGCAAAATAGTAACTCAGATGAAAAAGAGCATTCTAGTAATAGACGATTGTGAGGTGACGAGGGAAAGGCTCGGGAGAATCTTGGGAGAAGGCTGCAAGGTCTTGCTTGCAGCGAATGCCTCTGAGGGAATGAGGACGCTTTGCGCGGATATTAGGGTAGTCCTCCTTGATTATGTGCTTCCGGATGCGGACGGAATCACCGTCCTGAAGGAAATAAAGACCCGCCATCCATCCATACCGGTGATCATAATAACCGGGTATGGAACCGAAGAAGTATGCCAGCAGTCATTTAAGAACGGGGCTATTGATTATGTGAAGAAACCTTTCGATACAGGAGAGATAAAGAAGAAAGTGAAGCTCCTGTTGAACTTGAAGGACAGAGGATCGGCGCGTCGCCAGCCCCTCTTTCTCGAATCTCCTGAGGAGGCTTCTGAAGAATTCCCTTCGGCAATACCCTCGCCTGTCAAGGACGGGATAATAAGAGCCAAGAAATACATTGATGAACATTACAGGGCAGATCTCGATATTTCCCAAATGGTACGAGAAGCAGCCATGAACAAAACCTATTTCTGTCATTACTTCAAGCTCGCCACCGGGCATACATTCAAAGATTACCTCACCTGCAAGAGGCTTAGAATGGCCAAAGAACTCCTGAGAAATGAGGAACTCAGGATCGATGAGATCGCCGAACAAGTGGGCTACTCCTCGAAGCATTTTTCTGAGGTCTTCAAGAAGTTCTTTGGAATCCCGCCGAAAAAATTAAGAACTTAGAAGTTGACAAAACCGGGAATTTTTTTGACAAATTAAGGTAGTCGACCACCTGTCTTAGTGATATACCTATATGTAGACAAACAGGAGACTCCGGCAGATTATGGAGGTTTACAACATGGGTGATTCGGCACAAAGACAAGTCTCTTCGGATCGACACGTTATTGCATGGACTGGAACCCGATGAAGCACTGCTCCCGGACGAGCATACCTTTTTGACCGCATGGGGAAACTCATTGATTCCGCGCTAGCGGAAAAAGGAGAAGTCACGTTCCATCTTGCACCTGATCAACACTATCGCGTTCTGATCGGTCCCGATCTCTTGGAGGCGAAGAAAGAACCGCCGCACGATCTCGCTAATCGGCTCGCGCAGGCGAAAGCGGCAATCTACGACATCACCCCGCAGCTTAAGCAGGAAACGCTGCGAGCAGCGCTTCCCAAGTACATTTGGTACTGTTGGGGTACAACGTACCGGTTCACTGATATTCTCTCTTACGGCTGATTGTAGGCCCAGAAAGGAGGCTTATGGGGTACTATTTTCCACTGAAATAGTTTTTAATCACAATCACTCATCACGAAAGGAGAATTCACGTGGCAAAACGGACTGAAATTCATCACCGAAAACACCGCAGGTCATGTGCGACCATGGAAGAGCATCGTCGTTTATCATATCTTTATCCGGAGTATCGGCGCAGACGCCGGGAGATCGAGATGGAAACGCGCAAGTTCATCGCGCGTTTTGCTGCGGAAGGCCTACGCACTGGTGTGGTGCGAATTCCAGTGGTGGTTCACGTTGTCTGGAACACGGCGGCCCAAAATATAAGCGATGCGCAGATTCAGTCGCAACTTGATGTGCTGAACGCAGATTTCCGCCGCATGAATGCCGATGCCGGGAATGTACCAGCCGCTTTCGCTGGTGTCGCCGCAGATACGCGCATCGAATTTGCGCTTGCCGTCCGCGATCCTAACTGCGGCGTTACCAATGGAATTACTCGCACACATACCGCAACAACGGGTTTCACTAAAGCAACGCGCAATGACGTCAAGTCAGCGGGAACAGGCGGTGCTGACCCGTGGCCCTCGGATCGATATTTGAACATGTGGGTTGCCAATTTCACCGACGACCTTCTCGGCTTTGCGACTTTTCCTGGTGCCCCGGCTGCATTGGATGGATTTGTAGTGGATACAGAAGCATGTGGCAATCTGGGAACCGCGGCGGCACCGTACAATCTTGGCCGCACCGCGACACACGAGATCGGCCATTGGCTTAATTTGCTCCACATTTGGGGAGACGACGATCAATCGCCGAGTGGTATATGCAGCGGGTCGGACGAGTGTGCCGACACGCCCAATCAGGGCACGGAGAATTACGGCAAACCAACCTTCCCGCATGTTTCGTGCGGCAATGGGCCAAACGGCGACATGTTTATGAACTACATGGACTATGTCGACGACGACACAATGATTATGTTCACCGAGGATCAGGCCATCCGTATGAACGCGGCATTGTCGGTGGCGCGTCCGGGTATTCTTGCCTCGGATGGCCTAGTACCCGTTGGGGATGGCTCGCCGGCACCGGATTTGTGGATGCAAGACAATGCTGACGATACCGGTGTCGAACCCGACCCGAGTCCAAACCCGATGTATATTAGCGATGACATATGGGTTCGCAATGCGGCTGACGGATTCACCAACCAAGATCACCAGAATCCAAATGGCGAACAGCTTAACTACGTCTATGTGCGGGTTCGCAACGTCGGCTGCGCGGGTGCGGCAACGCAGAGCGGGACACTCAAACTCTACTGGGCCAAGGCATCTAGCTCGTTGGCCTGGCCAGCGCCATGGGATGGCAGTGTCACCTCACCGGCTTTGATGGGCGGGTTAATCGGTAGCCAGCCCGTCACCGTCAGCGGTGGCAATACGCAGATAGCAGAGTTCCCAAGGACACCGCCCGACCCGTCGGACTATGCTGCCTTCGGTGCTGACAAAACGCATTTTTGCCTACTCGCTCGCATTGAGACG
>JAWOKY010000150.1:0-2799 GCA_033853975.1 Thermodesulfovibrionales bacterium
CCTCAGGTGCTGGGAAAACTACCACAGGACATTGACTGCCGAGGCGCACGCAAGGCACATTCTCTTCAGGGAAGAGTCGAGGTATCCCGGCTATTATTACAGGGCTGACTTCGACCTCATCGACGACAACAAATGGAAGTGCTTCTCCGTTTCAAAGTATGACGCAGCAACAGACAAGTGGGAACTCAAGAAAGTTCCTTATGTTCAGATGTTTCAGTAACTGATGGATGCGGGGAGGGCTATGCCCTCCCCGCCCTCATTTCGGATTTTGGAGAAGAGGGCGAAATTCCAAGCCCCAATTTCTAAATCCTAAACCGGATCATGAGCCCTTATGCTTCTTCTCTGATCTCAGTTTGGAATTTAGAGCTTAGGACTTGGAGCTTCGGAGCAGTTACTGCCTTTAAGGAGGAAAGAAATGGCAGAGAATAAGACGGTTCTCGTTATAGGAGGCGGTTTCAGCGGACTTACCGCTGCGGTGGAGACCGCTGAGGCAGGCAATGAGGTAGTGATCGTAGAAAGAAACCCCTATCTCGGCGGCAGGGTGGCCCAGCTCAATAAATACTTCTGGAAGCTCTGTCCCCCGGTCTGCGGTCTTGAAATAAATTTCAAGAGGATAAAGAACAATGCGCAGATACGTTTCTATACCCTTGCGGAAGTGCAGGACATCAAGGGCGAAGAGGGCAACTTCGACGTGACGATCAAGGTCAACCCGAGGTATGTGAACGACAAGTGTGTCGGGTGCGATGCGTGCGCCCAGGCCTGTCCTTCCTATCGGTCCAACGAATTCAATTTCGGCATGGACAAGACAAAAGCGGCCTACCTTCCCTTTAACCAGGCATTCCCTTTTAAATATGTGATAGACGCGAGCGCCTGCTCCAAAGAGTGCGGAAAGGCGTGCGCAGAGGCATGCAAGTATGATGCGGTTGATCTGAACATGAAACCCGAGACGGTGACGATGAAGGTCGGCGCCGTGGTGATGGCAACGGGCTGGAGCCCCTATGATGCCACCAGGATGGACATCCTTGGCTTCGGCAAGGTTCAGAACGTGATCACGAACATGATGATGGAACGTCTTTCGGCGGTCAACGGTCCCACGGGCGGGAAAATAGTCCGGCCTTCTGACGGCAAAGAGGTGAAGAACATCGCCTTTGTTCAGTGCGCGGGATCCAGGGATGAGAACCACCTCCCCTATTGCTCATACATCTGCTGCCTCGCTTCGTTGAAACAGGCCATGTACGTCAGGGAGCAGTATCCGGATTCGAAGGCGACGGTCTTCTATATCGATCTCAGGACCCCGGGTCTCTATGAACACCGGTTTCTGGCGAAGGCGAAAAGCGATGATAATATCATTCTCACAAAAGGCAAAGTGGCAGGGATTACCGAAGACGCGGCAACCAGGGACGTCATAGTCGAAGTCGAGGACATCTTCGGCGGCGGCAAGGTCAAAGCGGCTTTCGATATGGTCGTCCTTGCGACCGGAATGGTCCCCGGGACAAGGGAGACCAAGATCGTGAAGGATATCACCTGCACCCCTGACGGGTTCGTGGATGCCTCGACCGCGAAAAAGGGCATTTATGCTGTCGGAACGCTGAAGAGCCCCGTTGATGTTGCGCGGTCTGCTCAGGACGCCACGGGTGTTGCGATAAAGAGCATCCAGAGTTTGAGGAGGAGGTAGCGATGGAGAAGAAATTCGGAGTGTATATCTGTAAAGGCTGCGGAATAAGTGATGCCGTTGATATAGAGAAGCTCTCGAGTGTCGCGACAAAGGACATGAAGATTGAAAACTGCAAGACCCATGATATCCTCTGCGGCCCCGCGGGATTACAGATGATACAGGATGACGTGAAGGGGGGAGTGAACACCCTTGTGATCGCCGCGTGCTCTCCCCGCGTGAAATATGAAGAGTTCGGTTTTCCCGGCACGATCACGGAGAGGGTGAACATCAGGGAATTCGTCGCCTGGAGCCAGCCTCCCAAGACAGAAGACACGCAGAGCCTTGCAGCGGACTACCTTACCATGGGGATCATCAAGACACAGAAAGGCGATCTTCCCGAGCCTAATGTACTTCAGGACCTGAGCAGCACGATCCTTGTGATCGGCGGCGGCATCACCGGTATGACGGCTGCACTCGAGGCGGCCAATACGGGACAGAAGGTGGTGCTCGTTGAGAAAGAGGCGCAGCTCGGCGGCTTTATGAACAAACTCTACAAGAAGATACCGATGGGAGTGTTTTTCAGGGAGCCCCTCATCGTCGACACGGATGTCGAAAAGATGGTAAAAGAGGTCGAGAGCCATCCCGATATCAAAGTGTGCAAGTCTTCCAGGGTTGAAAAGACCGAGGGACAGCCGGGGTTATATGACGTAACCATAGCCTCAAACGGCAATTCCGAGACCATGAAGGTCGGAGCGATCGTGATGGCGACCGGATGGAAACCTTATGACGCAGCGAAACTTGACTACCTTGGATACGGGAAGTTCAAGGATGTGGTGACGAATGTCGAATTCGAGGAGATTGCCAGGAAGAATAACGGCAGGATCCTCAGGCCTTCCAACGGAAAAGAGGCGAAGAAAGTTGCCTTTATCCAATGCGCCGGTCAAAGGAACCCCGAGCATCTCCCTTATTGCTCCTCAATGTGCTGTGCGACATCACTGAAGCAGGCAAAATATGTGAGGCAGAACCCCGACGCCCTCGCGATGATCTTCTATATCGATATTCGGACACCGGGAAGACTCGAAACCTATTACAAGGAGGCGCAGAACGATCCGGGCGTCATGCTCACCAAGGCCGACGTTACGGGC